>JAURYY010000220.1 GCA_030653695.1 Paludibacter sp. | reverse complement strand
CGCGTTCCATTCTTTTCCATTTCTTCACAGAAAATTGATTCGAAAACTAACCATATACCGTCAACCTTGTCTTAGAAATGAGCCATTATTTATTGTTTTACAAATAAAAAAAAACGTTGGGTACAAAAGCCGATAGTCATTATGTTTATTTTGCAATGTTACGAAGTTGGAATGATAGCGCGTTTGTGAAGTTTAAAAACTATTAAACTTGTAATTTAACCTGCATTTTGAACTTAGTATCGAAACTACTTATTATAACTTGTCTTTGCTCTCCCGTTTTGCCAACTTTTCGATTCTCCACAAAAACAATCTTTGCTCTTTGTTCTTTGCTCTTTGTCCCGATAGCTATCGGGATGGTTCTAATGTCTTCCAATTAAATATGCCTGCTGTTAAATTCTTCAATTTTCTTTTCTTCGTCCATCAACCGTACTTTAACGGCATTGCTATGTGCCTGAAGTCCTTCGTTCTCGGCCATGAGTATAATAGCATTACTCAAGTTTGTCAATCCTTCGCGGGTGAGTTGCTGAAAAGTAACTTTGCGGATAAAACTATCCAAATTTACACCGTTGTAGGCTTTGGCATACCCATTTGTGGGTAATGTATGGTTGGTGCCGGTAGCGTAATCGCCGGCGCTTTCGGGCGTGAAATTTCCAAGAAAAACCGACCCTGCATTGGTTATATTGGCAGCAACTCCCATATAATAATGTGTTGAAATGATAAGATGTTCGGGTGCATATTCATTGGTAATTTCCACAGCTTCCTCTAAGGTTTTCAGTACAATTATTTTACTATTTTCGAGTGCTTTTCGGGCTATTTCTTTTCGGGGGAGCATTTCGATTTGAATTTCAATCTGCTCAAGCACTTTTTCGACCAATGCTTCGTCCACGGTAATCAACAATACATGACTATCGGTGCCATGTTCGGCTTGCGATAGTAAATCGGCAGCCACAAAAGCGGGATTTGACGTTTTATCGGCTATCACCTCAACTTCCGAAGGTCCTGCAGGCATATCAATGGCTACATCGCACAAAGATACAAGTTGTTTTGCCGCGGTTACATATTGATTTCCCGGTCCGAAAATTTTATATACTTTCGGGACTGTTTCGGTCCCGTAAGCCATGGCAGCTATTGCCTGTGTTCCTCCTATTTTGAAAATACGGTGAACACCTGCAACCTTGGCTGCATAAAGTACAGCCGGATGAATTTTTCCTTCTTTATCAGGCGGGGTACAAAGTATAATTTCCTTGCATTCGGCTATTTGTGCAGGTACTCCCAACATCAAAACTGTAGAAAATAAAGGAGCTGTTCCACCCGGAACATATAACCCTACTTTTTCGATGGCGATGGCTTTTTGCCAGCAGAAAACACCCGGGGAAGTTTGAATTTCTTTTAAATCATGCTGTTGTTCAGCGTGAAATTTCCAGATATTCCGACGCGCCATTTCGATGGCTTGTTTCAATTGAATGGAAATCATTTTTTCTGCCTCATCAATTTCTTCTTTCGTAACTTCGATTTGATGTAGTGTTACCTTGTCAAATTTTTCGGTATATTCATGTACAGCTTTATCTCCGCGCAAACGAACATCGTCTAATACTATTTTTACTGTGTCGAATAAATTAGTACTATCAAAAACCGGACGCGCTAAAATTTTAATCCATGTTTTTTTGTCGGGATATTTATATATTTGCATTTTATCTGTCGATTATTAATTTTAATACAAAGTAAGTAATTTTATCAGAAACGCACAACATACTCTACAACCAATTTATTCTGATCGTTTATATAACCTTCCGGAAAAAAGTATTGTTCGTAATTCAGTCGAATGTCATTCAAAAACGGTTTCGAAAAACTAAATGTTAAACCTGCTGTAACACGCGACCGAGCTATATCATCCAACATATAATTTCCACCGGCATCCATTTTCCCTTTGTTGTTGTTGGTCATATTATCAAATCGGAGCAACGCTTTAATATTTTTGACATGAATTAATTTAGGAGTATTGACTCCATAGGCTGCCATAGCAAAAAAACCAGACGTAGGATTAAAAACCGAAGCGTTATATGTTTTATAATAAAATTCACTCTCGAGGTGCAAACCGTTAAAATTAACGGCTCCACCCACATTAAACATATTCATTCTCAAATTGTATGGTTGCACCGAATTATAATTCAATGTTAGTTCAGCATTTTTAAATGGTTCAATTACGGTACGAAAAGAATAGCTGAGTTCATTACTATATCTCCACATTTTTTGGTTATACAAACCGGTTCCGTTATAAATTCCTGCTATCAAATCTATTGGGATTCCTTTTGGATTACTTACGACAACTGTTGCCCCTACATCGCGTAAAGCAGTGAGTTGTTTACCTATAAATGAGCGATTTGAGAAAAAAAGTTGATGAGGAGAACGTATGTTATCGGTACTGAAAGGAATTTTTTGCTGACCAACAGTAAATGTAAACCAGCTCTCAGGGTGATAACGTAAAAAAGCATCTAACATTTTTGTTTCCCCTTCGTCCGACAAGTCAATTTCAGCTTTGTACGAAACAAGATTGCTGAATTTTCCGTTAATGCTGAAACGCGCATTTCGTACCTGAAAACGCTGCTCACTTAAACTTACATTGTACTCGTATTTAGCACGTATTGTTCCTTCAATTCGAGGTGTAAACAATGTGTCGTTTGAGTTAGAAAAAATAGTTGTTGACAATAACAAAAAAGCAAAAACTACAATAAATTTAGGCATAACACATCATTTAAAATTTGAAAATTAACAATCCCATCAAGAAACAAGTTCGTTCCATTTTTCGAAAACTTGCTCCATACTATCAAACACTATATCAGCACCGCTTTTTACCAGAACTTCCTTTTCTAAAATACCTGTATTAACGCCTAATGTAAAAAGTCCGGCAGCTTTAGCCGATTCAATTCCCAAAGGTGCATTTTCGACAACGATAATCTCCCATGGTTGTAATCCCGATTTTTTTAAAGCTTTTAGATAGGGCTCCGGTGAAGGTTTTCCATTTTGAACATCAAAAGCAGTTATCATTTTCTCTTTCTGAAAGATGTTAGGAAAAGATTGTTCCAATCCTTCAATTAAACTGGCTTGTCCCGAACCGGTTACAACAAAAATTATTAACTCCTGTTTTTTAATTGTATTCAGTAATTCTAACACAAAAGGTATTCGTTCGGGGGCATCATATCCTTCGAAATACTTCGATTTCAAACTGTAAATCTGTTGCTTTTCTTCTTCAGTGGCATCGCGCCCGAAAGTGCGATTGAATGCACCATCAATGGTTGATTGTCCGGTCCGCCCTTCGTTCATGTATGCTTCGTGATGGGTGAAAGGAATGTTCATATCCAGCATTGCCTGCACCCATGCATTGGTATGTGATTTCATGGAATCGAAAAGCACGCCATCCATGTCAAAAAAAACAGCCTTTGGACTAAAACAGGGATAATGATTCTTGTTTAAAAACTTTTGAATAGAAGAAGTAAACATCGTATATTTTGTATTTGGGCACAAAGATACTGTTTTTGTCATAAAATATTTTCAATAAATTAGCTGAAAAGTGTGAATATTAAATTATCATTGTAAAATAAATTCTCTTTTTTGGAATTGCTTTATCGGAAAAAAGTAATAAAAATCATTTTCAGATTTACAAAAAACAAGTAAATTTGCAAACACAAAAATAGCTCGGAATGTGGCGTAGTAGGTAGCGTGCGACGTTCGGGACGTAGAGGTCGCAGGTTCGAGTCTTGTGATCCCGACACAATTAATTAATGCAAAAACACTTTATATGTTATTGAGTTTTTTGTCATATTTTTTTGTTTTTTTGCATTTACGATAAATATGTGGTATAATTTTTGTAATTTTGCGGACTTAATAACACTCTTTATGAAATCGAAATTATTTTTACTCCTACTATTCATAAGCATTTTGTTTTCGTCCTGTACATTGGATGGAGAATCGAACTATACACCTCAGATAGTATTGCTTAAAAATCCATTTTTACAAAACGGCGACTCGCTGAATTTATATTTTACCGACGAAGGTGGGGTTTTCCGACTCGACACCATTTCGGTTGGTGACACAGTAACATTTCTGCCTTATATGACAGGTTTTGAAAATAATCTAACTGCATTTTATCTGAAACAAACCAGCGATAGCATTGCAAAAATTATTCTTCCAGATAAAACAGCTATGGACAGTATTTTTTTACCAACATCCGATTATAAAAATGGCAACTTTTATATGAAAGGCACATCTACTGCTTTGTTATTTCCTTTCAAATATGTTGCAAAATCTCCGAGTAATGATGCAAAGATTCAACTTGCGGTAGTATCAGATGCCAATTTCAAAAATTTATACGGCTCAAACAATACTACAATTACAATAAAAACGCCTATTATTAAGAAAAAATAATTGTTTTCAACCCTGAGGTTGAAAATATTCAGCAATCAATAAGGGTTGACTAAATTTTAGTCAACCCTTATTTTTTCATTCAATATTCATTGCGAACACTTACAATCTTGCTTTAATTGCTTTTGTATCGGCTTCGAAACCGGGTTTATCGAGCAAGGCAAACATATTTTTCTTGTAAGCTTCTACGCCTGGTTGATCGAAGGGATTTACTCCCAACACATAACCGCTGACACCACATGCTTTTTCGAAGAAATATAGTAACTCGCCCAAAAAATACTCGTTCAGTTTTGGCAACTCAATTTTCAGATTCGGCACTCCACCGTCGATGTGAGCAATCATTGTTCCGAGTTCGGCCATCTTGTTTACTTCGTCCACGCGTTTACCTGCCAAAAAGTTTAATCCAACGAGGTTAGTTTCGTCGTGCGGAAAAATCTTGGTGTAATTAGGTTCTTTAACCGAAATAACAGTTTCGAAAATGGTACGTTCGCCCTCCTGAATCCATTGACCCATCGAATGCAAATCGGTAGTAAAATCGACTGCAGCCGGAAAAATTCCAAGGTTTTCTTTTCCTTCACTTTCGCCATAAAGTTGTTTCCACCATTCGGCTACAAAGTGCATTTTAGGGTGAAAATTCACAAGGATTTCAATTTTTTTTCCGTTTTTGTAAAGTTCGTTTCTGGTTGCAGCATAAATAGCGGCAGGATTTTCGTCGAACGGAGTTTCGGTTCCGCAAAGCTTTTCCATATATGCAGCACCTGCAACAAACTGACGAATATCGAATCCGGCAACTGCTATTGGCAACAGTCCAACGGGCGAAAGCACAGAGTAACGTCCCCCGATATTATCTTCGATAACGTAGGTTTTGTAACCCTCCTGACTTGCTAAGGTGCGCAACGCCCCACGCGCTTTATCGGTTACAGCTACAATTAGTTTCCGTGCAGCTTCTTTGCCCTGCTGCGCTTCGAGTTGCGTTTTCAGCAGGCGAAAAGCTAAAGCCGGTTCGGTAGTTGTACCCGATTTTGAAATAGATATGATACCGAATTTTTTATTTTTCAATAATTCCTGCAATTCGTACAGATAATCTTCACCAATATTTTGTCCGGCATACACCACTACCGGCGTACTGCGTTCAGTCAGTAACCAATCGAAACTGTTTGAAAGTGCATCGATTACCGCTTTTGCGCCAAGGTAACTGCCTCCGATACCGATAACTACAACTACTTCGCAGTTGTCGCGCAAAATTTTTGCCGTATTTTCAACATCGGCAAGGTGAGC
>JAURYY010000216.1 GCA_030653695.1 Paludibacter sp. | reverse complement strand
AGGTTTACCTCCGCCTGAATTTAAGATAGAGGATGCTTTTGTGGTTACCATAAGGCGTAAAAAAGACAGCGCTTTTGAAAAGGTAGGTGGTCAAATCGGTGGTCAAATCGGTGGTCAAATAGGTGGTCAAATAGGTGAGACACAACTAAAAATATTTAATTTAATTGTTGAAAATCAACATATAAGCAGAAAATCAATAGCTAAAACCCTCACTATAAACGAATCAGCAATACAAAAACACCTGGAAAGACTAAAGCAACTTGGTTTTCTAATACGAATAGGTGGCACAAGGGGCTATTGGGAAATAAAAAAGAATGAAAATGATTAAATTCCTCGACTTACAAAAAATAAACGCTCAATACGCTGCTGAACTCAAACAAGCAGCCGCTGATGTTATCGATTCCGGCTGGTACCTGCAAGGCGAAAGAGTAAAACAGTTCGAAGCTAACCTGGCAAACTACATTGGAGTAAAACATACTATTGGAGTTGCAAACGGACTTGATGCCCTGCGCCTGATCCTGAAAGCGTATATCGAAATGGGTATAATGCGGGAAGGTGATGAAGTTATTGTTCCTGCTAATACATATATTGCCAGCATACTTGCAATTACAGATAACCGACTGAAACCTGTTTTAGTTGAACCGGATATCAATACCTGCAATCTTGATATTTCCCTGATTGAGCAGCATATTACAGCCCGAACCCGTGCAATTATGGTTGTTCATTTATATGGACAGATATGCTGGAGTGAGAAATTGGAATTAATTGCCAAACGCTACAACCTCAAGATTATTGAAGACAATGCGCAGGCAATTGGCGCTATCTGGAACGGTAAAAGAAGCGGAACATTGGGTGATGCAGCCGGCAATAGCTTCTATCCCGGTAAAAACCTCGGTGCATTGGGCGATGCCGGTGCAGTAACAACTAAGGATGACCAACTGGCTGAAATAGTAAGGACCTTAGGCAACTATGGAAGCAAACAAAAATATGTTAACGAGTATCAAGGCCTGAACAGCCGCCTCGACGAAATACAAGCAGCTTTTCTGGATGTTAAACTCAAATATCTGGATGCCGAAAACCAGCGCCGCCACGAAATCGCACAATACTACTGCGCAAACATACACCATCCTGAAATTATTTTACCAAACAGCCAAAACTCTTCACTTTTCACCGTCATCCCGAGCGAAGCAAAGGGATACTTTTCACTCACGCACGTTTGGCATATCTTTATTATCCGAACCAGCAACCGCGAAAAACTTCAAACTTACCTGACTGAAAACGGCATCCAAACCTTGATCCACTACCCTATCCCTCCTCATAAACAAGGAGCTTACAAGGAATGGAACAATCTGAGTTTCCCTAACACTGAGCAAATTCATAACGAAGTACTCAGTTTGCCGATAAGTCCGGTGATGGAGATGGAAGAAGTCAAAAAAGTTATTTCACTTGTTAATTCATTTTTATGATTATTGAATCCGAAGAATTTATTCAAGAACCTCTTGTTTCAGTTGTAATAATTACTTACAATCAAGAGAATACTATTGCACAAACTATTGAGAGCATATTGTCGCAACATTGTGATTTTCCTTTCGAGATAATTATAGGTGATGACTTTGGAGCTGATAAAACGCGTTTAATATGTAAAGAATATCAACAAAAATATCCTGAAAAAATAAAGCTTGTTTTGTTAGAAAGTAACGTAGGTGTTGTACATAATTGGTTGAATTGCATTAAAATGGCTAGTGGTAAGTATATAACAACTTGTGCGGGTGATGACTTTTGGCATAATCCCGAAAAATTACAGTTGCAAGTTGATTATATGGAAAAAGTGCCGGAATGTGGAGTTTTACATACCGATTATGATGAGTTGGATACAAAAACAAATAAAACAATACCTTCTTGTCGAAGATTGAGAAAAGAAGTAATTTTGGAAGGTTTCAAACAAAAAGAAATTTTTAACGGAAAACTTAAAATTGTAGCCCCTACTGCCTGTATTAGAAAAGAACTTTTCGATAAATATATTCCTATTGCTGATTACATTCGATTGAAGTTTACGATTGAAGATTGGCCAACATGGGTGATTCTATCCAAATATTCAACGATTAATTATTTGCCTGTTTCAACTGCTACATATCGTAAAGGTCATGAATCGTTAAGTAATTTGAAATCTTACGATAAGATTATTTTACGATTTGAAAAAGAGAAAATTATGTATAAATACTTATGTGATTTATTTTCAGGGGAATTAAAGTATAATGAAAATGATTACGACATTTTCGTACATGGAGTGTTGTTAAGTTTGGCATATAAAAAATGTGATTTTACCTCAGCTAATAAGTATGGTAAGATATTGTTGGATTTAGGAAGTAAAAGCACCAAAATAAAGAGCGCGAAATTAAAATTGTCGTTTTATATTTATTACTCAGGATTAAGGTTAAAATCATTCCTGCATTAAATGTTTACAGTTATCATCCCCCTCTACAACAAAGCCGCTTACGTAGAAAAAGCCATACGTTCGGTATTGCATCAAACTTATCAGGAGTTTGAACTGATTGTTGTGGACGATGGCTCAACAGATGACCCCCTGCCCCCTAAAGGGGGTTCTATAGCTGAGCGTTTAGAGGACAGGTCTTTTACTCCCCATTTAGGGGGTTGGGGGGGCAAGGTCAGGGTCATTAAGCAACAAAATCAGGGTGTTTCTGTAGCAAGAAACAACGGTGTGAAAGCAGCTAAATACGATTACATCGCTTTTCTGGATGCGGACGATTGGTGGGAGCCTACTTATCTGGAAGAAATGAAAAGTTTGATGGATGAATTTCCCGAAGCCGGAATTTATGGTAGCAGTTATTATAAGGTAAAGAATGGAAAATTAATTCCGGCTAATATTGGAGTTGAAAGTGATTTTGAACGTGGTTGTATAAACTACTGTAAGGTTTATGCCAAAACCATGTACATGCCACTATGGACTGGAGCAACAATTATAAGTAAATCAATTTTTGAATCGGAAAAAGGATTTAAACCAACCCTGAAATTAGGCGAAGACTTTGATTTGTGGATACGGGTTGCAATGAAATATCCGGTTGCATTTTTGAATAAATCGTTAGCCTATTACAATCAGGATGTAGAATTGCAACATAGGGCTATTGGAGAAAAATTATATGAACCCGAACAGCACATGTTATTCAGCGATTATGGAGAGCTTAATAATAATCCCGATTTTCGGATTTTGTACGAACGATTGGCGGTATATGGTTTATTGCCGTATTATCTGGCAGGAAAAAATAAAAAGGAAGTCGAAAACATTTTATCCGGAATTAATTGGAAAAATCATGCGTTCAAATATAGATTGTATTATACGATTTTGCCAAAAGGAATGGTGAGAATGTGGATGGATTTTTTGAAAGTGGGATCAATTTTGAAGTAGTTTATAGTCGGTAGTTTATAGTCGGTAGTAAGAAGTAAGTAGTAGTTTGTTTGACATCAACTACCCACTACCCAACCACTACCCACTACCGGCTATAAACTACCCACTAATCACTCATCTTTTCTTATTCGTGTAATTAGTTTTTTAAATTCGTGTAATTTGTCGTTGTATGAAAATTGCCTATCTTCTTGGTTCTCTTAATCGTGGCGGTACCGAAACCTTGCTATTGGATGTATTCCGAAATGCCAAAAAAAACAACTTGGATGCAATTGGTTTATTTAGAAAAACCGGAGTGCTGGAGGCTGAATTTTTAAATAGTGGAGTGCCAATAAATAAACTTTCGGTCGGAAATAATTTAATGGGGTATTTATTCAGATTACGTAAATTTTTAATTGAAAATAATATCAATATTGCTCATGCCCAACAACCCATAGATGCTCTTTACGCTCGTATAGCCGGAATCGGAACAGGCTTAAAAGTAATCCTTACTTTACATGGTTATGATTTTAACGAAGCAAACCTGGGACAAAAAATTTTAAAATATATAATAACTCATACTGAAGCCAACATATTTGTAAGTGATACCCAACGCCAACATTATCAGGAAAAATACGGGTTAACTTACGAGAAACAGCATGTGGTATATAACGGAGTTTCGTTTGATAAATTAAATACGACTCAGCAGATGACTCCAAGTAATCAGATGGTTCCATCTCCAATTCGGAGTGCGACTTCAAGTCGCGAACTGAATGACAACCTTCGAGATGAATTGCAACTTTCCACCGATACACTCTTATTGGGTTCAGTAGGCAATTTTGTTCCCTGTCGGGATCAACTGACTTTGTGTCGTTTTTTAAGACTAATACACCAACAAAAGGTTGATTTCCATTTTGTATTTGTAGGTAAACGTGCAGATAATGTGCCCCAATTGTATGAAGATTGTTATAACTATTGCAATCAAAATAAATTGTTGGATAAAGTTTCCTTTTTGGGCTCCCGAAACGATGTTCCCCAAATACTCAGTCAATTGGATGCTTTTGTTTATGCCAGTGATCATGATACTTTTGGCATAGCCGTGGTAGAAGCCATGGCAGTAGGGATACCGGTTTTTGTAAATGATTGGGGTGTGATGAAAGAAATAACCGAAGATGGGAAATACGCTACACTTTATAAAACTAAAGATGAGGGCGATTTAGTACAACAATTTATGCTATTTTTGCATGATAAATCAGCGTATCAAGCCAAAGCAAAAGAAGCTGCCCGTTTTGTTCGTGAAAAATACAGCATAGAGAAACACATTGAAGAGCTGATGGAAGTTTATAGTGGGTAGTGGGTAGTAAGTTAAATAAAGTGGGTAGTAAGAAGTAAATAGTAATAGAAAAAAGAATGAATAATCAGGGATTAAGGATTTAATTGCTTATCAACGAGCATTTCGACAAGCTTGTGAGGTTTTTGATATTACAATTCACTTTCCCAAAGAAGAAAAATATTCTTTGACAGACCAAATTCGACGTTCATCTCGTTCGGTTTGTGCAAACTTTGCAGAAGCCTATCGTAAAAGAGATTATCATAAACATTATTTACTCAAAATATCTGACTGCCTGGGTGAAAACAGCGAGACACTCGTTTGGCTTGATTTTTCCTTAGTTACTTTCATCGTTTGTAAGCATTCATAAAGACTTTTCGTTTATATTCTGCTTCTTTTCCGAAATTTAGTAGCAAACCAAGTTCAATATTTGTTGCTTTTAGGTAATTAATCAATGGGCATTTCGTACTCTCTTGCTGTCGGAATAGATTTTGATTCAAACTCTATAGCCAACGCTCTTTGATAAATAACTTCCTGAAAGCCATTTCCTAACTGCTTGTGTACTTCCATTGCACAGCCAATAATCAAGCCTGTTAGTTCACTGTGTTTATATTGTTCGTTAGTCATAATTTATCTGAACCTTTGATTTTTTTGATTTCAGGATTTTCCTGATTTTGTTTATATTTTTTTCAATCATCTTATTCATTTTGTTGTCTGAACATTTGATTTTGTGTGATTTTCTATTTTTTTAAATCGTAATAATCATTGAATCAGTTTAATCAAAGGTTCAGACATTTTATGCAGCCAATACTTCGTTCAACTCCTCAATTATTTCATTCATTTGGTTGCCAAATAGTTTATACATTTTTCCTCGTCCACCTTGTGCGTCAAACGGGGTGTAATCCAAATCTTCCAGCTCTATGTGATAACTGCTCACCACGTGGTCTTTAATCATGCGCAGCTAATCGAGTTGTTCGTCCGTAAAGCGGTTGTGTTGCCCGGTGTGTTGCTTAAAAAGCCATTTATTAAAGTTGGCTTCAATGGTAGTATCGTAAGCGTTCAGCTCTTTATCAATTCCGCAAGCCCGCCGAATAAGCGACACCAAAGCAGTCAGTTCGTCTTTGGGAGACGGGGCATGCCCCGTCTTTACATTATCAATTACTGCATAAGCATTCCACACATATTCGGGAGCAAGCATGGGTTTGTCCATTTTTAGCTTTTCCATCACGTCTTTAATCATGCCAAAAGTAATGTTTCGGCGGTTGTAAGGCTGATTATAGAAAATACTCAGGGCTTTTATTTCGTCTTTGTGCAACTCCAGATATTCCGAGAAATCTTTCACCAATTCGTTGGCTTTATCTGCCGAAAGGCTATCCCATTCCGATTTGGTAACGGTATCAATATTTACGTGGTCGATAATTTGCTCGTGCTCTTTCCGAACATTATCAATGTAGGTGTTCAATTGTCCGTTGAACGTGCCCGAAGCTTGATTGATTAATTCTTGTTGCGCTTCTATTTTAAAATTATCAATTGCAGCAGGCGATAAATCGGCTACTGAAACGCCATGCATGGCGTCTGTACAATATGCTTCAATTTTCTGCTGTGCTATCTTTTCAATTTCGTCGGCATCAAAAGCAATAATCAATTCTCTGGTAATTTGTTTCAGGTTTTTACCTCCTGAATATTCCAATAGCTTTAATTTTTCCTTTTCAGTAATTTGTTTTTCGAGGCGGATTAAACGGTTTGCCAACGACAAAAACAAATCCTCTTCTTCAACGCCCATGGTAATTGCACCCAACAAATCTTTTAGGTCAACGGTGGGGTTTCGTTCCAATGGTCGGCTGTCGGTTTTTTTCGATTTGGTTGCACCCACGGCATCCACAATTACGAAATGCGTTTTGCTATTGGCTGTTCGGGTTACCAATTGAAGTGTGTCGTTATTTATGGTGCGAGTTCCACGGTCTTTCATTTGCTCAAAGTAGTTTATGCTTTTTACATCACGCATAAAAAGCAGCACTTCCAACGCTTTTACATCTGTTCCTGTTGCAATCATATCCACCGTTACGGCAATGCGTGGATAATACGAATTCCTGAAACGGTTGAGTAAGGATTTTGGGTCTTCTTCAATCTTGTAGGTTACCTTTTTGCAAAAATCATTTCCTTCATCAAATTCCTCACGAATGATTTTTATAATATCGTCGGCATGGCTGTCGGTCTTTGCAAACACCAATGTTTTAGGCACTTCGTATTCACCGTTTTCGTCGAAACGATTGGGGTAAATGTCCGTTTTCAAAGCTCGTTTGTATTCACGAATAATATTGCGAATCTGACTTGGATTCACCACTTTTTTGTCTAAATCGTTTCGGGTGTATTGAGTATCTTCGTCTTCCTGCTGCCAGCGTTTTTGGCGTGTCAATTTATCTCGTCTGTCTACAAACCAACCTGCTTTAATGGTTTCACCAAGTTGAGAAATTTCTGTTTCAATAGTATAAACATCGTAAGGTACATTTACACCATCAATAACCGACTCCTCGTAAGTATATTGGCTCACTACATTTTCGTTGAAAAAACCAAAGGTTCGTTTGTCGGGCGTGGCTGTTAAACCAATCAACGAAGCATCGAAATAATCCAACACCTGTTTCCATAAATTGTAAATGGAACGGTGGCACTCGTCCACCACAATAAAGTCGAATTGTTCAATAGGTATTTTGGCTGAATATTCAACAGGAATAGCCTGTTTTGTATTCAATTTCTTCTGCATCCAAGTACTTTCATTCAGATTGTCGAGTTCGGCACTTTCGTCAAGTTCTTCGCCTTTAAGTATGGAATACAAGCGCTGAATGGTAGAAATACAAACCTGACTATCAGAAGCAATATAGCTCGAAGATAGTCGCTGCACATTGTATAATTCGGTGAATTTACGGTTATCGTCATTGGGCTGAAAAGTCATAAATTCTTGTTCGCCAAGATTTTTGGTGTCAACCAAAAACAAAACACGCTTTGCATCGGCGTGTTTCAACAAACGATACACAAAAGTAGCGGCAGTAAAGGTTTTACCTGCACCAGTCGCCATTTGAATTAACGCTTTTGGACGATTCTTTTTAAAAGATTGTTCTAAATTTTCAATGGCAACAATCTGTGCAGGACGAAGCCCTGTCGGGTTTAATGTTGGAATGTCCAACAATCTTGTCCGAAGACTTTTCGGTTTCTTCAACCAATCCGAAAAAGTGTCAGGTTTGTGAAAACTAAAAACATTTCTTCCTCTTGGTTTTGGGTCTCTGTAATCGGTAAAGCGCGTAACCACTCCCGTGCTTTCATATACAAAAGGAAGAGGATCGTTATTTAACTGGTTATCTGCTTAGAGCAAGTTGTTAATAAATAAAATTATTTTTTTAACTCTTTTGAACGCAAAGTCGCTAAGGCACAAAGTCGCCACGAAGAATTTACTATAAAATATAGCTAAGTATCTTATTCACTTA
>JAURYY010000211.1 GCA_030653695.1 Paludibacter sp. | reverse complement strand
ATTAGTTTTTGACTTTGATATAAAATTATTTTAGCTCATTCGCAATATCTTTGTGAGAAATAAAAAAAATCATCTTTCCAATTATAGTTCTTAATCCTTAGTCCTTATTTTTTTTCAATTCGGTATTATTTCACTACTTTTGCATTCAGATTATAAATTATTTTAAATTGTTCGACAGAACACATCTCAAACATATTTATGCCACATTCGTCACAACGCGGGCAATCGATGCCCGAATCGCCAATACGTAAATTAGTTCCCTTAGCTGATAAAGCCAAAGCACGCGGAATAAAAGTGTATCATTTGAATATCGGGCAGCCCGACATAAAAACGCCGCAAGTCGCGTTGGATGCCATTCGGAATATTGACCGCGAAATTCTTGAATATAGTCCGAGCGATGGTATTAAGTCGCTTAGAAGTAAATTAGCATCTTATTACCACACATTTAATATTGATGTTACCGAAGAAGATATTATAATAACAACAGGCGGTTCGGAGGCAGTTAATTTCGCATTTATGAGTTGCCTCGACCCGGGCGATGAGATTATTGTGCCCGAACCTGCTTACGCTAACTATACCGCCTTCGCCATTGGTGCCGGAGCAGTTGTTTGTCCCGTTGTTTCTACTATTGAGGAAGGTTTTGCATTGCCGCATATCGATAAATTTGAAGATTTGATAACGCCACGAACTAAAGGGATTTTAATATGTAATCCGAATAATCCCACTGGTTATCTTTATACTCGTGCCGAGATGAACAAAATTCGTGATCTGGTAAAAAAATACGACTTATTCCTTTTTTCCGACGAAGTTTACCGCGAATTTTGCTACACAGGTGCTCCTTATATTTCAGCTTTCCATTTGGACGGGATTGAAGAAAATATAATATTAATTGATTCTGTATCCAAGCGATACAGCGAATGTGGTATCCGTATCGGTGCATTGGTAACTAAAAACAAAGACATACGAAAAAGTGTAATGAAATTTTGTCAGGCTCGGCTAAGTCCGCCTTTGTTGGGGCAAATTGTTGCTGAAGCTTCGATGGATACTCCTAAGGAATATATGCAGGATACGTATGACGAATATGTTGAACGACGCAATTTTCTGATTGATGGACTAAATCGTATTCCGGGAGTGTATTCGCCTATTCCGATGGGTGCTTTTTACACCGTGGCGCGTTTGCCGGTCGATGATGCCGACATTTTCTGCTCTTGGTTATTGTCCGATTTTGAATTTGAAGGACAAACGGTAATGATGGCACCCGCATCCGGTTTCTACACCATAGAAGGGTTAGGAAAAGACGAAGTTCGAATTGCTTATGTGCTTGCTAAAGAAGATCTTAAAAATGCTTTGATGGTCATTCAAAAAGCGCTTGAAGTTTATCCCGGAAGAACATTATAAAATAAATTATCATACTATTTACCATTTACTATTTTACCATTAACCATTTTTTTGAAAATTGAAAATTGAAAATTGAAAATTGAAAATTGAAAATTGAAAATTGAAAATTGAAAATTGAAAATTGAAAATTGAAAAGTGAGAAGTGAAAAAAGTAAAAAGTAAAAAGGGGTCTTAATTAACCTCCCGATAGCTATCGAGGGGACCATTAACCATTAACCAATTTGAATATAGAGTATTTCATAGCTAAGCGTATTCATTTTCAACAGGGCAAGAAAAATGTATCTCGTCCGGCAGTTCGTATTGCCATTATTGGTATTGCTTTGGGATTGGCTGTCATGATTATTGCAGTGGCTGTGGTTGTCGGTTTCAAGCAGGAAATAAGGAACAAAACAATTGGCTTTGGCGGACATATTCAGGTAACAAATTTTGATAACAATAATACTTACGAAGCTATTCCGATCCATGTTGATAATGCATTGATTCAGAAAATTTCGTTCATCCATAACGTTAAACATGTTCAACCTTTTGCTACTAAACCCGGAATAATAAAAACCGAAACTGAATTTCAGGGTATAGTCCTGAAAGGTATCAACAAGGATTTTGACTGGAATTTTTTTAAATCAAATCTTGTTGAGGGACACACGCTCCATTTGAAAAAAGATTCAGCAACAAACGAAGTTATCATTTCAAAATATTTAGCAAATTTATTGGGTTTAAAATTAGGTGACAGTTTCTTCACATACTTTATTCAGGAAAATGTCAGAGCCCGAAAATTCATCATTTCCGGCATTTATTCCACTAATTTTATCGAATACGATAAATTGTTTATTTTGACCGATATGCGTCACGTGCAGCAATTAAATAGCTGGGATTCGGAGCAATACAGTGGAATTGAAATTCTGATAAATGATTTTGATAAACTCGAAGAAACGGGCAATGCAGTGTATGCCACTACTTCAAATCGGTTTGATAAAGAAGGGGATGCGCTCTATACACAAACCATAAAACAGATAAATCCGCAGATATTCGGGTGGCTCGACCTGCTCGATATGAATGTTTGGGTTATACTTTTGTTAATGTTGTCGGTAGCAGGTTTTAATATGATTTCGGGATTGCTTATCCTGATTTTGGAACGTACCAATATGATTGGCATTTTAAAATCGGTAGGTGCAACCGACTGGTCGGTACGAAAAATATTTCTATATCACTCCTTGTTTCTTATTGGTAAAGGTATGATATGGGGCAATATTATCGGTTTATCGCTTTGTGCCGTACAGTATTTTACAGGCATTTTACCGCTCGACCCCGAAGCTTATTATGTTTCTTTTGTTCCTGTTGTTTTTAACTGGACTTACATTATTCTTTTAAATGCAGGAACTTTTACAGCATCGGTATTGATGATGATTGGTCCATCGTACTTGATTACTAAAATTTCGCCGGCTAAAATTATCAGATACGAATAAACCTTATGCTGAGCGGGCATATTCTATGTTTTTTTTTACTCTTGTGTAAATAATGCGAATCAAGGGTTAAAATATTAAGTTTATAAAAGCAGAAGCAATTTTACCAAATATATGAATTAACAAACCTTTACTTGACCTTACTTTACTTGCTCTTTGAATATCAGTTTTTTGAATTAGCCAGTTAAATAAGGATTCTATGGGTTGTCTAACTCTTGATACTGCTGTTGAAAACAAATCATTTGCAGCTTTATCTCTGTTTTTGATTTCTTGACACTGCCCTTTGATTCCTTTTATTGGCGTCATCATAATTGAATTTTTTTCTTGCTCTAATTCAGAAAAAAAATCTTGTTTGATGTAGCTTTTATCTCCAAAGAAATTTCTGTTGGTTTTCTCTGACCAAGCCTCTATAAAGACTGTTAAATCATTTACAGATGCAGGTGTTATCTGAATCTCTTCCGGGAAAGGAATTCTATTTAATCGTCTAAAAGCTAGTGCGTGTAATTTCACACCATAATAATACAAGCTTTTAGTTGAACAATATCCTTTATCGGTCAAGTCTTTAGCTACTTTTCCAAGGCGTTTGCCTGAACAAGTAATTATCGGCATTGAATCCAGCAAACTTTGATTTGTAAAACAATCTGAGGGTAAGAAGTCTTCAAGTAGCGAAGTTATAAAAACCCTAAAAGCTTCTGACAATTGGTTAAGTCGATTAGAAAAACCAGTATAAGAGCCGAGTTTTGGAAACCAACCACGCAAATAATCACAAGCATATTTGTGAATTTGTTTGACGCTAAAGCGTTGTTCTTCTTGAACTGCAAAAAGATAAATTGTCATAATCTCTTGGTCTGTTAAGTCTTGTTTATCGTTGTTGCTGAAACGTTCACAAGTATATTTTAAATCTTTTTCAAATCTGTCGCAGATTATTGAGTAGATTTTTACTAATTTTAGGGCTTTAGGCTGATTAATCATATATTTAAAAGTGCGTTAGATACACTATAAATATACTTATTTTCAGTCTATTAAACTAATTTACTGAAAGATATTTCTTTCTTTTTTAACCTTTTTTCAACCCTTGATTCGCATAAATATTAATAAAGAAACTAAGCCGCCAAAAAAACTACCTGAGAAATGGCACGCTTTACTCTATTTATTAGAATTGACAGCGACAAATTCAAAACCACCTATCAATCACGAAGGAAGTTTTATTAAATCGGCTATTGAGGAAATAGGAAGAAAAAGAATTGGGTCAACTGGACAAAGTTTTTATAGACAAACACTGGTGATAAACGATTTAATAAATAGTACCAGTTTGTTAATAGGCACATTTGGAAACAAATGGAAAGAAACAATTATAGCTCTTTCAAATAATGACCAAATCATAATTGATTATATAGAAAAAAACTACTAAATATCTCGGGTATTTTTCAGGTACATACCTGTAAAATACCTACTAAAATACCTCATTTAATTTGTCCTGTAAAACATTAAAAAACACAGGACTTATGCAAACAAACTCAATTCTACTCGAAAACCTATCAGTAGAGCAACTTCAGAAAATGATAGACACTTCTATCAAAAACGGAATTCAAAACCAACAAAAAGAATTCCAAATTAAAAACGAACAAGAAGAACTTCTCACCAGAGAGGAAACTTGTAAATTCCTTAAAATAGATAGCAGCACACTTTGGGCTTGGACAAACAAAGGGAAGGTTCTTGCTCACGGCATCGGTGCTCGCCGCTATTACAAAAGAAGTGAATTATTGGAATGTCTAATCTTATTAAAAAAATAAGCTATGGACTTCTACGAAACAACAGATAAAAAACTCGATAAAATTATCGACAGAGTTAGCGAATTCGCCATAAAAACCAAATTGGTTCAAAACATTGATCCCGAAAATGTTTTCTTCGACAACCAAGAGTTTATGCAACTAATGAACATTAGCAAAAGGACTGCGCAAGTTTGGAGGGACACTAAGCTAATTGGTTTTTGTCAAATAGGTTATAAAATTTACTATCGTCTATTGGATATTCAAAATCTTTTGAAAGAAAATTACAATCCTAAAAAACAACTGAAATAATCCCATATAGCTGATGGTATCAATATATAAAAATTTCGGAACAAAATTAGAGGATAAAAACATAGTTGATATTCTTCAAGAAATAAAATCAGGCAAATTCCAAAGCGAAATAAACTCAATCAGATATGCAATGCAATCAGGAAAAGAAAAAATAGCTGACGAATTAAAAAGTGAATTAATCGCTTTTACTACTTCGGGAACTTTTGGCAAACAGTTTTAATATAGGTGTTATATTTCTGGTCTGATATGGCATAAGGAAATTTGCCTTTTCTTTTTTTAAGGATTTCCAATACTTTTTGATGAAGTGGAACCGTCATATTTTTACCTGTTTTCAACAAGGAAAATCCAAACATTAAACACTTAACAAGCGCTTCATTAGAAAAAGCATTTAACAAACCTATTAAATCAATCGAAGAAACCTTCAAAAATGGAATGGAAGACTGTACTTGATGTAGTTGCTCATTTAACGAAGGATTAATTGGGGATTTAAATAACGATGGAATTGAGGATGGATTAGTCCAATATTTGTGCAGTTTTAGTGCAACCGGAGCAATCTCGGGAATGGCAATATTAACAATGAACTTAAATCGGAACTTCCTGAGATATTGTACTATCCCCAGTTGCGCTTCGCTTACCGGGGATTATGCACATTTAACCTCTTCGGGGTAAATATATCATCTGATTGAATACCTGTTATTAACTCAAATCAATCAATCACTTTTTTTTAGGGGTGCTGAGCAGTTACTATTTTTGTCATGTACTAAATTTTGAACAATTAACTCATTCCTGCCTACCTGCCGGCAGGTCGTATCGTTGACTGCTGGTTGTGGTACAAGTGTTTAATATTATTCCAAAACTCCCACCAATAATGGCAGAACCAAATATTTTTCAATACGCCACTTTAAAACCTGTTCTGATTTTTTCGGATTGCAGGTTTACAATATAAACACCTTTAATGCTTAGCGGAAATTCAGCCTGCTGTCCGCCCGTTAAATTAATAACGCCAAGCCGGCGACCGCTAATGTCAAAAATTTGCGCCTGATACTTTCCGCTGAGAGCCATCAGGTCAATGAGTAGCGATTCTCCGGAAATATATACTTTGGCATCAATCCGGTGATTGTCTTTTACGATTTTACCGAAATGGAGTACAAAACGGGCTGGCGATTGATCGGAAGTTGCTTTGAACGAATATTGATTATTGGTACTCAGGTTATGTATTGTAGCGGTTAATTTATCTTCAAGATAAATGACGCCAAATCTTGTTTCGTCGGCTATGCATTTCAACGTAAAATTACCGGCATTACCTGCCTTGAAGCTTAATTCGGCTTTTGGATTGGCTACCGTATCGGTGAGGTAACGGATAGAGTAGGACTTTTGGGCATCAGGCAAGTACAGGCTTGGTGCCGTTTTTTCGTGGCTGAACATTTTCTGTGCAACGTTTTCATTCTTGGCATAACCAAACACTAACTTTACTTCATCGCTACCTTTTCCGGCATCGGATTGAACAGTTACCTGAATATTAGTATTGGCAATTTTAAAAGGTTTCGACTTCCATGCGCTTGCTCCTGTGTGAACCTGTGCAGCATTTTTAAACTCAAAATTTCCGGCAATGCTATCCTGAACAAAGAAACCCTGCATAGGAGCTATGTAGCGACCTACCGAGTTGGTGCCATTATCGGTCGGGTCGGCCGAATTATACACGCCGTAATTATTGGCTTCGGGATTCCATATCCAGATATTGTACCCGCCGCCCGATAATTTTAACATATCTCTTGTGAAACCCGAATCCGCTTTCCAGTCGACAGACGAAGGATAAGGATTTCCGACCATATTGAACCCTTTTAGTTCCGGATCGATGCTACTGTTGGTAAGTGGAAATCCTACTGTGCCATTATTCAGATAACCTGCAAACTCTTTGGTTGGAGCAGCTTCCTGCACCGAATAAAGATAGCCGCGCCCGGAAACAAAATTCGATTCGGGATGCACGGTGTCCCAGTTTATTGCCGATGAGGTATTTAATTGATAAATCCAGCAATGGTTTGGTTCGTACCAGGTGTACATATCGTAGCCGGTTCCGTTGCTGTACGTTCCCGAAGGCAGCCATGACCCGCTGATAGACTGACCCGATACGGGAGCCGAAAGAAAATGCCAGGTTTCGGCATCGCCGCTAACATAACGTTCAACCGTAGCATGGACATTGGCAGTAGATTGTACCAAAGATGCGCTTCCTGAAGCATTCGAATGTAAAATCAACCCTGTATTTCCCGCTAAATTGTCAATGGTTCCGGTTACCGAAAGTTGTGTGCCGGCTGCGACTTTCAGTTTTTTTCCTGCATTGATGGTCAGCGTACCCGAAACAGTGGTTAATGCTTCACTGTTTATGGTTACTCCGGTTGCGTTGTCGCTGATGAGATGATAAAAACTTGTGGCAGAAGTGCCATTTATTGTTTGAGATGAAGTGCCATTAAAAACAATTGTACTTCCGGTTGCATTGAATGAACCATAGTTTGAGAAGTTTCCGGCAACACTAAAGCTGCTGGAGGTCGTAACGGCAGATGAATTGGAAATCGTTAATCCGCTGAATGTGAGTGTGCCTGAATTCGAAATCGTCGAATTGTTGTTCATCGTAACAACGCTTGCTCCGGTGGCAGCAAAACTACCGCTGCTTGCCACGTTCAGTGATGTTGCGATAGAGAATGAATTTATGGTTGTTGCCCCGGTGGCACTGATGACGAGATTTCCGTAACTCTGCGAACTATTCAGTGCAGCGACGGTATTTGTCGTCCCTGCATATTCAACCGTGCTCGTTGATCCAATCGAATGAGTCGAGTAATTCGAAGGCAGAGTCCCCGTTCCACCCACCTTCAACATCGCCCCATTCGCGATGGTCAGGGTTCCGCCTGATGTTGCCCGGTCAGCCGTGAACATGGACAAATCAAGCGTACCCGAGGAAACTGTGAGATCACTATTCACCGCAACTGACCCACTCAATGCTGCCGTACCGCCGCTCTTCGCAACGGTCAGCGTATGATAGGTCGCTGCCGCAACTGCCTGTGCGCCAGAGCCGTCGAAAGTAATGGTGGTCGCATTGAGTGTCAGATCGGCCGTTGCACTGCCGATGAGGGTGAAGTTTCCTGCGATCGAAGTGGTTACAAAGGTTTTCGTTCCGGCGTTGCTGAGAATGAGGTGGTAATATCCTCCGGTTCCTCCATTTGGCCGCACGACTGTCTGGTTTCCCCCGCCGTTATACTCGACCGTATTTTCCAAAAACCTTGCACGCCATATTCCATTGTTGGTAATCGTGCCGGCGATGCGCATGATATTGTCGTCAGTCATCGTTAGCTCTGCACCGATGCCAATGGTAACATTGTAGAAATTTGTTTCCCCTGCCATTGTGGCTGCTTCGTTAGTGAAAATTACCGTGCCGGTGCCGGGATTAAAAGTCCCGCCGATGTTAATCCATGCACCCACGTCGCCGGCAATGGTAAGCTGTGTGCTTGTGCCTCCGTTCAGAATGCCGCCGCTCTTAATTTCTATAATTCCGATCGCCGTATTCAATGGTAAAGCGGGATCATTGGTGGTTGTTGCAGCATCAGGAATTACCACATTGCTGGTGATCATCGGAACTCCACCGCTCCAATTCTGTGGCGCCTCCCAATCTGTGCTGTAAGTTCCGAGCCACACAATTTGTACCGCCCGCGTGTTAGCAAGTGTCCATTGAGAATAGTTTCCGTATGTTGTTGGGAAGGAAATAATATTGGATAGTTCCACCCAGTTTTCCGTAGCATTGAAGGAGGATTTTCCGTGCTCGTGGATGTCGGTATCGGAGGCGTTCCGATGCCAGAACACCAAGCCGGTTTCTGTGTTTCCATTGAGTTCGGAGTCAAGATACCGCAGTTTTACTGTTGCTTTGAACCCGCTCCCGCCGACCCGGATAATGTCATAGTACCTCGTGATAGCATCTGTTTTCCAGGAAGGTACAGAGCCAATCGTGATTTTTACACTCATTTCTGTGGGCAGTGTGCCTACAAGAGGAAAAATTATTGTAGTGAACTCGCTGCCGAAGCTATACGCAACGTTTGGATTGATGGTTGTCCGTTTGACAATTCCTGTAACGTCTCCGGTTCCGGCAGTTGTTGCCGAAGCACCCATGGTCAATGTGTTGGAGTCCATTGCCATGTCACCGCTCGCAAGATTGCCATTCAATGTAAGTACCCCATTCACTCTCAGGTTTGCAGTTGCAAGAACAGGAAAGTTAGGATTGGAAATGGTTAGATTGTTAAATGGAGTATCGGGGATTCCTGCTATGGTCTGACTTACGATGCCATTGAAATTTATTGTGCTGCCCGTAACAACATAGCTGCCCGAAGTGAAGGTCGCAGCGGTGCTTAAGTATCCGGCAATCCCGATTGTCCCGCTTGGAGCGAAGATAACGTTATTCTTCTTTCTTGCTCCGCTGATGGTCAGGTTGTAATAGTTGATCGCTATAACGGTTTGCGCTCCGCTGCCGTTGTAGTTAATCGTAGTGTTGTTCGTGGTAGCATCGCCGGTCGCAGTGCCACTGATGGTAAAAACTCCCGCTATGCCCGTAGTACCGGCAGGAAATGTTTTCACTCCCGCATTGCTGAACGTGAGATTGTTGTAATTGATAGTGCCTGCATTTTGCGCTCCGCTGCCGTTGTAGTTAATCGTAGTGTTGTTCGTGGTAGCATCGCCGGTCGCAGTGCCGCTGATGGTAAAAATTCCCGCTATGCCCGTAGTACCGGCAGAAAATGTTTTTACTCCCGCATTGCTGAAGGTGAGATTGTTGTAATTGATAGCACCTGCATTTTGCGCTCCGCTGCCGTTGTAGTTAATCGTAGTGTTGTTCGCGATAGCATCGCCGGTCGCAGCGTCACTGATAGTAAAGTTTCCTGTTATGCCCGTAGTGCCCGAAGGAAATGTTTTCACTCCCGCATTGCTGAACGTGAGA
>JAURYY010000208.1 GCA_030653695.1 Paludibacter sp. | reverse complement strand
TTGCACCCAATGAAATAAATTTAACTCAAATATATATGATTTAATATTCTTGCTGACAATTAAATCATTTTGGTTCTATTTTTAAAAAAGCACCTAATACTTCCTTATTAATGAGAATAGAACGCTGATTTTCGCTGATTTAGCGGATAATCCCGATAGCGTTCGACTGAGCTCACGCCGAAGTACAAATTCTATCAACCAATTTTTTTATGCCCGAGTTGAACCGCAGCCGGAAAATTTGGATTTATCTCCCCAATGACTATAATACCTCAAATCAGAAACGTTTTCCGGTGATTTATATGCACGATGGACAAAATTTGTTTGATGCAGTAACTTCATTTGCAGGCGAATGGCAGGTAGATGAAACACTTACAAGTATTCAGCAAGCAGGTGGTTACGGAACTATTGTGGTGGGAGTTGATAATGGCGGAAGCAGTCGCATCAACGAGTATTCACCTTGGGTAAATACGCAATACGGAGGTGGCGAAGGAGATTTGTATATCGACTTTATCAAAAACACCCTGAAACCTCATATCGACCAAAATTACCGAACACTCATCGAGCCACAGAACACCGGTTTGATTGGTAGTTCCATGGGTGGACTTATTTCGCTTTATGGTACGCTGAAATATCCTGCAACATTTGGGAAAGCAGGTGTTTTTTCGCCTTCCTTGTGGTTTGCACGAACTCAACTCACTGACTATATCACCGGCAAGAATTTTACGAATATTCCCCTGAAGTTTTATTTTATAGGAGGCACTTCCGAATCGGTCACTTTGGTAGCCGATATGCAGATGGTACGAACTGCATTGATTAATACTGGCGTTGAATCGCAGCACATCAACCTCCTTACTCACACTGATGGGGCTCACAGTGAGTGGTACTGGCGAAGGAAGTTCGGTGCTTCTTACCAGTTTTTGTTTCCGGCACCCTATTTTAGCACATCAACAGCCAATATCAACAACAAGGCTGACTTTCGTTTTTTTTATAATAAAGAAAACAGGAGTTTTTCAATTAATGGCTTGCAAACTCAAAATGTTCCCTTTAAAATTTTTACACCCGATGGCAAAATTATCCGTCAAGGCATCATCAATGATAGTGAACATCAGATCATTCTCCGAAACCTGAAACAAGGTGTTCACTTCGTCAGATTTCAATTAATAGACGGGATAATTACCCGGAAACTCATGATAGAATGAAATGCTGAAAAATTACCTATTCATGTTTTTTTGTGACTAAAATAAATTTGCTTACCAGACGAAATTGAACTTTGCACATAATTATTTTTGTTAGCCATCGGGAGAGTCAGGTGCTGCTAACCAACTTTTCGAGGAGGTTGGGATATTTTGTTAAATTCCGGATATAAAGAGAAGACTTCATTGATTTGATTTTCTTCTCAATGCGGATAGCATGAGCAAAATCATTAGCGGGAATAAAAAGAACCAGCTCCCAATCATCGGCCGTTGCAGTAAATTTGTGTTTTCCGTAAGCACTTTGATTGTGTTTTTCAATGCTTAATGAAACATCCTCATGAGTAGCTCCAATGTAGAATTTGTTCAGCTTTTCGCTGAAAATAATATAACTTCCTGCCATAAAAAAAACAATCTATGTGTTTCGGACAAAGATAAAAAAAAAGACTTTACATTTCTGTAAAGTCTTGATTTCAAGGGTGGGCCCAACTGGGCTTGAACCAGTGACCCCCTGATTATGAGTCAGGTGCTACTAACCAACTGAGCTATAGGCCCGGCTTTTGCTAAATAATTTGTATCTTTGCAAAGCGACTGCAAAAGTAATAAATTTTGCTGTTCTACAAAATTTTTTACTATTTTTTTATTGTGCATGAAACAATTAAATAATATCACTACGCTGATATTCGATTTCGGAGGTGTAATTGTCAATCTCGATTTACCTCAATGTATTCAGAATTTCAAGGACTTAGGATTAAACGATGTGGAGAAATACCTCAGTAATTTCGGTCAGTCGGGGTTTTTTCTGAAATGGGAAAGCGGTGGATTAAGTATTGATGAATTCAGGAATGAAATTCGGAGCTTAACAACAACTGTACTGACCGATAAACAAATTGATGATGCTTGGTGTTCTTTTTTGGTTGATATTCCAGTCGAAAAAATAGAATTACTTAAGCAGTTACGAATGAAATTCAAATTACTCCTTTTGAGTAACACAAACCCGTTGCATATCGGAGTGAGTGCTACAAAAGAATTTAGAAAATATGGAGGCACAATGTACGATTTCTTCGATCGATGCTACTTATCGTACGAAATGGGAATGGTTAAACCCAATGCTGAGATTTTTGAAGCATTGCTAATTGATGCAAATGTAAAAGCTGAAGAATGTTTATTCATTGATGATGGACAAAAAAACATCGATACAGCATCGAAACTTGGAATTCAAACGTATTTAGTAACACCAAACGATGATTTATTCTTTTTACTTGCTTTATAATATTCGATTTATTTGGTAATTATTATTTTTAAAAATGAAAATATTAAGTCAATTTTCTGATTTAGCCGGTTGTGTTGCAACTGTAGGATTTTTCGATGGCGTTCATGCCGGACACCGTTTCTTGATTGAAGAATTGAAATCAATCGCCCGATCCGAAAATCTTCAGAGTGCTGTTTTTACTTTTGCCGTTCATCCGCGTAAAGTACTTCACTCCGATTATCAGCCACAGTTACTCACCACTTTTCATGAAAAAAATTTTCAATTGGGAACAACAGGTATCGATGCTTGTGTTATATTAGACTTTACCGAAGAAATGGCTCAACTTTCGGCTTATGAATTTTTGCAATCTATTCTTTATAAACAATATAGTGTGCGTACATTGCTGGTAGGTCATGATCACCGGTTTGGGCATAACCGCACGGAAGGATTTGATGATTATAAAAAATACGGTGAAGCAATCGGCATGAATGTTATACAGACTAACCGTTTCAGTACCGCTCAGGTTGGCCATATTAGTTCTTCCGAAGTACGAACCGCATTAAAAAATGGAGATATATCCAGAGCAAACGAAATTCTTACCTACCCCTATTCGTTTCGTGGGAAAGTAATTGGCGGGTACGAAATGGGTCGAAAAATCGGGTTTCCTACTGCCAATATTGAACCCGAAGACAATGAAAAATTAATTCCCGCTATGGGTGTTTATGCTGTGAAAATTGTTTTGAACCATTGCACTTATAATGGAATGATGAATATCGGACAACGACCCACCATGAATAACGGAACAACAATGAGTATTGAAGTTCATATTTTTGATTTCGACGAGAATATTTATAATCAGACGATTGAAATATTATTTTTTGAAAAAATACGGGATGAACAAAAATTTGAGAATGTCGATGATTTAATTGAACAATTAACGAATGATAAACTGAAAATAATGGAAATCTTTAAAATATTGTAACGCAATATTGTATATTTATTCACAAAACTTATCTTTGTAAAATTTTTCAAACAAGTTAAAAACATTCGGCGAAACAAAAAAACATTCACACCAATGAAAAAACTATTTTTAATAATTATGACAGGATTACTCCTTGCAGGTTGCGCCAAAAACGACAACCCGTTTTTCGAAGCGTACGAAAACAAATATGGTGCGCCACCGTTCGATAAAATCAAAACCGAACATTACATGCCCGGTTTCAAAAAAGGGATAAAACAACATCAGGAACAAATCAATACTGTTGCTGAGAACAAAGAAACCCCGACTTTTGCCAACACCATCGAGGCACTGGATTACAGTGGTCAATTATTAGAAAAAGTATCGTCGGTATTTTTCAATCTGTACTCGTCGAACACCAACGACGAAATGAAAGATATTGCCAACAAAGTGTCGCCGATGCTATCAGAACACAACGACAACCTGTACATGAATGATAAAATATTCGAAAAAGTCAAAACACTTTACGACAATAGGGCAAAACTTGAGCTCAACAGCGAGCAAAACCGCTTATTAGAAAATTATTATAAAGATTTTATCAGAAGCGGAGCTGCTCTAAATCCCGAACAAAAAGAAAAACTGAGAGGCATTAATAAAGAACTCGGATTGGCTGAATTAGCATTCGGACAAAATGTGCTGACCGAAACCAACTTGTACAAAAAAGTGATAGACAAAGAAGCCGACCTTGCAGGATTGCCCGAAAGTGTTCGACAGGCGGCTTTGGAGGCAGCCAAAGAAGCCAAGATGGACGGGAAATGGGTTTTTACTACACAAAAAGCAAGTTTTATTCCTGTATTGCAGTACAGCGAAAACCGACAGTTACGCCAAGAATTGTTGCTGGCTTATGCAAACCGCGGCGACAATGGCAATGAAAATGACAACAAAGCCCTGATTAGCAAAATCATGAAATTAAGGGTGCAAAAAGCCCAATTACTCGGCTTTGAATCCCCCGCCGCTTTTATACTTGACGACACGATGGCAAAAACCCCGAAAGCTGTTACCGATTTTCTGGCAACCGTATGGCAACCTGCTTTGACAAAAGCAAAAGTTGAAGCTGCCGAACTCCAAAAACTTATGGATAAAGAAGGAAAAGGCGAAAAACTTGAAGCATGGGACTGGTGGTACTATACCGAAAAACTACGCAAAGCAAAATACGACCTTGACGAAGAACAACTCCGCCCTTATTTCAAACTCGAAAATGTAAGACAGGGAATATTTGATTTGACCACTAAACTTTGGGGACTGCAATATAAAAAATTGGAAGGAATGCCTGTTTATCATCCCGAAGTTGAAGTATTTGAAGTAACCGATGCTGATGGATCTCTTATTGGCGTTTTATATACCGATTACTTTCCGCGTGCCAGCAAACGTGGCGGTGCATGGATGAACAATTTAACGCCACAATACAAAAAAGATGGTGTAAATCATCGTCCGATTATTGTAAATGTAGGTAATTTCACAAAACCTACTGCTCAAAATCCATCACTACTCAATATGGACGAAGTAGAAACCATGTTCCACGAATTTGGTCATGCATTACACGGATTACTTTCGCGATGCACCTATCCCGGAGTAGCGGGTACAAATGTTTCACGCGATTTTGTGGAACTTCCTTCGCAAATTATGGAAAACTGGTGTTTTGAACCACAGGTAATGAAAACTTATGCCCGTCATTATAAAACCAACGAACCAATGCCTGATGAATTAATCAATAGAATTCAGAAAGCCGGAAAATTTAATCAGGGATTCACCCTGACCGAATTACTTTCGGCTGCATTACTCGATATGGATTATCACAACATGAAAGACACTGCCACATTCGATGTTACTGCTTTTGAAAATACATCGCTCAACCGCATTGGCATGATTCCAGAAATCATTGTACGCTACCGGAGTACCAATTTCAATCATATTTTCACAGGTGGCTATTCGGCAGGATATTACAGTTATACCTGGGCCGAAGTATTAGATGCGGATGCTTATCAGTCATTTGTGGAAACAGGCGATATTTATAATCAAGAACGTGCCACTTCGTTCCGAAAAAATATTCTTGAAAAAGGCGATTCGGATGAACCGATGAAACTCTACCTTACATTCCGTGGCAAAAATCCCAATCCGGATGCATTGCTTAAAAAACGCGGATTGAAATAAATCTTCTCAAAAAAAAACATGGAAAGCACCTGTCGGAAATATCAACTCCGACAGGTATTTTTTTGTATATTTGCACCTTCAAATCATACAAATCCTACTTTTGGCTCTTTTGTCAGAAGTTTTGTCTTTGTTCCGATTCCCGATTGCTATCGGGAATCGGGATGATTATGTTCTAAAAAAAATGAAAATTTCAATTCATAAATTCATACTTCCGAGTATTCCTTTCACTGCTTTACTTATAGGCGGGTGCTTTGCTTTGTGGGCTTTGAGTTACATTACAGTTGATTTATTTGAAATTTTTCCGCAAAAAACGCCCGATTTTAGTACCATTGATAAATTAATAGCAGCCAATCTATTGATTTCAGACCTGCTAAGTGTCATCATCACCATTCTGAACGCATTTATACTAATACAATTAAGCACTAAATTTTCATTAATACGTGTAAGAACTTTTCTACAAGGTTTAATTTTCATCCTTTTAATTTCTGTATGGTCAACTGCCAATATCTCAGTTGCATATCATCTGGCACTTACATTAATTCTCATTTCATTTTTCAGGTTTCTGAGTATGTATCGCGATACTCAGGCTGTTGAACATGCTTTTGTCGGGAGCTTATTCATCGGGTTAAGTAGTTTCCTTTTTGTGCCGGCAATTTTGTTGCTTCCTGCTTTCTGGATCGGATTTGTTTTATTCCAGAGTTTCTCTTTGCGCACTTTTTCAGCATCATTGATTGGAGCAATAGTACCCTGGATAATCTATTTTGCGGTTCGTTATTATTTTCATCCTGATGTTTCCTGGTTGAATGATATTTTTAGTAAATTCGACACAACATTCATGCTCGGTAAACCACCTGCGCACAAATTAATTTATATCTCTTTACTTTTCATTTTCCTGCTCATCGGGTTTACAGGTTTTTTCAACAATCTTCACAGCGATTCGATACAAACCCGCCGCAGATTAAAATTATTTGTAATTGTATTTTTTGCATCGAGCATTTTAGCTGTATTATTTTCGGGTTTTTCTCAGGCATTTTTTCCATTGATTGCACTTTGTTATGCCATGATAATTTCTCATCCATTAACTTTGCAAAAGAGCAATTTTAATTCAATAGCTTTCATCTTATTCTGCGTTATTAATATTTCGTATGTTATGCTGAATTATTTTATATCAATACGTTAATGGGATTTGTAGAACTTGGTTATTTAGGTTTATTTATCGCGGCATTTCTTGCTGCAACAGTGGTGCCATTCAGTTCGGAAGTTGTTTTTTCGGCATTGGTTTATAACGGTTTAGACCCCTGGAAAGCTGTTTTTGTGGCAACTGCCGGAAATTGGTTAGGTGGAATGTCCTGTTATTATCTCGGACGGTTGGGAAAAATTGAATGGATAGAGAAATACTTGAAAATAAAAAAAGAAAAACTTGATAAATTCTTTGCCAAATTTCACAAGTACGGCGATTGGTTTGCATTTTTTTCTTTTCTGCCCGGTATTGGCGATGGGATAGCAGTTGCTTCGGGTTTTTTCAGGTGCAATTTCTGGATAGTAGCAATTTCGATGTTGCTGGGTAAATTTGTACGGTACATTATATGGATGTATTCGAGCGGATACTTATTGAGTTGAAAAATTGTTATGAAAAATAATTTCGACATAAAACATAGTACACAAAAATTCATTGCAGTGATTATTTGCTTTGTGCTTTTTTCATCCAATGTTTTTTCTCAATTATCAACAATAAAAAAAACGGTTAATTTCGGAATGATTCAAGCTAAAAGCCGTTCGGTTGAGGCAATCATCATTCATTCCACTTTCAATAATTCGGGTGGTGATATTTATGATATAGATTTAGTAATCAAACAATTCTCATGTTACAATGTCAGTCCGCATTATCTGATTGGTCGCGATGGAACGATATATCTTATGGTCGATGAAAAAAACATTGCCTTTCATGCCGGAAAAAGTAGATTGCCCGATGGAAATTCAGCCGTTAATTCATGTTCATTGGGGATCGAATTAGTAAATTCATTCGATGAATCGCCAACTCAGGAACAAATACAATCGCTGATTTATTTAGTGAGCGATATACAAAGCAGGTACAAAATCCGTTATATTCTTCGGCACAGCGACATTGCCCCCGATCGCAAAACCGATCCGTGGAATTTTGACTGGGAAGGATTCATGCAAGAAATTTCAAAAAACGAAACTGCAATCAAAGTAGCTGAATGACAACAATCTGCAGTGCTTGATTATTTATTTATTATTTCAATGCGTATAAAATTAACTTTATATATTACCCTTCTTTTTACATGTTGCTTGTCGAATGTAATTCGGGCTCAAAACAGGTCTATCGAATCTGTCATTTCCGATTCGCTCTCTAATATTGCAAATAAACATGCAAGCATAGGCAAAGTAATTGTTACAGGAATCACAGTCAATAAATCGGAAAAAAAAATTACGGTGGCTGTTAATGAAATGCTTTCGCAAATACCGTTACGTCTCGACAATGTAACCCGAATTTACAACGCCATCAGAAACATTACTGCTGAAAAATACCTTGGTTATTCAATTATTTGCACAAGCGACAGCAAAAAAATTGAAGAGCTTATTCCTAATTTCTATACCCCCGCAAACATCGACACTAAAAAACAATGGAGAAACGCTGGTGGTTTTATACCTGTAGTTACCAATTTGTCGCGCCCATACAATGTGGTCAGAGGGTTAAATAATAAGTATTTAGCTGTTTGGCATAGTCACGGATATTATTTCAATCAGAAACAAAACCGTTGGGAATGGCAACGTCCGCGTTTGTTTCAGACGGTTGAGGATTTATATACGCAATCCTATATACTTCCGTTTTTGGTACCCATGCTCGAAAACGCCGGGGCTAACGTTTTTGTGCCCCGCGAAAGGGACACACGAACGCACGAAGTTATAGTGGACAACGACACGAAGAATGCAGTGAGCCGATATCGTGAATTTAACGACCGCAAGAGCTGGAAATCCCAAAAGGAAGGATTTGGCAATGTTCATAAAGTATGGTTTCCGGACGAAAATCCTTTCCGTTCGGGAACATACCGTTTCATTCCCACATTAACCGAGAAAGATGAAATGAGCTATGCCGAATGGATTCCGAATATACCCGAAGAAGGATATTACGCAGTTTATGTATCGTATAAAACCCTTGAAAAAAGCACCAACGATGCACGCTATAAAGTACATCACCAAGGGGGTATAACAGAATTTTCGGTAAATCAATCCGTTCATGGCGGAACCTGGCTTTACTTGGGGCACTTTAAGTTCGATGAAGGTAAAAACTATCAGTACAAAGTTGTACTTTCAAATTACAGCACCGAACCCAACCGGATGATTACCGCCGATGCTGTAAAGTTTGGCGGCGGAATGGGAAATATTGCCCGCAAACCGAGCCAAAACAATATTATGGTTACTAACAAAAACGCCGACAGTTTGTCAGTTCCCGGCAATTCGAAAATTACACCCGTAATTTATGAAGCCGAAATAAGCGGTTATCCCCGTTTCGCCGAAGGTGCCCGTTACTGGCTGCAATGGGCGGGAATGCCTGATAGCATCTACAGCCGCTCCAAGGGCGAAAACGATTATACCGATGATGTTCATGCGCGCGGAAATTGGGTGAATTATCTCACCGGAAGTTCATCAGTTAATCCTAACGTGAGTGGATTGGGAATACCTCTTGATTTAGCTTTGGCTTTTCATACCGATGCAGGAATCAAAACAAACGATTCAATAATAGGCACTTTAGGAATTTACACCATTCAGAATACGGAGGGAAAAACTGAATTCAAAAATGGCATTTCACGTTGGGCTTCGCGCGATTTGACTGATATTGTACAAACACAAATTGTGAATGATGTACGTAACAAATACGCTCCAGAATGGGTACGCAGAGGTATGTGGAATAAACCGTACAGCGAGTCGAGAACTCCTGAAGTACCCACCATGTTACTTGAGCTACTCTCGCATCAGAATTTTGCCGATATGCGATACGGACTCGATCCACGCTTTCAGTTCATTGTCAGTCGGGCTATTTATAAGGGTATTATAAAATATTTATCTTCCGGGTCGGGTCAGGATTTAATTGTTCAGCCACTACCTGTGGAACAATTCAGCTGCCGGTTTATCGACAAAACCAAATTAGAATTAAATTGGACTGCAGTAACTGACAGCACCGAAACAACAGCCGTAGCCAAACAATTTATTGTTTACACACGAATAAACGATGAAGGGTTCAATAATGGAACATTGGCACAAAACAACCGGATAGTTATCGACATACAACCCGGTAAAATTTACAGTTTTAAGATTACAGCTATCAATGAGGGCGGAGAAAGTTTCCCTTCTGAAATTCTGTCGGCATACCGCTCTCCCAACGAACACGGAGAGGTGTTAATAATCAACGGATTCGACCGCATAAGCGCACCCGCAAGTTTTAAAAAAAACAGTACAGAGGCCGGATTTATAAACGATAAAGATGCGGGAGTTCCTTATATATCAGATATATATTTCACGGGGAAGCAATATGATTTTCAACGAAATTCGAAATTTATTGATAATAATTCACCCGGATTTGGCGCAAGTTATGGTAATTATGAAACTAAAGTAATTGCAGGGAACAGTTTCGATTATCCTTTGGTACATGGAAAAGCTATAAAATCGGCAGGGTTTTCGTTTGTTTCAACTTCGCTTGCATCGGTATTGAAGGGCGATACTGATTTAAGAAATTATAAATACGTTGATTTGATACTTGGTAAACAAAAAAAAACATTTGTAGGAAATGCAAAAAAAACGCCCGAATTTAAAACATTTCCATTAGCTTTGCAGCAAAAAATCAGAACTTATCTTCAAGGCGGTGGCAATTTGATGTTGAGTGGTGCTTATATAGGATCGGATATGTACGAAAACCTGTATATTAAAACCGAAGAACGGCAATTTCTTGAAAACGTACTGAAAATAAAATTTGTTTCGTCAAAGGCATCTGTCAACGGAGTAGTTAAACTAATTACTACACCTTTGGGTTTTTCAAAAAAATCTGAATTGATGTTTCATACCCGTCCTAACCAATGGGTTTATTATGTTGAAGCACCTGATGCCATTGAACCTGCTGATCAGGGTGCTTATACATTTTGCAGTTACGATGAAAACAATCTGGGTGCAGGAGTTATGTATTCAGGAAAATACAGAACCTGTTGTATGGGGTTTCCGTTCGAAACGATAGTTGCTGAAAAAGAAAGAAACAAATTAATGGAGTCGATTTTATCTTTCTTTTCGAAAAAAATGCAAGACCAACTTTATTGACATAAGAATTTAACAACAAAACATATAGCAATGAAAACAAAATTAACAGTCCTTTTTGCTGCATTGGTTTTACTCACATCATGCACATTTTCAGGCAGTACTTTGCCATCGGTAAGCGGAACAAAATATGAGATTCTTGTAGTAATGGATGATGCCAACTGGAAAGCCCCATCAGGTCGTGCGCTGGCAGCATTACTCCGTCAAGACATGACAGGATTGCCTCAGCCGGAACCTGTGATGGATGTTTCGCAATGTTCGAGAACAGAATTTACCGATGTACTCAAACCGGCACGAAATCTTCTAATAACAGAAATTTCGGACAAATACACAGTTCCAAAAATTATTTACACTCAGGATAAATTTGCACATCCTCAAACTGTGGTTCGGATAACAGCTCCAAACGATTCGGTTTTTGAAGCTACGATAAAAACTTTCGGTGATCGGATTTTGGACTATTTCTTACGCTCCGAACGCGATCGTCAGCTCAAATACAACAAGGAATATATCAACGATAAAGCAAAAGCACAAGTTGAAAAGATGTTTGGAGTTTCAATAGATATTCCGCTGGGAATTACCCGAATTACCAAAAGACCCGATTTTTTCTGGATAACAAACGGACAACCCAATGTTCGGCAGGATATTGTAATTTATTCTTATCCTTACACCGATAAAAAAACATTTACAAAAGAATTTTTACTTGCAAAACGGGATTCGGTAATGAAAGCGAATATTCCAGGAGAACTGAAAGGCTCCTATATGGGTACCGAAAATGAATATGATAAACCTGTATTCAAAGAAATATGGGTAAACAATGGATATTGTGCCGAGGTGCGCGGATTATGGAAAATGATGAATGGTGCTTCGATGGGAGGTCCGTTTTATAGTCATACCCGATTAGATGAAATCAATCAAAGGGTAATTACCATTGAAGGATTTGTTTTTGCTCCCGGTACAAAAAAAAGAAATCATATCCGTCAACTCGAAGCAGCTATTTATTCAGCAAAACTGCCTCAGGAAATTAACGTATTAAAAGAAGTATCGGTTGTGGCTAATAAAGAAACAAAAAAATAAGTAATCAATTAAAAAAAGATTTGCCTGTTATTATTTGCTCCTTACTTTTACAAAAAAAAAACGACCATGGAACCCCACAAAATAATTATTGGCATAACACACGGCGATATTAACGGAATAAGTTATGAAGTTATCCTGAAAACTTTAGCCGATGCAAGAGTTTTTGATTCCTTTATTCCCGTTATCTACGGCTCGTCGAAAGCAGCTGCTTTTCATCGCAAGCAGTCAGATATTCAGGGAATTAATTTCAATGTAGTAAATTCGATCAACGAAATCAACACCAAAAGAATTAACATTGTCAACTGTGTTGATGACGAACTAAAAGTTGAACTCGGGCGTGCTACTGATGAAGCCGGTAAAGCTGCTTATATTGCCTTAGAGCGTGCTACCGCCGATCTGAAATCGGGCGCTTTACAGGCAATTGTAACTGCGCCGATCAACAAAAAAAATATTCAGTCGGAACAATTTCATTTTCCAGGTCATACCGAATATCTTGAAGAAATGTTCGGAACCGGCACACCTGCACTGATGTTACTTGTAAACGATGTAATGCGCGTGGCAATTGTTACCGGACACATTCCTATCAAAGATATTGCGGGTAAAATGAGTACAGAACTAATCGTTGAAAAACTTAAAGTGCTTCATTTTTCGTTACAAAATGATTTCTCCATCATTCGTCCCAGAATTGCGGTGCTTGGATTAAATCCGCATGCGGGCGATGCGGGCGTAATCGGCAATGAAGAAATCAACTTTATTCTGCCCGCAATGAAACAAGCCGATAAATTAGGAATTTTCTGCTCCGGACCATATCCTGCCGATGGTTTTTTCGGTTCAGGTCACTTTAATAAATTCGATGCTGTTTTGGCAATGTATCACGATCAGGGTTTGATACCTTTTAAAACAGTTTCGATGGACAGTGGTGTGAATTTTACTGCCGGATTATCAGTTATTCGTACTTCGCCGGCACATGGCACAGGTTACGATATTGCCGGAAAAAATATGGCATCAGAAGATTCATTCCGTCAGGCAATATATATGGCTTGTGATATTTATCAGAGAAGAATGTGGAACGCCGAAATCAGAACAAACCCGCTTAAAGTGGAACAACGAGTGGAACGGGGAGGAAAAATTGAATAAAAAAAATAAAACATAAAGAGCAGACATTGACAGTTTGCTCTTGGTTCTTTGCTCTTTGCTCTGTATTTATTCGTGCCAGTCGCCATAAGCCTTAATCAGCTCAATCAGTTTCTCAACTGCCTCATCTTCGGGTATATTGCGCTCAATACATGTTTTTTTCTTGTACAAGCTCACTTTTCCGCGCCCTGCTCCCACGTAACCATAATCGGCATCAGCCATTTCGCCCGGACCATTAACAATGCAACCCATAATGCCTATTTTCAGTCCTTTGAGGTGAGAAGTACGTGCTTTGATACGCGCAATCACGGTTTGCAAGTTAAACATTGTTCTGCCGCAACCCGGACACGAAATAAATTCGGTTTTTGTAATGCGTACCCTTGCCGCCTGTAAAATACCGAAAGCCACCGAATTAACTGCTTCAATCGGAATATCTCCTTCGTTTTCGATGAATACTCCATCGCCGAATCCATCAATAAGCAAAACTCCCAAGTCAGCTGCAGCTTTAATTTGTAAAAGTTGCAAATCATTTTCGTTATATTTCCGGCAAATGATGACAGGAACTTCGCACCCTGCATTCAGTAATGCATGGAAAAAAGCCCGTTGCTCCCCTACTCCGTTAATGTGATTTGTGTTGAGTAAAATCACTATATTGCTGTTCGCTTTCAGGAAATCAAGTACTTCATAAGTCAATTGTTCGAAATGAAGTCGTAGAAATTTCATTTCGGAAGTATCGGACAATAAATCAAATAGTTGATCAACATCATAAACTGTAGAATTTTCACCTAATGAATTTTTTACAGCATTTCCGTTGATCAAAAAATCAGGTACAGTTTCAAATCCTCCATCTTTTGTAATAAAAACAACCGGAGTATTCTCACCTCCAATATTTTGAACAGTATTGGTTTTTCGTTTTAAATATTCAAATTTCGACAAAAGAGGACTTTCTTCGCCCCGAATGGTTGGATGATGAATTCGTTGGTTAATATACGAAACAAGTTGCATGGCAACCGGAATCTCTGCTTCGGGTTCCTCGCTCAACGAAACCCGAATTGTATCGCCTATGCCATCGGCGAGCAAAGCTCCAATTCCCACAGCCGATTTGATGCGTCCATCCTCACCATCGCCCGCTTCGGTCACTCCCAAATGCAATGGGTAGTGCATGTCCTGTTTTTCCATTTCTTCGACCAACAAACGAACCGTTTGAACCATCATCACCGTATTTGATGTTTTCAATGAGATAACTACATTCTGAAAATCCTGCTCACCGCAAATACGCAAAAATTCCATGCACGATTCGACCATGCCCTGAGAAGTATCGCCATACCGGTTCATCATTCTTTCGCTCAATGAACCATGATTTACACCTATGCGGACGGCAGTATGATATTCTTTGCAAATATTCAAAAAAGGAATGAACCGTGCACGTATTTTCTGGTATTCTGTTTCAAATTCTTGGTCGGTATAATCAGATGTGTCACCAATTTTGATGCTACCCACGTAATTCCCCGGGTTGATACGCACTTTTTCGACATATTTTGCCACTACATCGGCTGCATTGGCATTGAAATGAATATCGGCAACAAGCGGCGTTAAACAACCTTTTTCGCGCAAAGCAGTATGTATTTGCTGCAAACTTTCGGCTTCGCGAACTCCCTGAGTGGTAAAACGCACAATTTCGCCTCCGGCTTCTGCTATTCTTATACATTGATCTACCGAACCATCAATATTATTTGTATCAGTATTTGCCATCGACTGAACGCGAACCGGCTGATTTCCTCCTAACTTTACTTCACCAATCGCTATTTCAATAGACGGACGGCGCGAATAATTAAACTGATTTACTCTCCAGGACATATTATAGTATTATTATTAGTAGTACTACTTTACCAAAATAGAATTTGGATTTATTTTGATTATAAAAGACGATACAGTTGTAACTTCAAGTCTCCGTCAGTTGATGGAGACTTAGGGGCGGTTAAAAGTTGATTTTATACCGCCCCAAACCCCTAAAGGGGAAGTAAATTAAAATTTATACTTTATTATATTTTCATCTGATAACAAACGCCTTACGTTATAAATGTGAGGCGTTTTTATTTGCCTACATTACACAAACGTTACACAAAACAAGGTATTTATTTACAAACGGATACAAAGATATAACTAAAGTTTCGCAGGAAAATAAGTTGTTGACAATGAGAGATTAAAGATTATTAAAAAAAGTGGAATTTACGATTATCTTACTATCTTCGAGGTAGTTACAGACAAAGTCGTAAAATTACCAAAACACCACTCTTATGGATTGGATGCAAAGTTAGTAAAAATAGATGAACTACAACAGGTTCTTACAAATGAAAATAAAACGTTAAAAGGAATCCGGTGCTTTATCCAACCTTT
>JAURYY010000207.1 GCA_030653695.1 Paludibacter sp. | reverse complement strand
TATTGTTGTATCTTTGTTGCGCAGCATATTGTTTTTTTTTTGTTTGGCGACACAAAGTTACTGAAATTCAGCGACATATCAAAATAAATATGCTGCTATTTTTATAAAAATCAAGTAGTTATACTACTTGCGAAAGTTGAGATATGATATTTAATTTGAGTGAAATGAACTGATAAATAAATTTTAAAAAACCGATGAATATGTCAACTACAGCAAAACTTTACAGCTACGATTACCGTACAGCAAAAACTTATATGTTTGCTACTGCGTTTATTGCCGGAAATCTTTTATTGCCTCAACTTACACATTTGGTACCAAACGGTGGTCCAATGCTTTTACCTATTTATTTCTTTACCCTGATTGCTGCTTACAAATATGGTGTTCACGTCGGATTGCTTACAGCCGTTTTGTCTCCGGTTATCAACTCATTACTGTTCGGAATGCCCATGGCGGCTATGCTACCCATTATTATCACCAAATCGGTGCTGTTAGCAATTGCAGCGGGCTGGATGGCAAAAAAAACCGGCGTAGTCTCTGTTTTGAATATTTTACTTGTAGTACTTGCTTATCAGGTTATTGGTACTGCCTTCGAGTGGGTTATCCTGAGTGATTTCGGTGCTGCACTTCAAGATTTCCGAATCGGATTCCCGGGCATGTTAATTCAGATTTTCGGAGGATATCTTGTGCTTCAATCTATTTCGAAAGTCTGATCAACTAATGAAACCAGGATGCTGAATCAGAAAAGTTTTCAGGAAGTTTTAGAACGGTTTTCGACAATTGAATTCGATGAAACATTCGATATAATTGTTGCCATTGCCAACGGTGGAATTGTTCCTGCCGGAATTATCAATCAGCGGCTTCTGCTTGATATACAGATTCTGAAAATCAACTTTAAAGATGAAAACCAGAAACCAAGGTACGCTGAACCGAAATTACTTCATCCAATTGATTTTGATTTTAAAAATAAAAATATTTTGTTGGTAGATGACCGAATAAAGTCCGGTTCAACAATAATATTAGCCAAAGAATTGCTCAAAGAAGCTGCGTTGATAAAAACCTTTGCAGTAAACGGAAATGCCGATTATGCACTTTACAACGAAATGTGTTTCCGGTTTCCGTGGTCAATTAATTAATTTTACAAAGATTATCAATCAATTGTCAAATGAATAAATTATTGACATTCACAATAAAACTACCGATTATCTTCGGTGAGCTCAGTCGAATGCTATCGGGACACATCAACATAACACATGGACAGACGTGATTTTTTAAAAGCTTTGGCTCTGACCGGAGCAGCTCTGACAGTAAAACAAAGCGGAGCCATGACCTTGCTGTCGCAAAATTTCAGCGGTTCAGCACCTGCCGAAAACTACGATTTAGTTGCAGTCATGGGTGGCGAACCTGTAACCATGTTCCGCAAGGCAATTACCGAAATGGGCGGTATGGGAAAATTTGTAAAAAAAGGACAAAAAGTTGTGGTAAAACCCAATATCGGGTGGGATAAAGTTCCTGAATTAGCCGGAAACACCAATCCCGATCTTGTAGGGGAGATTGTTCGTCAGTGCTTAAAAGCCGGCGCTAAGGAAGTTGTTGTATTCGACCATACCTGCGACGACTGGCGAAAATGTTATAAAAACAGTGGCATTGAAGTTGCGGCAAAAGCTGCCGGAGCCAAAATGCTTCCGGCTCACGAAGAATCATATTACCGAGAAGTATCGCTACCACAAGGAAAAGTGTTAAAAACCGCAAAGATACACGAGGCAATTCTCGAAAGTGACGTGTGGATCAATGTTCCTGTGCTGAAAAATCATGGCGGTGCTCAAATGTCGATTGCTATGAAAAACTACATGGGAATTGTTTGGGATAGAGGATTTTTCCATAAAAACGATTTACAACAATGCATAGCCGATATTTGCACCCTGAAAAAAGCGGCGGTACTGAACGTTGTTGATTCGTACCGACTTATGAAAACAAACGGACCACGCGGAAAATCGGAAGCCGATGTGGTGCTTGCCAAAGGACTTTTTATTTCGCAGGATATCGTTGCAGTGGATACTGCTGCCACCAATTTTTTCAATCAGGTACGCGAAATGCCACTCGAATCAGTACAGCATTTGTCAAAAGGAGAAGAGCTGAAAGTAGGAACCATGAACCTCGACAAACTGAAAATCAAACGTATAAAAATGTAAATTTCGATTTATGCTGAGAAAAATACGTATTGTAGTTTCGCTTTCGATTTTTGTTTTAACAACAATTTATTTTTTGGATTTCTCCGGAATTATTCCTCATCAGCTCCACGCAATTACACACTTACAGTTCATTCCGGCATTATTGGGTTTACATACGGGGGTTATTATTGCACTGATTTTAATTACATTTGTTTTCGGAAGAGTCTATTGTTCATCCGTTTGTCCTTTAGGTGTTTATCAGGATATCATCACTTGGTTTTCGAAAAAAATCAGGAAGACTAAAAGATTTAAATTCAGTCCGGCATTGAATATACTTCGCTGGTCGGTTATAGTGGTTACGCTCATTGCATTTCTGTTCGGGTTTACGTTTTTACTTGGTTTACTCGATCCATATTCGGCTTTTGGAAGAATGACCGTGCATATTTTTAAACCGGCATATTTAGCAGGGAATAATTTGCTTGAAACTATTTTTACACAATTTAACAACCACACTTTCTATAAAGTCAGCATTTATATTTTAAGTGTATCAACGCTTATTATTGCATTAATTACTTTATTGTCAGTCAGTACGCTTGCCTGGGTTAACGGAAGGATTTACTGTAACACAATATGTCCGGTAGGAACGGTTCTCGGTTTTGTAAGTCGGGTTTCGATTTTGAAAATAAGAATTGACAATGATTTATGCAATTCGTGCGGTACTTGCGGTCGAAAATGCAAAGCTTCGTGTATCGATACAAAATCGCGCCAGATTGATTATTCGCGTTGTATCAATTGTTTCGACTGTATCGAAGTGTGCAGTCAGGATGCCGTAAAATTCAGATATGCAAAGTCAATTACCAACACCAACACACCGAAAGTGGTAAATGAATCGAAACGCAGGTTTATGATCGCTTTGGGCGTTACAACACTTGCTGCCGGAAAGGCTTTAGCTGATAAAACGCTGCTAAATAGTTCTTTGAAAAATAAAGCCATAAGAGAAACTCCTATCAGTCCTCCCGGCTCCAAAAGCCATGAACATTTACTCGGAAAATGTACTTCGTGCCATTTGTGTGTGAGTAAGTGTCCGTCGGGTGTTATAAAACCGGCTTTCGCCGAATATGGGCTGGGAGGAATAATGCAACCGATGCTGAATTTCGACAAGGGATTTTGCAATTACGATTGTACTATCTGTTCCGAAATTTGTCCGACAGGAGCAATTCAACCTTTGACCATAGAACAAAAACACATTACGCAAACAGGCGAGGTTCATTTTATTAAAGAAAATTGTATTGTTTATACCGACGAAACATTTTGTGGTGCCTGCTCCGAACATTGTCCTACACAAGCTGTAAGCATGGTTCCGTACAAAAACGGATTAACAATTCCTTATACCGAGACTTCTATTTGTGTAGGCTGCGGTGGTTGTGAGTATGTTGGTCCATCAAAACCTTGTAAAGCTATTTTTGTGGAAGGAATTTTAAGTCATAAAAACATAGTTATAACACACGACAAAAAGGATGAATCAATTAAAGTTGATGATTTTGGTTTTTGATCAATATTTAAATCAGGTCAATTGATTCATTTATCAAAATA
>JAURYY010000188.1 GCA_030653695.1 Paludibacter sp. | reverse complement strand
CAAAAGCGAAATTTCTCCTGTTCGTTCAAATTTACGGTAGGTTTCGATGTTTACACCAGCCCGTTTAGCTAAACCACTTTGAGTCAGATTCAATTCCAACCGTCTGCTTTATACCCTGCTTGAAACTGCCTTACCAATATCTTGTGGTGACACCGAATTAATTTGTATTATATTACTATTTGAAATCATTTTTAGTAGCTACTTATATTATAATACCACTTACAAAAATAATATAATTTCTTGAATAATATCGTTTAATCCAATTAAAACATTAATTCGCACTGAGTTTCATGGTTTTTCTTAAACCGGAAGCGTTGATGTAGTTGATGGTAAAGATGAAGAGTTTCATGTTAGTGAGTAGTGATTAACGATTAGTGATTTCAAAAGTTTCTTTACTCTATTTTTTAATATAAAATACCTTTGATCAATCAAAAATAGGAAGTAATTTATCACATTTGTTTTTGAGTTTACTTTTCTTTTTGATTCGAATTGTTCTAATATCGGATAAAAATAATTTTTTAAATCCAACTGTTGCTCAAAATAATCGAAACACTTCTTTTTCATGGATTCATTTAACAAAGCATCTAATTTATTCAAATCACTTTGTTGCACAAGGACAATTCCAATCTGTTCCTTTTCGACAATTTCATCCCAAAGATTCATATTTTCTACCACCACCGGAATGCCGTATTGCAAAAAAGTGGTTGTTTTGCCCGATGACAAACCAATATAGGTTATATTATCACCTGTAAAAGGAGAATTGTACGAAGCCTGATACGAACAGAAACCAGCATCGCACCCACTCAATAGAATGCCCATATCGTCGATACTCTCCACCGGAGAATCCAACGAAAAATAAATCTTTTCGGATGGGAAATCAACAGGAATCGTACCGTCATATTTGTATCGGCTATGAACCACCAACACCCAGTTTTCTGGTATAAACGCTACATAATCAACAATTCGCCCGAGTAAAATAGTATCCATCCAACCCATATAGAGCAGAATCTTTTTATCAGCAGGAATTTGAAGTCGTTTATGAAAATAATCCGTTTTATCCAATTTCCGAATTCCTGTGCCGGCAACCGGCATTAATAGAATCTTATCTTGGTCAATATCATATTCTTTTGAGAGGATTTGCTTCCGAACCCGATCCTGAACAATGGCAAATTGAATACGCCGACAGGCTTTTATAGCTTTTCTTTTATGTTTTAAATCAGTCGGATTATTTAACCGGATTAATTCGTGATCAAAAAATATCTCATACGATAAAAAGCTATACGGAATATTCAGAACCGTAGCAAGCTTAGCAGCCTCAATTATTCCGTCGTCAATGCCAATGATGTGGCAGAAGTTTTGTTTCAATAATGCCTTCTTCACTTTCAGGTTTTGTGATCTATCGGAAGTAAAATAAACAAATTCAGCACCTTCAAACAATTCTCCCTGATAAATTCCCGGACGCAGACGCGAAAAAAGTGTCACCGCATATCCTTTATTAACCAGCTCTTTGGTAAAATAAAATAGATTGGGGTTGTTCTTTATGTTTCCTTCGGGATGAATTATGAGGAGTCTTGAATTCATAATAAGATTAGCATTTTCTTAAAACTATCATTTATAGCTGTTTATTAATTTCCCAATATCCTCCATACGTTCCCCCTTTGCGTTGAATTATCCCTTTTTTCTTGAGTTTGTTTAAATATTCTTTTACAGTATAAAAACTCACACCAACTATGGACGCTATTTCTATTTGCGTAATAGCATTATTCTCAAAAATTACTTCCAAAATCCGTGCTTGTAAAGTACTTTGGGGGGTACTTTGGGGGGTGCTTTGGGGGGTGCTTTGGGGGGTACGATAAAGTACGACTCTAAAATCTTCTTCCTGTATAAATTCAGGAGTAATTAATCCCATTTCTATACAACACTTTACAATATCTCCTGTTCCTGTTCCCATTCTTTCAATATTGCCACGCAAATACATAGGTTCGGCCAACAATGGATTTGCCGGTATAGAATTATGTGGCAGCAATAATTTGGCTGTCGTTAATCCAAAAGGCAAAGAGCCGGGATTCCAAATTTCCAATCTATCTTTAAACAGCATAACTTGCACACTTCCATTGCTCGTATAATCTCTATGCGCTATAGCATTTACAATTGCCTCGGCAACAGCCTGCACAGGTAGTTCGTATTGGACATCTACGGTAGCACTTTTATCTCTTGTACCCACTGATAAATCAATCTTAGACAATACAAAATCGACAGCTTGATCTACCAACTGAAACACATCGCCTTTGTAAACCTGATATGATGGTATTGGTTTTGAAACGTTCACTCCGTGAAAATGTGCGCATTTCACTTCCGAAGTAATAAAAAACCGTTGTGGTTTTTTCCCAAAAAGCAATAAGGCAGCATTAACAACTTTTCATTGGTAAATTATATTTCTTATTAATTTTTTCAACATAATAACTACCATCCCTATAATTAAAATCACTGGTATTCAAATCACTGTATTCTATCCTAACAAAGTTGTATTTACTCCATTTATCAATATATTTTTTGTATTTATTTTGATTAATACAATTTAAATATACCCTTAAAATTATATCGTATTTTGGATTTAATAGTTTATATACTTTTGCATAACTTTTAATACAGTAATCTGCAATTAATATTGCGCGATTAGAAACAATCATAAAAAACTCTATTGATTTTTTCATGCGTAAATAATTATGAGGCTAACCTCTGTTTATTGTATTTAATCCTTGAATCCGCAACTAATTCAGCGGATATATTTTTCTTGAAATTTTTCGTTGTTTTTTTGAAAATTTCACCATTTAGGGCTAAATTCTCGTTCATT
>JAURYY010000187.1 GCA_030653695.1 Paludibacter sp. | reverse complement strand
TCTCAGTCGTTCGGTGGTAAACAAAACCATTGTTTTTGAAAATAAAAAGAAAATTGAAGACCGCTTAAAATTCTCTATTGAAGGGCTTTCCATTAAAATGGTACAGATTTACAATTACAATTTTAAGCAGAAAATGCTTACAAAATATGTAAAGCAAATTAAGGACGAAAACTTGAAAGTATATGTTTGCAAATACAATGCTACTACAAAATTGATGGAGCTAACCGATATTTCGCAGAAAGATTCGGTGGTGGTATTGGCTGATGCTTTCGAATCGGATAAAATAAAAGAGAATCAATACATGACTTACTTGCTCTTTATCAACAAAAGTATGGATGCAAGCTTTACAATCGACGATAAAATCTCGTTTTACCGTGTACCGGATATTAAATACTTTGATGGAATACACTTCTTAAACAATAACACCACAATCGAACCTGCAATTCACACAATTGCTGAGTCCGAAATTAAAGAAGTGCTATTCGATGATTTAACAGCAATGTTATATCGGGCGCGTCCTGAATATTATGGTGGACCTATCTATCTAAATCAGACAGTTACGGACTCTACGGTTATAGGCACTGGCTCTGCATCGCATGTAGACCAAAACTTGACTTACAATTTTTTAACTGGCGAGCTAAAAGTACATTACCGAAGCGAAGTTAAATATAGCGAGACTGCTACACTTATTCAGGAATTTTCGGGTAATTTTAAAGATGTTTATCCGGAACCTTATAAATCTTATTTAAAACCTGAGTGGTCAAGGTATTTCTTCAAAACCACATCAACTAAAGAAACAAGGAATTGCATTCAGAGCTTAAATTTCACCTATAGCTGGAAGTATAAAAAAGAAAAAGGCGAAATAGAAACCGTTTCAAAAACGTACACCGGAACCAATTATCCCGAAAGTGAAATTATACTCTACTTGCTCTTTTATTAAGGCTTTTATTTCATACGGGTCGTTGTGAAGTAATATATATGTCTGACAATCAACTAATTAAGTGTTAATAGATCTGGGTGATTCATTGAATATCAGCATCATTATAAATTATTTCGTAATCATAAAGATATGCCAAACAACAAACACCCAAATTCTATATCATTAATTATCAGCATGTTATATCCTGTTAAGCTTTCTGCGCTACAAGATAGCCGAAAACCCCCGCTGCCGCACGATTGTATCGTGTGGCAAACAAGACTAAATCAGCACAATATCCAATAAACCTTTCCCACCTGCATAATCAATAGCGCTACTATAAACATATTGTTCTGCTTTAAATACTAAGCCTTCTTCAACAGGATTGTTATGAATGTAATTTAACTTCTCATCAATAACTTTATTATTCCAAAGTTCTATTGGTTTGTTGTCGTGCCTCCATAATTGATACTGTTTTACATTGGAAGATTTTCTCCCTGCTTCTTCAAATTGCTTAAGTAACCATTTCTTTCTGCTTTCTTGTGGATTTTCTTTTATAGCTGCCACTATGGCTTTACTCGTAAAACGTTTAAAACTACCTAATATCAATTCAGGCTTTTCTTCCTTAACACTACTGAATATCAAATGAACATGATTGGACATTACACACCAGGCATATATTTCCATCCCTTTTTCCTTTTGGCAATAACGCAAACTATCAAGTAGTATATCTTTATATTCATTCCGTGTAAACACATCTATCCATTCAACAACATCAAAACTTACAAAATATACTCCTTCTGGATTCTTAAATTTATAATTTCTACTCATAGTTGTTTATTACTTTTGTTTACTTTAACTTGAACTTACTCGCCACACGATGCAATCGTGCGGCAGCGGGGGCTCGCCTGCAGCATCGTACCAGTAAATTGTCTAAATCTGCCGGTAACTATCGGTAGATTCAGACAGTATTATAATTCTTATTACAATATGAAAAAGGCAAGAAAAAAGCCCTATATTGCTGTTGGGCTGAGTAAACTTTGAGTCTAAATTGTTATCATTGAGATTTACAACCGAATATCACTTGTTACTAATTCAGTAACGTTGATAGTAGGAACTACAAATCCATTGTAATTAGTACCTTCGGTTTTGGAATGTAGTATTCCTCTCATAGTACCGACAGTTAAAACACAGAAATGAGTTATTACACTTTTTGGAACTACAATTTCTGCACCTTCTACAAAAGTATCCCAATCAGTAGGTTCTATGCCAAAAAAACAAGATGCTTCAATCATCAAAAAGGGAACTTCTTGTTGTTCAAATTGAATGGAAGTCTTTACACTTATAACTTTATTCTCTTTGTTGGCACCAAACTGTAAACCGATTTTCAGATTTACATCGCCGCCCACTTTAAAAGCACTTTCTATGATTGCAAATTGATCAGTATTTATTTTTATCAATGCAAACTTAACAATTTTATTTTCGGTTCCCATTATGCTGCGTATTCGACTGTTTTTAAATTACCGGTATAAGAAGTTTTTTTAGATAAGATTACCAGATTTCTCTCAGTCCAATTGATAATATCAACTTCTTTTTTGGCTTTACCAACTACCTGAATAATTTCTTCACCCAATTTTACTTGAATTTTCAATATTGTATCAATATTAAAATTGTGGGTGCCTTTTAGCCATTTGCTGATTTCAGCTTCGCTTTTTTCAAGAAGCTTAGCTAAATCTTTTTGTTTCATACCTTTCATTTCCAGAATATCGAAAATTCTGTTTGCAATGTCAATAGAGAAATCGACACTTTGTTTAATTTCCGGAGTGATAAGCTTTCTGCTTTCCTCCATGATAGAGTTTCTTTTCATAAGATTGTTGTTATTTCTATTCGTATATATTATAAACGACAAATATAACCTACACTTTGAATTTTGTAATTATTTGATATGCTGCGTTTTTCCCGTCCCGATTCCCGTCCCGATAGCTATCGGGACGGGAATCGGGATTATTCTTTGTTCTTTATTCTAATGTCTTTTTATTATAGATAACGATAAATCACCATTTATGTTTTTGTCTATTATGTGAATTTTAAAGGTTTTTTCTTTTGTTTTAAGCTCAAAATCAATTTTTTGGAGTGTTTCAACACATTTATTCAGATAAACATCTTCATTGTATGTGCGTGTTGTTTTTAATCCACCATTTCCTAAAATCAGTATTTTTGGAGAGATACATATACAATATAATCTTAAATTTGCAGTATCGAAATGACTTGGAAGTTCTATTGTTCTGTCTTTTACTTTCCCTGCATACCTGTAATGCCTTTCAAAAACGCCATCCTCTGTTATACGTTCTAGTCGATACATGATTGTACCAATATCATCGGGGTGAGATTCACTGAAAGACATAAGGAATTTCTCAAACTCAGTATGAGTTTCATTCTCAAATTGAAACGAATAGAAGTTGACATTTTCATATTCTTCCAAAAGTATAAGGGATAATTTCTGCTTATAATTCACTTTTGAGTTAAGTTTTGCAAATGTACTACTTCTTTTTATTTACACAAACAAATTGTCAATTATTTAATTCAAAAAACAAAAAATAGAACGCAGATTCAGCGAATTAGAACAGATTAAGCTATAATTTAATAAATTGCGTTATAAAACATTTGAAAAAAATGCGGATTAATATTCTGATTCTCTGTTGTCCGGTAAACTTTGCAGATGTATTTATAGGAGAGATTTCTCACTTCGTTAGATTCCACACTTCTCCCGATAGCGTTCGACTGAGCGTTCGACTGAGCTCACGCCGAAGTCTCACGCCAAAGTCTATCCGGAAAAATGACAGACAGTCTGTATTTTATGTTTTCAGGATGGGTTGTTTGGCGGCAAAGCCGCCAAACAACCCATCTGCCACAAAAAAGGTTCTAAAACACAGTCATTCAGAGCGAAGCGATACCGATAAGTATCGGCACTAATATTTATGCCAAAAAGCAAGCAGCTTTGCTGAAAATATTGTTAAATGCTTCATTTACTACGTGCAATTTATCTTTTTTTAAAATTGGGAAAGGATTTTCATGCGTATAATCATAGTCATAGTCATTTAATTCGATTTGTTTTGCAGCTTGTGCGCCAACAGCCTCTATCACACCATGATATGGAATGACTTTATCTCTTTTCAGTGAAATTCCCGCCATGCGGTGCTTCATTTTTTCAAAAAAACCAAATCGTTCCTTCGTGTTGTTCAACGGATTGAGCATGCTGTTAAATGCCTCTAATGCTTTATCATAAGGTATTAGTGATTCCTTTTCCACCGCAAATTCTTCGGCGTAGTATTTATATAGCTTTTCATACGCCATTTTATCCATAATGCTCCGCGATTGTCCGAACATTTCGCTAAAAATACCACCACCGCAAAACATAAAAAGTTTAGAGTCCGAAAATAAATTCATCGGATTGACCATAAATGCTATTTGTGATAAAAATGCACCTATTGAATATGCAAATACATCAATATGGGTGTTTTCATCGAATAAAGGGTGCTTCCCCGATTTTATATCTGTAAGCAAGGCAGTTATGTCGTCGATACTTTGCCTCCCTGAATTGTAAAACCTGCGTGGATTTTCTGAAATTCGTTCGCTGAAAGCTATATTTGCATAACTTAACGACCGGTCTTCACCGTTTTTTTCTCTGCGCATATCAATGATTGATTTCAAAATTCGGGGATTAGTCCATGACAAGGGAGAACGGTTTATGTGATAGGCTATGGGGAAAAGTATGACCGGTTTTCCTGTTTTCAGGCATAAGTATTCTGCCCAGGTCAGGTATTTATTCCAGTATCTTTCGTTCAGTCCATGCAGTAGCAGTATGGCATTTTTGTGTTTATTATATTGCAAAAATGTAAATACCGGATATTGGAAATGTTCGTTCTCGCACACATGATCATCGAAGACTGAAAATTCATTTTTCCTCTCTTCCTGATTTGAATCAGTGCTTGTAAAAGGAAAAAATTGAATTGATATTTTCGAATCTTCAAGAACACTGTCCTTACCCAGCATAAATTTACTTTCTAATTCCTGATAACGTTCGTTGTAGTTCATAAGGTCAGCGATTTATTTTTTTTACAAATGAACAGCATTTTTTGTTGCATCAGCATTTTAAGTGAAATACATCGGAGCTAAGGTTTAAAACACTTCTATTAGGGGTAAAAGAATAAATTGAGGGGTAAAATTTATTAAAAAATCTGGTTTATAGTTTTAAAAAATTTGCAAAATGAGCTAAAAAGACTATCTTTGCACTCGCTTTTAAAAAAATGGCGGGGTAGCTCAGTTGGTTAGAGCGTCGGATTCATAACCCGGAGGTCACGAGTTCAATTCTCGTCCCCGCTACAATTTACAGCAGTTGCAGATTATTCTTCAACTGCTGTTTTTTTTATTTAAAACCAAATAAAACAAAAAAATAATCGGTATTGAACAGTAATTAAAAACATTTTCTATAAATTTGTGGCTTACTCTTCTAATATGATATTTAATTTGAGTGAAATGAACTGATAAATAAATTTAAAAAAACCGATGAATATGTCAACTACAGCAAAACTTTACAGCTACGATTACCGTACAGCAAAAACTTATATGTTTGCTACTGCGTTTATTGCCGGAAATCTTTTATTGCCTCAACTTACACATTTGGTACCAAACGGTGGCCCAATGCTTTTACCTATTTATTTCTTTACCCTGATTGCTGCTTACAAATATGGTGTTCACGTCGGATTGCTTACAGCCGTTTTGTCTCCGGTTATCAACTCATTACTGTTCGGAAT
>JAURYY010000240.1 GCA_030653695.1 Paludibacter sp. | reverse complement strand
TCCTTTGCTGTTTTGTTCATTTCCTTGCCAAAGAATTGTACTACCGGAGAGAATTTTGTCCAAATCACCATATTCGTTATAACGATTGGTGGTTTGTAGTCCGCTTGGCGAAGTGCTTGCTTTTGGGCGCCACAATGCGTCGTAAGTATTACTGAAAGTTATGGATTGTCCATCGTAACTTTCGGTTAAGGTTTCAACCTGCTGTAGTGCGTTGTAGGTGAAGGTTTGTTTATGAACCAAAATGCCTTGTTCCTTTAGTTCAATGCTATTAATTTGCCCCAATCCGTTGCCCGTGTTTATATAAGTGTGCTTTGTTACCGTTACTTTGCCGGTGGCAGCTTCGGTTACAGTTTTTGTATCTAATCGCCATACGGCATCATAAGCCATTTCGGTAATGTCTCCTTTTGCATTGGTTTGTGTATGCAACAAACCGTTTGCCTTGTAAGTAAACGAAATATTTCCCTTGCTGCCGCACGATTTTATCGTGTGGCAATATTTAAATTTCAATTATTTTTATCCCACGCGATACAATCGCGCGGGAGCTGGGGAGACTTATCCAACAGCTTGACGATGAAGACAAGCAAACGATTTTCCTGTTAATTGAAAAAATGCTTACCAATAAGAAGTTTAAAGATTTCTTTCAAAAAAATGTAGCAGCACTATAAGTAAAAAGCCCCGGATTTTCTCCGAGGCTTTCAGTTTTCATTGGTAGATTTTTTTAGAAATTATGTCGCAGTTGTTTTTATCTATTATAATTTCTGCTCCATTTCCTAGTGTCAAGGTGTCTTTAGGAGTGTAATTAATTAAATATTGATTACTCTTTTCCGTAACTTCAATATTCATCTTATTGATATCAAGCCCCTCCTTCTCCAATAAGGTGTTAGACACTTTTATTGCAGAATTTCTATCTGCACAGTCAGTTTTTGTCATTTCCTTGGTGCAATTACAGCAATTTAAAATTAATACTGTTAGTATGAGTAAATATTTCATGTTTTTAATTTTTACCAGAATGGATAAAAGAAATACGTATTAAAAGGATATGGATTGTAATATCTATTTGATGAAAGCATTAAAGATGCTTGCATTGACCTTTGCAAGTAAACATTCTGCCTACCAATTACATATGAATCTACTTTCGCATAGCCATTGTTATAACTTATATCTTGCGGGCTATGCATTTCAACCCATCCTCCCCCTTGATTTGGATGCGTATGAAAAAAACCATTTGCATTAGCAGGTTTAGCTGTTGGCGTAAGACCTGCTCGACTTCCTTTGGCCCACATTTCTACTTTACCATCACTTGTTAACCAACCGCCATATTCTCTACCTCTTGTAAATGACTTTTGAGCGGCTCTACTCATAGCATCGAACTGTCTTTTTGTTAAGCTTGTTGTTCCTGATGTTTTGTAATTAACAAATGAATTGACTTGATATGCTCCCCATGACACTGCCCCTCCAAACAAAGCAGCTTTTCCAATATCTTCGAGGTCTCCACCATTTAATACAGCATTTACTCCTCCCGAAGTCGCTCCTCCAAAAAATGCACCAGCACCACCAGATATATAGCCTCCGACTAAACCTCCGGCAAGCCCACTTAATGCTCCTTTCCAAGCACCCTCAAGTGGGTCTCCACCTGCAAGTGCAGAAAAACCAGCACCGCCAATTGCTCCTGCAGTAGCTCCTCCTAATCCTGTGGCTATCAAGCCTCCTCCTTGAAATGAAAGTGCTGTACCCACAGAAGAAGTAACTGCTGAACCTGCTCCTGCCGAAAGACCACCGATTAATGCTCCACCAGCCATATAGCCCCAGGTTTTTCCAGAACTATAATCCCATTGAAAAGGATTAGCAGTGCCATTAGCAATAGTCCCACCACTCCACATTCCTATATCCATACCAATTCCTATAGCTAAAGAAGCTCCACCAGTAACAGGAGCCAACAACGCTCCGATTATCGTAAAAATGATTTCACCCGATGGGTCCGTATAAATGAGTGGGTTGTTGAAGCAATACGCATACCTGTTAAAACTCTGCGTAAAGTTCGGCGCTTGCATATAAGGATCGGGGCTTAGGAAACGAGCCAACACAGGGTCGTAAATACGCCCGTTCATGTTTATCAGGCAGAAACCACCGTTGGTATCGTCGCCAAAAGGAGACAAATGCTCGTGACCCGTATAGCCTCTATCCGTAATATTTACTCCGCCGAGTAAAATACGTCCGCCCCAGGGTGTGTAAGTGTATTCGCTTACTAAATTACCTGTGGCGTTGGTAACGCGCTCGATAGAGCCCAGCAGGTCGGTATGCGTGTAATACTGCGTGCCGTTCTTTACAATAAGCGTTAAACCAGTCGGACTGTAAATGTAGTCAATGTGCGTAACATTTCCAAATTCATCAATTTCTTTTTCGTAAGAGCCGAAGTAGTAGCGGGTTTTGATATGTCCACTTGTTGAGAAGTCGTCGTAAATGGTTTTTATGCGTTGTTCATCTAATCCGTAAAAAATATCGTAAGCTTTTGTAATGCTATTTTCGTTTAATCCTTGCCGTATCCGGCTCACTTTATTAAACGAAGTATAGTCGATAAACTGTTTTTCGTTGGTAACACCTGCGCCCACATTGTCGATGCCACTCATGGCATGAGGCATCGTTGTCAATTTCTTTTTCGTAAGAGCCGAAATAGTAGCGGGTTATTAGTCTTTTCGTATTGTATGTGAGAAAAGTTTTACATACTCATCCAACTCATATATTTTACGTTGCATTACCCGATATACATAAATTTTATCATTTAAAACGTAAACTACCGAATTCGGAAGAGTCCAGCAAAACAATAAATATTGAGGTTCCTTTCTCATTACCATTTTATAAGCATATTGAACTTGAGAAAGATACTTTCTTGAGAAAGTAGGGTAATTTGAATATGAATCTAATTCTCCACTATAAAAAAACACATAATTGCTTGGATACTTTTTTTTGTCAAAACAATACAAATGATATTTGAAATAATGTGGTTCGATTTTGAAATAATCATTTGTATGAATTTTTGTTGTATGAATTTCGAAATTTAACACAAAAAGTATTTTTGAGTTTGTTATCATAGAAATAAAATCTGAGAAACTTGCGTTTTTACTAATATCTGACTCCAAATTGTATTTCATCGCAGCTCTAAGTTGTAAATTTAAACTATCATTTCTATTCAATTCAATTATTAAATCATTTGTTTCTTTTATTGTTTTTTCGATATTCTGTTTATATTCTGATTTAACATTCTCAATGTAATTAATTGAATCTAATATGCTGAATTGTTTTTTAATATTCTCGACTATACTTTGCCCATATAATATAGAAGTCATAAACAATGATAATGTGGTAACTGTTATTTTTTTCATGACAATCTACTTTAAACTTTTCAAAATATAAAATAACCAATTATCATTTATCGTTTTCAGGCTATAAGTTCCAATTCTGAAGCTCAAAACAATTTTCCCTGAATGATAGTATTTTATAGTTCTTAGATTATCTAAATGTCGAATACCCGAATATGGCATATTTGTATTTACGACATATCCATTGTTTTTTATCTGCGATACTAATTTTGGATCTTTAAGAATATTATAATCAATTTTTGCAGTCCTATTAAAATGATTCGATAATAATTTTTCATAATCAGACTTATTTAGATAAACACCTTCTCCATCTATATATTTAGTTAACGTTTTATACTGATTATAAGACTTATTTCCACCTAAATAATTATCTGCTTCTGCAAAAGTTGTCGGCACACAATCATTCTCAGCTATAGATCCTACATTTTTAATTTTAAAATCAATCACCTCGTAAGGTTTTTCTGAAGCAAAGAACGACCATTGATTTCTGCCATATTTAATTTCACTGCCCCACCATAGATTTTTTCCTTGTTTAAGAGCTTCAGAATATCCTTGAACACCCCCGGCGATACCTCCGGTTATTGCTCCCATTAACGCGCCACTTTTTACACTCTGTTGCCAATTGTCTGTAAAATTGTTTCCATTCAACAAATTATTACCACCATTCAGCAAAAAACTACTTGCTCCGCCTAATACTGCACCCGAAGCAGCACCAATAGCAGCTCCTGTAATGATACCAGCTGCTTTAACAGCTCCTGCTACCCATGCGCCACCTGCAGCAGATAACCCACCTACAGCAGCACCTATCCCAAACGCTCCAAGCGCATCCCAACCATTACTTACATTACCGGCTGCTATTTGAATAGCTAAATTAACTACACCACCTATGGCTGCGCCTATCACAATATGCCAAAACTCCCCACTCGGGTCAGTATAACGGAACGGATTGTTTAAGCAATACGCATACCTGTTAAAGCTCTGCGTAAAGTCAGGCGCCTGTACATAAGGGTCGGGGCTAAGGAAACGAGCCAGCACAGGGTCATAAATGCGGCCGTTCATATTTATCAGGCAAAAACCACCGTTAGTATCGTCGCCAAAGGGAGACAAATGCTCGTGTCCGGTATAACCTCTATCCGTAATATTTACTCCGCTGAGTAAAATACGTCCGCCCCAGGGGGTGTAAGCGTATTCGCTTACCATAGCGCCAACGGAGTTGGTTATGCGCTCTATTGAACCAAGT
>JAURYY010000170.1 GCA_030653695.1 Paludibacter sp. | reverse complement strand
TTCAAACACCCCTTGCAAATAACTTTCAAAAAGCTCTTTAGCATTTTTAAGGTTTTGTTCGGCATTATTTCGACTACGCTCAATAACCGAAAAGGCTTCGTCTAATATGGAAACTATGCGTTGTTGTTCGGGAAGAGGGGGGAACTTAACCTCAACTGTTTTTAGCTGTCCAAAATTAAGAGCAGGCATAGTTGCTGACCCTTGTGTACTTAAATAATTTTGGATACTATCCTGAGAAAGAAAAAGTGACAAATAATCATTTGACAATTCTTTTCTCTCAATTTTAATTCTAAATAAATTATTTGCAATAACGCCTGATTTTCCTCTTCCAATTAAACCAGGTGTTCCATATCGTACCATAACGATATCATTCTCATTAACAAAATACTTTTCACCAGGATTAGGAACGTATCTTATATCATCAGTATTTTGAGTGTAATCAATAATTCGTATAAATCTAACATAACCGTTTTTTGGCTCTGTTAAATGTTGTTCTAACCCAACTTGAATTCCTTGAGAAAAAGTGGCAACTTCTCCCAACTTTTTTATTTCCCAACCTTTTTTCATATCAGTCTTCATTCTCATCTTGCAATTGGGTTACTATTAAGTTTCTGAGTTCATCTTTGTTGGGCAAATAGAGTTGGTATTTGTTCACAAAAAGTTGCGATGAAATGTTGTGCATGGCATATTGTACCAGCAAATCGTCCTTTTCTTTTGCCAGCACTATGCCTATTGGCGGGTTGTCGCCTTCGGTGTTTTCTTCGTTTTCGAAATAACCGAGGTACATATTCATTTGCCCTACATCTTCGTAGCCAGCTTCTTCTTTTTTGAGGTCAATAAGCACAAAACATTTTAGTATGCGGTGGTAAAAAACCAAATCGACATAATGATTACGATTCCCCACCGGAATGCGGTATTGGCGACCAATAAAAGCAAAACCTTTGCCCAATTCCAGCAGAAAATGTTGCAAATGGTCAATCAGGCGAGTTTCCAAATCGGTTTCCGATAAATGGTAGGGTTCGGGTATTTTAAGAAATTCGAGTACGCAAGGTTCTCTGATGATATCGGTGGGTTGCTTCACAATCAAGCCTTCTTTCGCCAATTGCATGATGCCTTCTTTATTTTTCGATGCAGCTAACCGTAAAAATAATGAAGTTTGTTTTTGCCTAATCAGCTCTCTTACATTCCAATTTTCAATAATTGTTTGTTTTTCATAAAAAGACCTTTCGAGAGGATCGTTAATCTTTAACAGTTCTACATAGATAGACCAACTCAATTGGTGCGACACTGTCGCACCAATTGAGTATAAGACATACAATTGCCTCATTCTCTTTAAATTACTCAAACTAAAGCCTTTCCCGATAGAACGAGTCAAATCTTTTGACAAATTTGGCAATAAAGCTTTTCCATATTCTGCTTTAATTTTTCCACCTTGCTCAAATTCAACAATATGCTCACCAATTTTCCAATAAGTTTCAATCATATTGGAATTGACGGCAGCAACAGCTTTATTAAAACCATAGGAATAAGTTTCAGAAATCTGGCTCACCAAATTCTGATAATTATCATTTACAATTTCAAATTTATTTTCTTCCATAAGTCGCATTTTCTAATTCTGAATCAGCTTGTTTCATAATTGAGTATTCACTTGCCAATTGCCTCATAAATCACATAAATGTTAGTCAAACTAATTCAAAATTGTGTTTTATATTGCTTCGTCACAGTATTTGTGCAACGGTGCGTTGCACAATTTCAAAATTGCTATAACCCTCTGGCAATGGGAAAACAACTTGGTCTTTTTTTTGCCCACTTTGCTTTCTATTTTGGTTATTATCTATACTCTTCAGTCTTCATTAGTCGGATTTAGTTTATTTTTGGCAATTTCTTTGTCGCCCGCTTTTACACGGCGTTCCAGTTTTTTAACATCTTCTTCGGCAGGCAATAGTTCAGGTTTTATGCCGCTTTTTCCTAACAATTCTCTTACATCGGTATTGTTTTTAACGTGTTCGGTTGTAATCTTGGCTTCGCCTTTTAAGTCGTTTTTGTGTACATTAAAGTTGGTTATTTCTGTTGCCAGTTGTTTTGCCGAAATGGTAATCGTAGGTAGGAAATCAGCCAATGGTCGGTTTTCGGCAATGCCGAGTTTGCGTTTCATGGCACTGGTGTTATTGCCACCAAACAAAGCCCCGTCTCCTTTGCTGCGGATTACGGCAAAACCTTTATTGTCAACACCTCGTTCGTAGATATTTTTAGAAAGTTCGGTTTCGGCAGTCGCTAATTTTTCTCTGGCGTGTAGGCGTTCATTCAGTCGAATACGCTCTTCTACTAATTCCTGTTTGCGAGTTTGTATGGCAAAATAGCTCTGTGCAAAAGCAATTTGTTCTTTTTTAGGGTCGCCATTTTGAGCAATAAGGTAACAGGCATAACGAGTGAGCATCAGGTCGTCGATAATTTTCTCCGCACCTTTAGGCATTGCTATCGTTTTGCTGATGTCAGCAAAATGATCCAAAACCCTTTCACCACTGGTTTTACAACTTTCTTTGGCTTTGTCAATGACGTTTACAAAATTTCGCCATTGGGTGTAATCCAACAGTTGTTGCAAATCACGTGCAAACCAATATTCTACACCATCTTGTTCGTAAGCGTATTCCTCGAA
>JAURYY010000147.1 GCA_030653695.1 Paludibacter sp. | reverse complement strand
TGTTGAACGGTAAATCTCATACACAAAACCGGTTCTGTTCTCCCAACTTAACTCAACGTGTGCCGGATATGCCTTTCCGTTCAGTTCAGAAGGAACAATATAATTCAGATTTTCTGCTTTGGAAAAACCAACAATTAGTATTAAAAGGTTTAATATGGTGATTATCTGTTTCATAATATTTACCCCTGCCCCCTAAAGGGGAATGAAGTTAGTTTTGTTTTTATATTTACTTTCCTGTCAAAATAATAAATGTAATGTGCTAATTTAATCCCCCTTTAGGGGTTAGGGGTCACTTTAATTTAAAACCAGCCTCTTTCACATCCCTCGAATTTCCACCCATAAACAATTTATAATCGCCCGGTTCGGTACCATAAGTCATGTCCAACCTGTGAAAAGCGAGCATATCGGGCGTAATTGTAAACGTAACCACTTTGCTTTCGCCGGCTTTCAGTCTTATTTTCTCGAAACCCTTCAGTTCTTTTACCGGACGGGTTACGCTGCCCACCAAATCGCGAACATAAAGCTGTACCACTTCTTCGCCATCGTATTTTCCGGTATTGGTTACCCTAACCGTAGCTTTTAAATCCCCTTTCGCAGCCAGTTCGTTCGATGATAATTTGATATCGGAATATGCAAAAGTAGTGTAGCTCAATCCGTAACCAAACGGAAAAAGTGGGTCGTTGGGACTGTCGATGTATTTCGATTTGTATTTATCTTTATCATTGGGTAAATAAATAGGACGTCCGGTATTTTTGGCATTGTAATACAAAGGTATTTGTCCTACGTTCATTGGGAAAGTCATGGTCAATTTTCCCGAAGGATTGTATTCGCCATAAAGCACTTGTGTAATGGCTTTCCCGCCCATGGTGCCTGCGTACCAAGTTTCGAGTAGGGCATCAGCCAGTTCATTTTCGCGCGTCAAATCTAATGGGCGACCATTCATTAAAACCACAATGATAGGTTTATTCAGTGCTTTTAGTTTTTCGAGCAATTCGGTTTGAACGCCCGGAATTTTTATGTTTGTGCGGCTGGCAGCTTCGCCACTCCAGTCCCAATTTTCGCCAATTACAAGCACTATTTTTTCGGCTTTACGAGCAGTTGCCATCGCTTGTGTAAATCCACTGCGATCATTGCCTATGGTCTTGCAACCTTCGGCAAAGAATATGTTTTTTTCGCCATTGTACAATTTCAATTCATCAAGAGTAGATTTCATAAAATCCCAATCGCCGGCTGCTTTCCACGAGCCCAACAAATCGCGGGTTGAAGCAGCCAATTCGCCAATAACCGCAATTTTTTCTCCTTTTTTCAAAGGCAAAACATTGTTGTTGTTTTTGAGCAACACCATCGATTTTTTAGCCATATCCAATGCCGCTTCCAAATGTTCGGGAGCATAAACGAGTTGCTTTTCACGAGCCTCGTTACAATATTTATATGGATCATCAAATAAACCAAGCATAAACTTCACACGCAAAACACGGCGAACTGCTTCGTCGATCAGTTTCTCCTCCACCAAACCATCATCCACCTGTTTTTTCAGATACTTGAAAAACACTTCGCCCTGCATATCCATATCCACACCCGCTTTTACGGCTAATAATCCCGCTTCGGCATCATTGTCAGCCACGCCATGATTTACCATTTCGTTGATAGAAGTGTGATCGGTAACAACTAAGCCTTTAAATCCAAGTTTGCCACGAAGTAAATCGGTGAGTAAATACTTGCTACCACTTGCCGGAACGCCATCTAACTCGTTGAACGAAGTCATAACGCTCATTGCGCCTGCATCAATTGCAGCTTTGTAAGGAGGAAGGTAAGTGTCGAGAAAAACACGTTGCGACATATCGACCGTATTATAATCGCGACCCGCTTGTGGTGCGCCATAAGCAGCAAAGTGTTTTACACAGGCGAGTAAAGTAAGCGTGTCGGCTAAATTGTTATCTTTACCCTGAAAACCACGAACACGGGCTTCGGCAATGCGCGAACCCAGAAAAGGGTCTTCGCCCGCTCCTTCGGAAACGCGACCCCAACGCGGGTCAACCGAAATATCGACCATAGGAGCAAATGTCCAATTCAATCCGGAGGCTGCCGCTTCGATGGCAGCTACACGCGCTCCATTTTCGATTGCCACCAAATCCCACGAAGCCGATTCGCCCAACGAAATAGGGAAAATAGTTTTGTGTCCGTGGATCACATCATAGCCAAACAGCAACGGAATACCTAAACGCGATTCTTCGACCGCTATTTTCTGAAGTTTGTGCACATAAGCCGTGGTGTGTGCATTGAAGATATTTCCGCAATGTCCGTTTTTAATGTCTTCTAAATACCCTTTTTTTAGTGTGGGTCCGGTTATATCCCAATCGCTGGTGTAGAGCACCATTTGTCCGATTTTTTCTTCGAGCGTCATCAACTTGAGTACAGAATCAACTTTTTGTTCAATGATTGATGCAGGATCGGATTTTTTTTGTTGGCACGAAGCCAGCAGAATAATTGATAACATTAAAATAAGTTGCGCAATGTTTTTCATATTGTGTATTGTATAATTTTTTTGGCGAATAACAACGGTGCAAATATAACAGCACATAATGGACAAAGTTGCATTTGTTGCCCCAATAACAATACTACAAAAAAAAAGGCTGAAAAATTAGCCCCTATTTTAGTACTACAACAATTCAATAATCAACATTAAAATACAGATATACTGATATGTAACTTACATCATTTATTTTGAAAATAAATGAAACAAACACACAACCTATATTAAAACTTTTGCCATATTTACTCAATTTATGCATCACTTGTAGGAAACACTGAACATAGAAGAAAATACACCACCGTTTCTGGCGGTAATCGACACCCCAAAAGCTGCTATTATAAAGTTTTGCATTAGTTTTAGCCCTTTCCGAACTGAAACTGAACAACAAGCCCGAAGCCAAAAAATACTTGAATGAGTTGGTGGATAGTGAGTTTTAGGGCGAGAAAGTATTGGAAGATTTGAAATTTAGTTTGTAAAGCTCTAAATTCATCCCTTTTGAGCCCAAAAATGCATCATAATGAGCCCAAATTCAGTTAAAGCTCATTTAATTGCAATTATGGGCTTAATTTTATATATTTGCGGGCTTTAGCAGTTAAATCTATTGAATATGCAAAACAATAAAAAGGACGAAATAATAAAATATATCAGACAAAACAACTTTGTTTCGTCAAAGGATATACACGAAGGACTTAGCCTAAATTTGGGCTACTCAACGCTTAAGCGGTATTTGAGTCAATTAGTTTATGACTAAAGGTTAATAAAGCAGGGAAACGGAAATGCAAGTAAATATGGCATTTCAACAGTTTGCGAATTGTTTGAGGAGATGGACATTGATGCCTATTTTAAAGTCGAGATTGATGAGAGAAAGATAAAAAACACGTTCAATTTCGATTTGATTACTGAAGTTTTATCTAAGGTCAGTTTGTTTACCAATGCCGAACTACAACGGTTAAATGAGCTACAAAGCAACTTTAAACTTAAGTTAGCCAAACTCAACCACACCGAATACCAGAAAGAATTGGAGCGATTAGCCATCGACCTGAGTTGGAAATCATCTCAGATTGAAGGCAATACCTATTCGCTTTTAGAAACCGAACGTTTGCTCAAAGAGAAACTAACAGCCGAAGGAAAAACAAAAGATGAGGCGGTAATGTTACTCAACCACAAAGAAGCATTGGATTTTATAATTGAAAATTCGGATTATTTAAATCCGATTCAAGTAAATAAAATTGAAGATATACACAGCATACTCATAAAAGAATTGGACGTAAACCGCAATATAAGAACCGGCATTGTGGGTGTAACAGGTACAAACTACAAACCGCTCGACAACGAACATCAAATACGAGAAGCATTGTACGATACCTGTAAATTAATAAACAAACGTGAAAATATTTTCGAAAAAGCACTCCTTGCACTTCTTTTGTTGTCATACATACAGCCATTTAGCGATGGTAACAAGCGCACAGCACGTATGGTAAGCAATTCCTTGTTGCTATCGCAAGGTTTCTGCCCCCTTTCGTTCCGTACAATTGATGCCATAGAATACAAAAAAGCAATGCTGCTCTTTTATGAACAAAATAACCTTGCCGCTTTTAAGAAGATATTTATCAACCAGTTTGAATTTGCGGTGATAACGTATTTTTAACAAAAAAATCAGCAGCTAAAAACCACCTGAATGAGTTGGTGGATGGTGAGTTTATGGCAAAAAAGCGAAGGAAGTTTTGGAAGATTTGAAATAGTTGATAAAAAATAAAGATTTTGCAATATGTCCCTTTTTATTTAAACTCAATCATAAACTCAGTCAGGCTTTTTGATGAAGGAATGCCTATCTTTTTACGGATGCGCGAGCGGGCAACTTCAACTCCTTTGAGCGAAATGTTCATCAAGTGAGCAATGTCTTTGCTACTTAAATTAAGACGTAAATAAGCACAAAAACGTAAATCGTTAGAGGTGAGTTCCGGATATTTAATATGCAGGTTCCGGAAAAAGTTTTCGTGTATGCGGTCGAAATTAGTTTGAAATATTGCCCAATCGTCTTCCGACGACAGGTTTTGGTCGAGCATTCGCACTAACTTATCGTAGTATTTGTTTGGGTATTGCGAGCCGAGTACATTTTTTTGAGCGGTAATTTCGTCCTTGAAACTGACTAAAACTTCATTTTTTTTGATGATAGTCATAGTCGATTCGGCAAGTTCTTTGCTTTTGAGAGTAAGTTCCGTTTCGAGTTTTTCGTTTTGCAAAACCATGATTTGTTGTTCACGCTTTTCAATTTCTTTGCGTCGAATTTCCTCTTGTTCACGACGAATTTTCCCTTTTTTTATTTTAAATAAATGCATGATATACAACACAATCAAATAAATAAGTAATGCGGTCAGAAGAAAATAAATTGCTATCGCATAATTTGTTAAGTAAAAAGGAGGTAACACCTCGAAACGATAATGAAGTTGTCCCAAAGTAAAGCCACTGTTGGTTAAAACTTCAACTTGTAAGTTGTACTTTCCATAAGGTAGATAGTTGTATGTTTTGCGAGCATCAACAGTTGGTTCACTCCACACTTTATCCAACCCTTCTAATTTAAACCTGTTGTTTAAATTGTTTAATTGAGAATAATCAGAATAAAAAACAGTAAAGGAGATATTGTTTTGACTGAATGAGATGCTTGGTATTGTTGATTGGTTTAATGAAAGAAATGTTCGTGTTTTCGATTCATTATCTCTGCATAATACCGATTTCATGCGAAGTTTTACCGTTGCTGCCTTATGTGTTTTGTTTTTAATGTTGTACAAAGCCAGCCCATTTTCGAGCGTAAAGATACACGAACTGTCCGAAATAGGAATAATATTCTGATAATCATCCACAGTTTGATTTTGAAATTGAGCGTATTGTACCTCATCGAGCAATTTTATTTTATTTGCGCTAATTTCAACCAAAGCGGCTTCGCCACTCCGTATAAACCAGTACAAATTTGATTTAAAATGACAGATACGGTACGCTTGCGCAAAACTATTGAGCTGTTCATTCAGCTCATGGTAAACAATTATTTTTTTTCCAATATCATCGTAAGTGTAAAATTTTGTATGATCGGTAAATACTACCCTGCCATTTATTGTAAAAACATTCGTGTTAAACGAGTTTTTTCCATCGAGCGTTGTATATGTTTCTAAGTGCTCAATTTTTCGTAAATCGTTATTTAGCTGAATGGCATAAAGTCCTTGATGCAAATGAGTTGCCCAAATTGTGCCGGCATAATCAATGGCAATGTACCGAATGGGATTTAAAAAATTCTCAACGGTATGACTGAATTTCCATTTACCATCTTTTTTTAAATAAATGCAAAGCTCCGAATAAGTGCCTTGTACGAGCACCTCTTGTCCCCGAATAATACCTTTTGCCATGCAAATGCCGCCTTTAACAGGTGATGCAATACTGGCATCAGTGGTAGTTATTTCGCGTGTTTCATCATTGTTTCCGCAAAATATTTGCTGGTCGAATGTACTTAAATTCCAAACTTGTCCTTTTATTGCTGAATGGAGCGATACTTTTTCAATGTTATTACCATTAAATTCTGATACATACAAACCTTGATTTGTGCCCAAATACAAGTTTGGTGTTTTATAATGCAATGTATATATAGAACCTACCGAAGGGTTGAATGACCGAATATATTGGAGGGTGGAGGTTAGTTGAATCATTGAAATACCTTTGTCCAAACTCAGCCATAAATTATCATCCATATCGCAGTACATACCCAGCACTGTGTTGTTTTGCAGAACATTACTGCTATTGAGCGTCCATTGTTTAATGCCATCTTTGTTTACGGCAATTACGCCATTTAGTATGGTACCCAGAAGTATTAACCCATTTTTTGAGATAACGGCGCGGTTAATGACCGAGCGTTTCAATTCTTCATCGGCGTTAGTTCTGAATGGCACAATGGTTCGGCCATCGTACAAAAAAAGTCCATCGCCTGTGGTAACAAGCAAGGTCTGCTTTTTGTCGAAATGTAAAAAGCTGATTACTGGCGATTTGAAAACATCGTTTTTAAGCGGAGTAACTTTGTTTGATTTAAACTGAAGTATTCCAAGTCCCGACTGATTGGTGTGGGTATAAATATTGTGGTTGTGAATGCCAAAAAACAAAAAAGTGTACGGACAGCGAAACCCTTCGACCCGTTTACCATCGTAAGTAAAATAGGAAGTGAACGACTGAAAAATAATTGTGCCTTGAAAATTTAGGATATTCCAAATTTCATCGTTTTTCATCTCGTAATTACTTAGCTTGTCCGAAATTGACTTATATAAAAGTTCGCCATATTCATTCCGCTCAAAAAATCCAAACTCCTCGAACGAGCCCACATAAATTCTATCGGTGTTATCCACAAAAAGCGAACGCGCAATTTTGCGATGCGGCAACAGGTGCGTTTCCCAAACCGAACCATCGAAGGAGAGCAGCCCTTCGTTGTTCCCGAAACACATAATACCATCGGCCGTCTGCGCTACTGCCCAGTTTTGGTTGGAGGCAGCATAATCCTTTTTTGCAAACTGCTTTACGATAGGTGTAAATTCGTATCCATACAAAAAGGACAAGTAAAAGCAGAAGATTATGATCAAATATTCTTTTGTGTGATTTAATTTGTTCATGCAATTTATTGTGGATTGAATCACAAATAAACAAAAGTTATTTCAATTGGCAAAATAAACAACTCGGTTGTCATGCCACCACCAATTTATACAATTCATCGGTGTTTTTTGCAAACTGTGTTGCTCCAGCGTCTTGAAGTTCTTTTCGAGAACGGAAACCCCACAAAACCCCCACAAAAGCCACTTTTGCATTGTAGGCGGTAGCGGCATCCACTCCCGAGTCGCCTACATAGAGTATTTCCGATTTCTCAACTCCTGCCATTTTAATGATTTCTTCCAAAATAGATGGATTCGGTTTCGCAGGATAGCCATCGCGTTGTCCCAAAACAGACGTAAATTCGATGTCAGGAAAAAATTTACCCGCAAGTTCCACGGTTGCAATATGAACTTTATTCGATGCTACTGCAATTTTAAAACCCTCTTTATATAGTTTTTACTGGTTATCTGCTTAGAACAAGTGTTTATTTTTGAAATAAACTTTATTTCAAAAACTGTCTTAAATTAAGCATAGAAGGCATTACTGATTAATAAGGAATATTTTTTAACATTAAGTGAATAAGATACTTAGCTATAT
>JAURYY010000135.1 GCA_030653695.1 Paludibacter sp. | reverse complement strand
AGTAAAATATACATGCTACGTCCGATATTGGTTACTGCTAATGGTCGTTCGCCCATACGCTCGATAAAAATAAAGAACACAAACCAGGTGGAAATGGAAATAAAAAACTGAAACATGATGAAAATGGACAAATTCAGTATTTGTACCACTGTTTTAAAATCGAACCGCAAGGAATAGAATAATCCGTATTTTTTCAAGTCGGCATAAAAGAAAGTATGAAAAATAAGGTATCCAAGGGTTGTTGCTTCGGCAATGACCGAGGCAATGGCTGCTCCGGCTATTCCAAGCTCAGGAAAACCGAATTTCCCGAAAATTAAAACGTAATCGAATATAATGTTGGTAATAGCTGTGATAAATGCCGAAGTGGTGAGTATGCGGGTATCAGTTATTCCAACATAAAAACTACGGAAAACTACATTCAGAAATACAAAGAAATAGCCGTAAATGCGCCAGTCTAAGTATTCCATGGTGGCAATATAGATGTTATCGGAACTAACCAATACTTTCATTAAATGAGGCATTCCGAAAATGGATGCGACAAATAAAATTAATGCAAAGAATCCATTAAACAGTAAACTGTTATTAAAAATTGGACCGATTTGAGCATAATTTTCTTCACCATTTCGTCGTCCGATAAGTATTTGTGCGCCCTGACTGAACCCGAACCCCACCATATAAACTGCAAAATAAAACACGCCGGCAATGGCCGAAGCCCCCAAAGCCACTTCACTCACCCGCCCCAGAAATGCGGTGTCGGTTACATTGATAACGTTTTGCGCCACAAGGGTCAGAATGATAGGGTATGATATTTTGAGAATATTTTTGGTTGAATTCACAGTGAAAAATGTAGAATGTTTAATGAAAAGAAAGTAATTGCCTGTTTTAACAACGAAAGTAGTTTTGTTGTTTTGCAAAGGTAAGAAAAGATATTTTCATGTTTGTTCTTTTTTTGAACTTAGCTTCAGCAAGGTTAGTGAATGGTTGAAAAGTTAATGGTTGAACAGCTTCGCATTCCCGTAAATTGGTATTATATTTGTAAAATCTATACCAACTCAAAAAACTCACCTATATGAAATATTATTTCAAGCTCATAGCGGTAATTGTAATCGTTATTTCAGGAATTATTTTAGCTCAAAAAACAGCTATCCCTTTTGCACTGCGTTGGGAAAAAATAAATCAGTTAGCCGAAAAACAACTTACAGAGTCGGCTTTGAAAGAAGTTGAAGAAATTCTGGTTCAGGCTCAAAAAGATAAAAACTCAGTTGAGCTAATTAAAGCATTGATTTACAAAATGCGTTTTACGATGGAACAAAATCCGGATAAAGCACCGGAACTAATAAGTGAATTCGAAGCATTTACAAAAAAAAGCACCGACCCTGCCGATCGTGCTTTACTTTATTCGATGACCGCAGAACTTTATGCTAAGTATTATCAGAACAATTCGCGGAATATTAATAACCGAACCGTGGTTGCCGGATTTGTGCCTGAAGATATTAAAGAATGGACAAAAAATATTTATTTCGACAAAATCTCGAAACTCTTGGAATTATCAATGCAAAATGCTGAGATTCTCCAACAAACCGATGCCCTGAAATTTGCGGCATTGCTCGAAAAAGGCGATGACAGCCGTACGCTTCAACCCACACTTTTCGATTTTTTAGCTTATCGAAAGATTGATATTTTAGCTGAAATGGCAGGAGCGACCAATTTAATAAATCCACTTGCAACTGAAATTTATTTTTCCCCTGCATCTGAGTTTGTTGCAATTAAACAAGATTCATTGTATCTAAAGTCGATTGAAAATCAAACAATTGAAACATTCCGGCAATTATTGAATTTTCATTTGAAAGGAAAAAATACTGAAGCCTTAATTTATACAGATTTAAACCGACTTCAATATTTACAAAGCAAAACAAACAATGATGAGCTTTATCTTAAAGCATTATCTGCTTTGGAAGAAAAGTTTACTAAAAATGAATTTGTTGTTGAAATTATTTCCGAAAAGGCTGATTATTATTTACAAAAAAGCAAAGAATCTGCTGAAAATAAAGCGTTCAAAAAAACAGCATACGATATCTGTCAAGATGGAATAAAACGTTTTCCGAATTATAAGCGCATTGATTTATTAAAAAATATTCAAGCAATAATTACTCAAAAAATCTTGAATGTCAGACATAATGAAGTATTGAAACCAGATAGAGATCTGGCAGTTAATATTAATTCAACTAATATTGCTGCTTTGCAAATAAATATTTATCGTATAAATGCCACTTCACTTGAATATTTCACATTCAAACAAAACAGTCAAAACAGATATCAGACATTCCCTAAACGTACTTTGCTGGAAACACGTGAAATAAAATTGAAACAGGACCCAAATTTTGGAGAAACCGATACAACCCTGATCATTAAGTCGAAAGAATATGGAATTTATGAACTTAGTATAACGCCAAAAGGCAATACTGACAAAGAAAAGGTTTCGAATACGGTTTTTATAGTTTCCGATTTTGGTTTTATCCAGCGCGTTAATGTTGCCAAATTGCAAAACATGTATGTGCTTGACCGACAAACCGGATTGCAACAAGCTGGCGTTCAGGTTAGAGTTTATGAACCTAAATGGACTGGTAACGGCTACAAATATGAATTGAAGAACAAATCTAAATCTGATAGTGATGGTTTATGTAAAATACCTTTCAACACCAATTATTACGAAACCAAAGTTTTTTTTGAACGTGGGAAAGATGCATATTTTTCTTCAGTATCTTATGCAAATTTTTATAATAGTACACCTACATTCAGTGAAACACCACAGCTCAATATTTTCACCGATCGGTCTCTTTATCGTCCCGGGCAAACTGTCTATTTTAAAGGAATTGCATACATAGTTTCCAAAAAGAAACACGAGGTAGTGAAAAATGCATCGTACGAAGTTTTACTTATAGATGCCAATGATCAAAAAGTGAGTTCAAAAACCTTTAAAACGAATGAATTTGGTTCGTTTGCGGGTGAATTTGTGTTGCCTGATGGCGGATTGAACGGTGCTTACCGTTTACAATCTGGTAATTTCTCACAAGTAATTTATGTGGAAGAATACAAACGCCCCACTTTTGAAGTGAAAATTGAAAAACCAAAAGCAGAAATTCGTTTTGGTGAAAAAGTAAAACTTGCAGGGAATGTGAAAGCTTATGCAGGTTACAATATTGGTGATGCAAAAGTGAAATATCGTGTAATCCGAAGCACACACCGTTTTTGCTGGTGGTGGAATGAACCTGAAAAAGAAATTAGTAATGGAACTGCAACTACTGATGCCAATGGAAATTTTGATGTTTCATTTGTTCCTGAAAAAGCGATTAATCAGGTTGATAACTGGCGCGGAAATTTCTATACCTACAGGGTGAGCGCCGATGTTACCGACCCCAAAGGCGAAACGCAACAAGGCGAACAATCCATTTCGGTGGGCGATAAATCCTTGTTTATCGTTGCCACTGTGCCTGATAAAATTGAAAAAAATGAAGAAACAAAATTAGCTGTTTACACCGAAACACTGAATGGTGAAAAAGTCAACTCGGTGATTGATTATGAAATTTATCAATTAGAAATCGGGATCGATTTTATTGAAAATGATAAAGTTAAAACCGATGCAATCATAAAAGAAAAAGTTCAGGCAGGAAAATTCAATACAACAGACAAAAATCTGATGCTGAATCTAAAGAAATTAAAATCAGCACAATACAAATTAATTCTGAAAACTAAAGACGCGTGGGGAAACGAAGTTAAATCGGAACACGTATTTATTGTATATGATTTAAAGGATAAAAAACCGCCGGTAAAAACGTACAAATGGTTGTTAGTTGAAGACAAAGAATATTTTCCGGGCGAAAAAGCACTGATACGTTTTGGAACTTCTACGCTTAATACTCCTGTTTTGTACGAACTTATGCTGGGGAATAAAGTGCTCGAAACCAAATGGATTACTTTCAATAACGAGATAAAAAGTTTTGAAATTCCGTTTAAAGATGAATACGGATCGGGTGTAACTGTTGCTTTTACTTTTATGAAAGAGGAGAAATTTTTCACTGAGCAAATACGGCTTAGACGGAAAATTATGGAGAAAAAACTCACTCCAAAGCTAAGTGTTTTCCGCGATAAACTGCTGCCGGGCGAAAAGGCAGAATGGACCATTACCATTCCTGAAATCACTGACAGTGCAAAATCGGCTGAATTATTAGCAGGAATGTACGATGCTTCTCTCGATGTGATTCGTCCGCACAGTTGGAGTTTCAATCCGGTGTATCGCGATTGGTTTTATGCTTCACCATCGTGGAATTGTACAATAAATTATGCGAAAAGTGCGGGTTATGCTCAGTTTTCGAGTCCTTTCACTGAAGTTAGTGAATTAAGTTTGGACAGGTTGAATTGGTTCGGACTTGAATTTGGTGGACGATATTACGGTGGCCCGATCAGGATTAGGGGAGCCAAAAGCAGGACTGGGAACGATATGGTAATGAGTGAAATGGCGGTATCGAGTGTAAGTGATGCAATGCAGGGAAAAATGGCAGGGATTGCTGTCTCGAATGAAGAATCAAAAGATAATATTGTTTTTCAAGTAGTTGAAAAAATAAAAGAAGCAAAACCAAAACCGGTTCAAATTCGTACCAACTTTAACGAAACAGCTTTTTTCTATCCTCAGTTACGCACTGATGCGAAGGGAAATGTGAAATTCTCATTTACTGCGCCCGAAAGTCTCACACGCTGGAATGTGAAAATGCTGGCACATACAGCCGATTTATATTTCGGACAAGGTGAAGCACAAGTTGTAACGCAAAAAGACTTAATGGTACAAATGAACCTACCGCGTTTTGTTCGCCGTTCGGATAAGTTGGTGTTGAGTGCCAATGTAATTAATTTGACCGACAAAGAACTCAAAGCCGATGTGGTTTTTGAATTGATCGATCCGGCAACGGAGAAACCCATCATATTGAAAGATAATAAACCGAAAACAATAACACTGGCAGCTAACCAAACCAAAGCAGTGGAGTGGGAGATAAGTGAATTTTTACCTTACGAGTTAGTTACTTGTAAAGTAATTGCAACTGCCGGTAATTTCAGCGATGGTGAGCAGAAATACTTACCTGTTTTGCCCGATAAAGTGCTGATTACCGAAAGTTTGCCGTTGATTATTCGGGGCAATCAAACACGCACCTTTAAGTTCGAAAGTTTATTGAAAAACGGTGCGAAAGTGGAAACACAAAATCTGGCAGTTGAATTCTCGTCGAATCCGGCATGGTATGCTGTTCAGGCATTGCCAACGCTTTCGGCTCCCGAAAACGAGAATGCATTGGATTATTTCACGGCTTATTATGCCAATTCGTTGGCTGCTTTTATTGCCAATTCCAATCCGAAAATTGCCAAAATTTTCGATCAATGGAAAAATGCCAAAGGAAGCAGGGAAGCTTTATTGTCGAACTTGCAGAAAAATACCGAGTTGAAAAATATGCTTTTGGAAGAAACGCCCTGGGTAATGGCTGCCAAAGACGAAACGGAACAAAAACGTCAAATCGCCCTTTTGTTCGACCTGAATATGCAAAAAAATCAAAGTCAACAATATTTGGATAAACTGATGAAACTGCAAATGCCAAACGGCGGTTTCGCGTGGTTCGAAGGTATGCCCGAAAGCCGCTACATTACACAGGAAATTGTTTTGAATCTTGCTAGATTAAAAAGAATTACAGGAGCTGTCAACTATCAACTATCAACTGTCAACTCTGCCTTAACTTATTTGGATTTAGAAATTTCACGTGATTTTGCAGAACTGAAGAAATACAATAAAAATTATCAGAAAGTAAATTGTGTGGGAAATATGCAATTGTTCTATTTGCATACACGTTCTGAATATCCCGAAATTCCGGTGCTTGAATCAGCCAGAGAAGCTGTAAAATTCTACACAGCCCAATCGGAAAAATACTGGACAAGTTTCACACTTTACGGCAAAGCCATGATGGCTGTGGTTGCCAATAGAAATGGTAAAACTCAGATTGCCAACGAAATCCTAAAATCGTTGAAAGAAAATGCATTGAAAACAGATGAATTTGGTATGTATTGGGCAAAAAATAAATCGGGTTATTTCTGGAACGAACGCCCAATTGCAGTACAGGCAGCCATTATCGAAGCATTTACCGAAATATCGAAAAACGCGGCTGATGTGGATGAAATGAAAATCTGGTTGCTCAAACAAAAACAAACGCAACGTTGGGATTCGCCTATTGCATCGGTTAACGCTATTTACGCATTGCTTCTTCAGGGCAGCGACTGGTTGGCAAACGAAGGTTCGGTGAAAATTAAAATTGGTACTAAAACCCTCGAACCAGCCAACGTTGAAGCCGGTACGGGCTATTTCAAACAAACAATTCCTGTGGTTGATGTTCGTCCGGCAATGGGAAAAGTAACTGTAACTTCAATTGGGATCGCGACTTCAAGTCGCACCTCCAATATAACTTCAATTGGGAGCGCAACTTCAAGTCGCACCCCCATTAACACCTCGATTGGTTGGGGTGCTATGTATTGGCAATATTATCAGGATCAGGACAAAGTGCAAGGACAGGGCGGTGCACTGAAAGTAACTAAGAAATTATTTGTAAAGCAAGGAACAACAATGATTCCTATCGAACAGGTTCAGTTGAAAAATGGAGATAAAATCGTAACACGACTTGTAATAACCACTGACCGAAATTTGGAATTTGTAGCTTTGAAAGACCTGCGCGCTTCGTGTTTTGAGCCTGTAAACCAGCGTTCAGGTTGCGAGTGGAAAGAAGGCGTTTGCTATTATCAAACTACCAAAGATGCATCCACTCAGTTTTTCTTCTCCTATTTGCCAAAAGGAACCTACGTGTTTGAATATGAACTGTGGGCAAACAACAGCGGAACTTTCACAAGCGGCATTACTTCCATTCAATGTCAGTATGCGCCGGAATTTGTGAGCCATAC
>JAURYY010000110.1 GCA_030653695.1 Paludibacter sp. | reverse complement strand
TCTTAAATCCCAGATTTCAGGGCTATGCCCCTCAATTTCTATATTTTATATTTTTTCTACGAAGATTTCATGGCTACGCCATTCTTTTTCAAATTAAAATCATTTAATACTGCTCTGCACACTTTGCGGATAATCATTAAAACAAATAAACCGAAGGAATAACCTGCGGTTTATTGTTTTAAAGTCCAATATGATTTATTTTTATTTTTTCCAGAATGCGGGTGTAAATAATAAAAATACAGTATAAAGTTCAAGACGACCGGCAAGCATCATAAGGGACAGAAACCATTTGCTGAACTCGGGTATTTCGCTGTAATTTCCGGCGGGACCAACTCCGCCAAAACCGGGACCAACACCGCCAAGACAAGTAATTGTGCCGCCAATCGACTCAATAAATCCCATACCCGACATGGCCAAGACCATTATGCCGAATCCTGCTACAACCAAATAAAGCACTACAAAAGCCAATACACGCGTTAATACATCAGTCTGAACCAAATAATGGTTATAACGAACAGGGATGACTGCATTGGGGTGGATAAGTCGTCGGAACTCGTAATAACAAGCTTTTGCCGAAATCACAATGCGAATCATTTTAATACCGCCACTTGTTGAGCCTGCCGAAGCACCTGTAAGCATTACCATAAGCAAAATAACCCAGGTAAGCGGTTTCCACAACATATAATCGGCTGTACTGAATCCGGTGGTAGTCATTAGTGATGTAACAGTGAACAATGCATCGCGCCAGGCACTTTCTAAGGTTTGAAAACTTTGTATTTTCGAGAAATCAATCAGTGACAAGCTCACAATAAATGCGAAAATAAAAAGTATAATAAGGAAATAACGAAGCTCCTCATTTTCCTTAATTTTTTTTAGTTTATTTTTAAACCCGAAGTAGTACAAACTGAAATTAATACCCGAAAGTATCATGAAAAGTATGAATATATATTGAATATAGGGTGAATCCCAGTAGGCGATGCTGCTTTGTTTTGTTGAAAAACCTCCTGTAGCTATGGTAGCAAATGAGTGACAAACGGAGTCGAACCAATTCATACCACCCAATCGCAGCAATATTGTTTCAGCAGTGGTGAGAATTACGTAAATAAGAAATAAGCGTTTAGCGGTTTCGCTTATTTTTGGGTGAATTTTATCTTTGGTAGGTCCCGAAGATTCGGCAGCAAAAAGTTGGGTGCCACTAACGCTGAATACCGGCAGTATTGCCAGCGAAATAACTATAATTCCCAAGCCGCCAATCCAATGCGTCATACTACGCCAGAATAGCATACCATGCGATAACTCTTCGATATTATTTAATATTGAAGCACCTGTTGTGGTGAAACCCGAAATGGTTTCGAAATAAGCATTGGTAAATGAAGGAATGCTGCCACTCATCCAAAATGGTAAAAGTCCGATAAGCGAAAAAACTATCCAGGTAAAGGTAACGATTACCGAACCTTCGCGTTTACCGATTGTGGGCGATGGGTTACGACCAATTAAAAGAAAAAGCGCAGCCAGCAAAGTGCTTATACCTGACGATATAAGGAAATAACCCGCATCATTTTCGCCATAAATCAGAGGAACAAGACTGACAAGCAATAAAACCACACTTTCGACAAGAATTAGACTTCCTATCATTCTGAATACCAGACGATAATTGAATTTTTTGTTCATTTATTTGAAAATAAATAGTTCAAATACTTTAGAGTTGTGATGAGAAAAAATTAATACGGGAATTACTTCGATATTTTGAATTTGTATAATTTTATAGAACAAATTTTCAACAAAAAAAGTTGATCTGCCAATTAGTTTAGAAAACAGTTGTTCAAAAAAGCGGCTGCAAAATTACATTTTAATTTGAGAGAAGTAATCAAAAAATACTATTTTTTCCAAAAAACCGGGGTGAAAATCAATAAAACGGTAAAAAGTTCTAACCGTCCTATTAACATCGAGAATGATAGTATCCATTTTGAGACATCGGGTAAGTGCGAAAAATTATATAAAGGACCGATACTTCCCAGTCCGGGACCAACATTACTCAAACTGGTAATCATTCCGCTCAAGGACTCAATAAACCCCAAACCCGTAAAGCTTAAAAATGTAGAACCAGCTAATATTAAAATTAAGTATAACAGAACAAACGCAAGAATTCGTGCAATTACATTTTCGGATAAAGCGCGACCGCCATAACGCAGCGGAAAAACAGCGTTGGGATGTATAAAGCGCTTAAATTCATAGTAGCTGTGTTTAAAAACGAATAAAACCCTTATGATTTTCATTCCGCCCGCAGTGGAGCCCGCCGAAGAACCGATTAACATCAGAATAATAATAAGATACAATGTAAAGGTTGACCATACATTGTAATCAACAGTAACAAATCCGGTAGTGGTGATGGTAGAGCCGGTAACAAAAAAAGCTTTACGGAAATATTCTTCAAACTGAGCGAACGATAATCCGGTACTGAAATCAATCTGTGATATTGTGAGAATGGCAGTGAAACCAATGATAATGATCAGATAAGTTTTGAGTTCTTCATTTCCAAATACTTTATTAAATTTCAGTTTCGCCAGAAAATAATACAGTGAAAAATTAACGCCGGCAAAAAGCATATAAAATATAATGATATACTCAATAAAAGGAGAATTAAAATGCTCAATACTGGCTTGTTTAGTCGAGAAACCACCAGTAGCAACTGTCGAAAATGAGTGACAAACCGCATCGAACCAACTCATGCCGGCAATACTAAGCAGGATGGTTTGGGATATGGTAAGTATAATATAAATAAGCAGTAAACGTTTGGCAACTTCGCTTATTTTTGGGTGAATTTTGTCTTTTGTGGGACCGGTGGCTTCGGCTGAGAAAATTTGTATCCCGGAAAAGCCAAAAATGGGTAGTATTGCAATAGAAATAACGATAATTCCCAATCCTCCAATCCATTGAGTAAGGTTGCGCCAGTATAATATGCCGTGCGGAAGTGATTCAATATTATTCAGAATAGATGAACCGGTGGTGGTAAACCCCGACATGGTTTCGAAAAATGCATCTGTTAAATTAGGGATGTTTCCACTGAATATGAACGGCAACATGCCGATTGTTGAGAACAAAATCCAGGTCATGGTAACGATGATCGACCCTTCGCGTTTCCCAATGTTCGGGCTGGCGTTCCAGCCATATTTCAATAATAATGACCCGATTAACAATCCTATACCTGTGCTTTTCAATATATCGTAGGCAATGCTATTTTCGCGGTAATATAATGATACAAGAAAAGCCGAAAACATTAAAACGCTTTCGACAATGAGTAAACTTCCCTGAATTTTAAATATTAATTTATAATTGAAATCGCGGGTCATTAATTAAAAAAGTTTTCCATTTTTCGAATGGCGGATGATATGCAAAAAACAATAACATGATCGTTTGGCAAAATTACAGTATTTCCATTCACAATATTCCCAACGCCATTACGAACATAGCCACCAATGTTTACTCGGTCGGGGAGATGTAAATCCTTGATTTTTGAACGGGTAATTTTTGAACCGGCTTTAGCAACAAATTCAACCACTTCGGCATCGGCCGATGTTAGACTTCTTACATTCAGCACATCGGCATCGAGTGTGATTTGGTAGATGTAGCTGGCAGCAATCATTTTTTTATTGATCACCGTACCAATGTCCATGCTTTCGGCTAATTGGATATAATCATTGTTTTCTACTTCGGCTACTGTTTTTTTAACACCCAGACGCTTGGCAGCCAAACATGCTAAAATATTGGCTTCGGAGTTGGCTGTAACTGCAATAAAAGCATCCATTTCCTGAATTCCTTCTTCTTTCAAAATCTCAATATTGCGCCCATCGCAATTGATTATCATTGAATTATTCAGTTTTTCGGCAAGTACATAACTTTTATCTTTGTCGCGTTCGAGGACTTTGGTTGCAATGTTTGTAGGTAATGCTTTTATCGTTTTCTGGGCAATTCGGCTTCCTCCCATTATCATTATGTTTCGTATCGGAAAATCTTCTTTTCCGGCTTGCTCGCGAACAAAGTCAAGATTGTCGCGTGTGGTGATAAAATAAACAATATCGTTTTCCTTTATCTCATCGGTTCCGGTAGGGATAATTGTTTTATTGGCACGTTTTATGGCAGCTATCCTATATTTACCATGATCGAAATATCCGGTGCTGAATTTATGATTGATAATCACCGAATTACTCCGCACTTTGATACCCAACAAAATAAGCGCATCGTTACAGAAACTTAAGTTTTGTCGTAACCAGCTTGTTTTGAGCGACTCCACTATTTCGCGTGCTGCCAGCATTTCGGGATAAATAAGATGATTAACTCCAAGTTTGTCGAAAAACTCCATGTTTTTCGGAAGTAAATATTCATTATTGTCGATACGTGCAAGTGTTTGTTTTGCACCGAGATTTTTGGCAAGCATACAAGCGGTAATATTCACGCTTTCCGATGGAGTTACTGCTATAAACAAATCGGCAGTGGGCACCCCGATTTCGGTTAAGTCATTTATCGATGTTGGTAATCCTGTATAAGTCAATAAATCATAACTTGACTCTAAATCTTTTAACCGCAACGGATCTTCGTCCAACAACAGAATCTCGAAGTTTTCGCGCGATAGTAACTTTGCTAAATGAGTGCCAACTTCACCGGCACCTGCAATGATAATTTTCATTTTCAAAAAACCTTTTTAATATCTTAATTTAACAAACCTTAATGTAGTGTAGAAATTTACACGTAAAACACTGAATTTGAACTTTTAATTTAAACTTTTTCTTTCCTTGTAACTTCCATATCGCTCAGGTAAATAATCAGCGAATTAGCCGAAATGCGGATTTCCATTACCGATAAGCTTAATGAAATAATAAGAAATACAAGTGCAATGCCAAAAGTATAGACCGAAAGCGTTTGTAATCCAATGTAAATAAAAAACATGGTGGCTACGCAAAGTAACAGACTTGCTACACCAATCAACTGCATGTTTTTGGTCAGTAGAATTCTTTTTCTGATATTCATGATTTGAGCATGGGTCAAAGCAGAATGATCTTCCATATACTTGTCTTTCAGCGTTCTGACTAATTGAGCATAAGAAAGAAACCGATTGGTATATGCTAATAAAAGCAATGAAATAGCCGAGAACAAGAAAGTCGGCGTTATGAGTGTAAGCTCCTGCATTTTCTCAAAATGGGCTTTTAAAGACTTGCTGAAAAAATTGAATTACAAAGATAGCTGTTTTTTTGTGGAAAATTGAAAAAAGTGAAATTTCTGTTTAATTTTCTGTATTCACGCTGAAAAACAGTTCAGTTTTCATTCATCTATTTTCGTTTATTTACATAAATATTTGTACATCAGCTTTTTTGAAAACAAAACGTTTTTTTTGAATATAATCTTATGTTCGGAAAGTTATATCATTAGAGATGATTTTCATTAATCGCACAGCGCATACAAGTCGCCACGTGGATTGACTAACAGTAGGGGAGTAGTAGATTTTTTAATCAGATGTAATTCTTTGGGACCAAACAGTGTATCGTCAAGCCCATAATCGCGCGAAGCTGACATAATAATCAATCCTGCATTTTCTTTTTCGGCAAGTTTCAATGCCTCTTTTTCTACCTTGAAACTATCTTTTTCAGCTTTCTGAATGAAGTATTTGAACTCAAATTTGCTAAAAAGTTCTGTCATCTTTCCTGTATTAGTAGCTGCTTTCGAACCATAATCATTAGCAGGTAATAAAAGTATTTCTGAACCGCAAAATCGTCCGAACGCCGAAACAAACTGGGCTTTTTCAATTTCTTCTTCTAAAAAAGTGACTGGTACTATAACTTGATCGGTATTCAACTCGGCGAAATCATCCCTGAATATAATATATGGAATGCGTAAATCGCGACAGGCGTTTAATAGTTGTTGAATTTTTTTTGTGCGGTATTCGGTTAATTGTAAAAATAAAAATGATGCATCAACTTCTTCACAAACTGAGAATAAATCCAATAGTTTATTCTCGTGAATAAATATTGAAAAATCATTGATGTTTAAACTGTTCAGAAGGATTGAAATTTCTTGTTTATGGCTTTTAGTATTGTTTATGGACGTACTAATTACTCCGAATGTTTTACCAAGTTGCGATGCTAATTTTGAAGCACCGGTTAATAGTTTCTCGGACGATTGAATATTCTCAAGATAAACTAAAATCATCTCTGAATCAGTGTTTTATTGTTAAGTGTAACTTTTTTTTTTAAATGAGTATCGGCTTTTGCACCCAAAGGTAGTATTGTTGTCAAATAACCAATTATGTTTGTGCAAAAAGTCAATTTAATGATTGATTTATCAAAAGAAAAATAAGGGAATAAGGGAAGTTTTTTTTTCTATTAAGGTTTTAAAAATTGAAAATAAAGATATTAAATAAAATATAATCGCTGATTGTGTGGAGTTTACCCAATTTTAAAATGTAGTGATTATTTTTTTAACCTTAATAGAATGATGTTAACACGATGAATCTAAACTTTATAGATTTAGCTAATTTCAGCTTTAAATTATTGATTCCAAATACAATTTCTGATAGATATTTTTCTAAAAACTCAACAGGCTCCATTTCAAAAAATCAAATTGAGTACAAATACCGATAGTCATTTTCTTTTTTTGCTGACAGCATGTTTTAAAAAGTCCAAAGGGTAATAGCATAACATTCGCGGACCTGAAAATCGCATCACCAGTCTCATTTTAGAGCGCATCACTTCATTGTAACAATGAATGGTACAATCTCTACATTCCGGTTTTTTGATTCCATAAGGGCATTTTTCGAGGCGTAGTTTAGCATATTCATATAAATCAGCACATTCATCGCAGGGTTGAGGCTTAGCATGTTTCTTTTTACAGTACAATGCTATCATTTTCCGAATGGTTTGTATCTGGTATTCAATTTTATTCATCTATTGAATGTTTTTAGAAAAATAAAATCGATTTCGATATAAATTTTTTAGCTTCAAATTGTTATTTGATTTTCAGCAATTTTTCTATCTTGCTTTTAAAGCTTGTATTTTCAATGATTCTTGTGAAATTCTGAGCGCCTGGTCCGAAAGTAAAAACAGGTACAGGAACACCCGAATGACCTTTGGTGGAAAATTGAGCGTTAAACTGACGTTTTTCAATATTTCCACTTGGTATTGTCATCCCTCCGGTTTCGTGGTCGGAAGTAATAATAACTAAAGTATTGCCGGTTTTTTCTGCATAGTCGAGCACTCTTCCTATGGTTTGATCAAAATCGAGCATTTCTCTTACTACGTTTTCAGCATGATTATCATGACTTGCCCAGTCTATTTGTGAACCTTCGATCATCAGAAAAAAACCTTTTTTGTTATTGTCAAGAATATCGATTGCAGCCATAGTTGCGTCGGCAAGCATGGTTCCGCGCTCGGGCATTGCCACATTTTGATCATCGTAAAGCAATCCGGCAAGCTTACCCGATTTAACTGCCATTACTTCATTCATCGAATAAGCCACCGTATAATTCTTTTGTTTTAATTCATCGATTAAATTCCGGTTGTCGGTTCTTTCGGCAAAATATTTTTTCCCGCCTCCAATAAATACATCTATATCTGTTTTCAGAAAATCGGATGCAATTTCTTCGTTCATATTTCGATTGGGCTGATGAGCAATAAACGAAGCAGGCGTGGCATGTGTAACTGCGCATGCTACTACCATCCCTGTGGATAAACCATTTCTTTCGGCAACCTCTAATATCGACTCAACAGCAATTGAATCAGGAGTCATTCCAATCATTGAGTTTTTGGTTTTTACTCCGCAGGCCAAGGCAGTGCCTCCAGCACCCGAATCGGTAGTGAAATCATTAAAAGAATATGTTTTTACGAGACCGGTAAATGTACATCTTTCAAGGTTTAGGGTATTGCCATTTGCAACCATAGCTGCGTAAATTTGTGATATACCCATTCCATCACCAATCATGAAAATTACGTTTCGCGGGTTTTTGGCATACAGCGATAGGGTTGAAATACTTAAAAAAAGATATAAAATGACGATTAATTTGCTTCTTGTATTCATAAGGTATAATAATTTAAAAACCAAAAAATAAATCAACAAATTAGCAATTTAAATTTTGATTGTGAACCATGTTGTAAATAACATGGTTTTATTTTGATAATTCATTAGATATTCCCTTCAGCTCTTGTCTGATTTTTTTTAAACGTTCTACTATGCTTTGTTGTTTAGCTACAACATCCAATTTTTGATTTATTTTATTTTTCGCTCCTTTCAGGGTGAGTTTTTGTTCGTTTACTAAAAATATGATCTGTTTTATTGTTTCAATATCTTCTTTTGAATAAAAACGTGTTCCCTTTTCATTCCTTTTTGGTTTCAGTTTGCTGAATTCTTTTTCCCAAAAACGCAGATTTGATTGATTAATTTTAAACATGTCAGCCACTTCGGATATGGAATAATATATTTTATCCATAGTATTCAAATTTTATTATTTGAGAATTTTAAGTCGCTTACCCGGTTGTATTTTTGAAGTATGGAGATTATTCCATTTTTTGATTTTATCAACCGATACGCCATAACGTGATGCAATACTGCTTAATGTCTGTCCTTGCTTAATGGTGTGATATATAACTTGTCCGGAGCCTCCGGGTGATTTTGCAGCCGACGTTTGGGCTATTTCGATTTCACTTCTTCTTGTATTCACCAACGAATCGGCTTTGTAAACAACAATATCGTTGTACTTGTCGATAAAATTAGTTGCGCAATGCAAAGGAAGACATAATGAATAAGATTTAATGTTGCCCGGTATAATGTCTTTGCGATATTGTGGATTCAGTAACCTTATTTCTTCGATGGGAATATTCAGAATATTCGATATTTGTTCAAAATGAATTCGTTCATTCACCATAATGGTGTCTGTAAGTTTTGGCATTTTTACTGTTGCCTTACAAATATTATGATGTGCAGCATAATACATCGAGTAATTAGCAGCAATAAATACAGGCACATAGCCTCTTGTTTCGGCAGGCAAGTGCGGATATATAGCCCAATAATCGCGTTTGCCACCCGATCTTCTGATGGCTTTGTTTACATTGCCTGGTCCGCAATTGTAAGCAGCAATTACCAAATGCCAATCACCGTAAATCGAATATAAATCTTTCAGAAAACGCACAGCAGCATGGGTTGCTTTAATAGGGTCCAAGCGCTCATCGACTAAACTGTTCACTTCAAGACCATACATTTTTCCGGTGGCAACCATAAACTGCCACAAACCTCCTGCCCCCATGCGCGAAACGGCCGTTGTGTTTAATGCTGATTCAATTATGGGCAGATATTTTAGTTCAAGCGGGAGATTGTTGGCGTTAAGTACTTGTTCGAAAAGTGGAAAATAATAATCGCTCATGCCCATCATATATTCCATCTGACGACGTTTACGCACTGTATATAACTCGATAAACGAACGAACAATATTGTTGAATGGCATTTCCATTACGTTTGGCATTTTTGACAACCGAACCTTGTAAATCGAATCGGTTAAATCTAATGGCACTTCGCCTGTAATACAATTCGATGATTCGGAGTACTTAACAATCCAGGAATTCAGTAAATTATCAAGCGTATTATCAAAATCAAGCGGAACTGTTATTGATGAGTCAACCACAACTTTATTGTCATTTGCAGAGGGATTAATTGTTCGACCCTGCGAAAATGCAACAGTAATGTTTAATAACAACATTGTTCCGATTGTAAAAATATTTTTAAAATTCATTCGGTAATATTTCCTTTGTGTATTTATTTTAAATTTAAACAAAACTGTACCCCGAGGGTGTTGCGTTGCCCATAAGGGTTTACTAACAACGCAGGTCTTAAATTAAGTGACAAGTCTGTGCTGATATCAAAATCGTATAACTGAGCGTCCACAAATGCATCAACTAAGGTTAAACCATAGTAAGCAATTGAAATTATGACACTTAAATCGCGGTTATAACGAAATTTCTCCATGCCCGAATTCAATACATTTGTATATGCCGAAATTCCGCCGTATGTATTTACGGTGTAACCTTTGGGCAATATTTCTAAAAAACTGTTTGTGGTTTCATCGGTGTCAATTATGTCGCGATACGCATTTTTATATGCTTGATAACGAACAGAGTTCCACGTTATTGTATAAGCTAATCCCAAAAACCCCGCATATACAATCGGCAATTTCCAGTATTTTCTGTTTATTATCTGACCGTAACCAGGCACGATAGCCCCCATCCAAAGTACTCGTATCGGGTCGGGCTTAAATGCTTTCAATTCAACAGTGTCGTTTTGTTGTATAATTTCTTTCTTCGCAGTTTTTTTTATGTCGGGAACTATCGTTTCCTTTTTATTTTCATTGGGTATTGTATCAGCAATCTGACATAATCCTTTTACCGGAAAAAGTACAAATATGAAAATTAATATGTTAGCAAATAATTTCACTCAACTTTTAAATTAAATTCTGTCGAACAACTCCATAATACGTGATAATTCTTCATCGCTTGCAAATGGAATTGATATTTTCCCTTTTCCTTTTGTGTCGCAAACGAAATTTATCTTTGTCCCGAAAAGATGGTTTAATTGTGTTTTAAGTTCCTCATATTCTTTCAGATTACGTAATTGTTGCGAACCGGCTGGTTTTGAATTGTCGGGAATATTTTCAGTTTCAGTAGCCCGACGTACAAATTCTTCTACTTTGCGTACTGTGAAATCATGTTTTAATATTTCTTCGTATAAATGAAGTTGTTTTGCCGGATTGTTCAGTCCCAGAATAGCACGGGCATGTCCCATATCTATTTTTTTATCTTTTATTCCCATCTGAATTTCGGCGGGTAAACGCAGCAAACGCAGATAATTGGCAATAGTAGTGCGCTTTTTCCCCACACGTTCGCTCAACCTTTCCTGTGTCAGCTTGTATTCCTCCATCAGTCGATAAAAAGTAAGTGCTATTTCAATGGCATTCAAATCTTCTCGTTGAATATTTTCAATCAGTGCCATTTCCATAACCTGCTCATC
>JAURYY010000097.1 GCA_030653695.1 Paludibacter sp. | reverse complement strand
TCTGTGTATGTGAACACATATCCATTTGGAAGTCTGTCTATCGTATTTGCAATTGAATCAGTTGTTTTCATACTAAATTATTATTTTGCAAAGATAGTAAATTGTCCAGTTTATTTGATAAAAAACTGGACAAAATAATTCTGTATTAAAAATACTACTCAAACTCACAACCGCCATAATTAACTTACAGTTCATTGGTTTTAGCTTTATCGGCTTCTTTTTTTCTTAACCATAAAGTTAGAACTAATGTACTGTGACCGCTCTGCCTATTATCAAAAAGCTATAAAAGCCACTGCAAGACGTTTGAAAATAAACACAAACTTGCTGTGGCTTTTTTTGCTTTTTAGGCGATTAATCTTTCTTCTGTTTCAAAGAATTTGTCTCAATTTTGACCAGATTAATATGATAATGTGAATCGTCACTCAGTTTCTAAACTCCAATCATTACTTGTTCCTTCAATAATCAATGACTTTATTAACTCTTGGCTGTCTACTGCTAATCTTTTTGCAAGTTCAGATCTATCTACAGATTGTCGCATTTCTCCATCCCATATATTCACACCTTTTGTTATAGAAGGATATTCTGGTTCTATGGAGTTGACAACTACAGCACAATTTACTCCTGATATTTTTTCCTGATTTATTTTTCCGGCAATCTTTGCACCAATTTCCCCAACTCCGATTATTAGTATTGACATAAGATAAAATGTTTTAATAAAATACTATAGCTTACATTTTTAACAATAAGCATCTTAAATCTCAATCACTTTCATTCCTCCAATCTTGTCTTCCAATTATCTTTTTATTTTTCGAAATATATATTCATCGCTAGCGAAAGTCTGCGAACAGTGATATTCGAAATACAGATATTTTTATGTAATATTACGGAATTAAATTTCTATCTTTGACGAATCAAAATAGCTTTGTTAAAAAAAAGGATAAGCTGAAAACCTTGAAAAAGAGTAAGCATATAAATAATAGTGTATTATGAAAAAAATCATTTTTATTGCTACTGCATTTTTAATGTGTACATCTTTGTTATTTTCTCAAACAGCAACAACAACCACAAACCCAATCACTGGAACTCAAACTACAAACTACACTAACAAAGATTATAGCAATGGTGGAAGCTCAACAACAACTACCAATCCGATTACTGGTACTAAAACAACAAATTACACGAACAGTAATTTTAGTAATGGTGGAAGTGCAACAACAACTACAAACCAAATCACCGGAACTCAAACTACAAATTACACAAATAGTAATTTTAGTAATGGTGGTAGCTCAACAACAACGACTAATCAAATAACAGGAACAAAAACTACAAATTACACAAATAGTAATTTTAGTAATGGTGGAAGTGCTACAACAACCACAAACCCAATCACAGGAACAAAAAACACAAACTATAGTAATGGCGGAAGTTCAACAACCAACACAAACCCAATTACTGGAACAAAAACCACAATCTTCACGAACGGCTTTGGACGATAGACGGATAGATGAGCACGGATAATTTAAAGATTAAATTATTGCTTTCATTCCTCCAATCTCTTCTTCCAATTGTCTTTTAATATTTTCGAAATATGCATCCCAATCACTAATTTCTGATACAGTTTTATAAGTTTCAGAGGTTTTCAGATTAACCAGTGCCTTTTCCAGTTCGTCTCGTTTGGTTCTTAGTTGATTCAGTGTGGCAATCAATTCTTTCTTTTCGTTTTCTTTTTCCGATTTGTTGGTAAAAAATCCTTTTTCGAGGTTCGACAGTATCTCACTTACTCGTTCTAAATCATTTGTTTCGTAGGCTTTTTGTAATTCTCTGAAAGTCTGCTCTGCCATTTCTTTGTATTTTTCATCTACAACGTCTGGGTGACAAAGTTTAGAAGCACTCCGATATTTGGCTTTGATTTCTTTTAGTTCATCTTCGGTTAACTCCTGAATTTTCTCATTTTTTGCTTCGTCCAACGATTCGTTATAACTTTGATAATCTTTTTTAGCTTCTTCGGCTTCGGCTTTTTTGCTTGTGTCGGTTTGCGCTTCTTTATTCAACTTTTCTTTTCGTAAATACAGTAATTTAGATATTAAATCGCCCAATTCCTGATTATGTCGGATTTCAAAGCTAAACAACAGTTTCTCAATTTCCATACGCTCATCTTCGAGCGAACTGATTTGAAGTTCCAATACTTTTAATTCCAAGTGCATAGCCATAATTTCGCTATCGACATAAACCGTAATGGAACGAAAACGTGTCGTAAATTCGTTTATCAGTCTCATTGATTCACCGTAATTTTTACGTATGGTAAAATTCAAAATGTCGTTTATAGCTCCAATCTGCTCATTTTCGTGGGTGGCTGAAATTCCTTTGCGTAATTTATTAACTTGGTAGTTTATATCATCTTCGTCTTCCAATAAAATGGCATTTTTGAGCGTTTCCAACCGAAAGCAAACTTTACTGTAATCCAACACCGTTTGTTCAACACTTTCGCCAAAATATCGTTTTTTAAGTTGCTCAAATTCAATCGCAAACTGATACGCCAATTCAGCATCTTGAATCACGGTAATACTTTCGTGGTTTTGTTTGGCTTTGTTTGTCCAGTTATACGAACCATTAATAACCACTTGTTGATCAATTACGCAAAACTTATTGTGCATCAAAGTGTCATTATTTCCATTCCCGATTTTCCACACTTTACCACCTGCATCCTGCAATAACTCATACGCAATACCGCACTGATTATTAATGTCATCGTTCATCAACAGCAGTTGTACATTTATTCCCTGATTAGCCAACCGACAAATCAACCCAAATAATTCCTTATCGGTAAACCATGCCACAGCTATAACTATAGAACGTTTGGCTTTGCTAAGATCCTGTTTTATTTGCTCTTGTATGTTTTCAAAATAGGCTTGTGTTTGCATGGTTTTACTCATTTTCAGTTATTTTAGACATTACATTTTCTATAACCTTGTCTGTAATAAATGTAAGTAAATTTATTGTAAAAATACAGTCTCTAAAAAATATACGATTTTGGACATCAAAAGTTGAATTTAAAAACTTATCTTCAAACCACAATATTGTTTCCTTTGTCCATGAAATAGATTTGTTTAAAACTAAAACATTCCAATTCCATTTGTTTTCAAATTTCAAAATTAATTCAAAGGACCAAGGTATAGCATCATTTTTAGATAATCCATTTTCAAATTCATTTAAACCAAAATACCACAAATCCAAATAACATTCGATTAACTCTATTGACCATGGCAATGATTTATTACATGATAATGTTACCCAATTCCATTTTTCTCTATACTTTTCAATTAACTCTTTCGACCAAGGCAAGTCTTCAATTTCTGATAAATTTTCCCAATCCCATCTTTCTTTGTACTTGTCAATCAATACAATTGACCAAGGAATGGCTTTGTTTTCAGATAAATATTTCCAATCCCATTTTTCTTTGTACTTGTCAATCAATACAATTGACCATGGTAAAGATTCATTACCAGATAGTACAGGCCAGTACCATTTACTAATATTTTTTTCAATAAATTTCATAGACCATGGTAAAGCAGTATTATATGATAATAGAAACCAATCCCATTTGTCTTTATATTTTTCAAAAAACTCAATTGACCATGGTAATGATTCATTCCGAGAGAGGCTACCCCAACACCAATAATTATTATATTTTTCTATCAAATCAGATGTCCAAGGTAATGAATCATTCCCAGATAGTTTTAGCCAGCTCCATTTATCTTTATATTTCTCTATCATTTCAATAGACCAAGGTAAGGCACTATTTCTTGATAACCCATCAAAAATATAATCACTTTCCCATAACCATTTATCTTTATACTTTTCAATTAAACTAATAGATAAAGGTAAAGAATCATTTGAAGATAGTCTTCCCCAGCTCCATTTGTCTTTATATTTTTCAATAAACTCAATTGACCATGGTAATAATTTATTCATAGATAGAAAACTCCAGTCCAATTCGTCTTTAAATTTTTCAATCAGTTCAATAGGCCAAGGAAAAGTAGTGGTGTGATTTATTGATGGGAAATTCCACTTATCTTTATATTTCACTAGTAGGTACAATGAAAAACGTGAACAATTCCTTGATAACCAACTCCAATTCCAATTATTTTCATATTTATCTAATAGATTTTCTGATAAATTGTAATAGAATGTTATAATTTTAATGAAGAATTGAGCATTTCTAACCGAGAAATCAATTAACCATTGGTCATCAATTTCAGATAAAAGTTTATTCGTTAAAGCAAGTTTTTGCTCTATTTTTTGTAGAGCTTCTGTTTGTCTAATGGCTGGTAAGTTGGAGTTGCTCATAATGCTTGTAATTAATCGTTAAATCAATAATGTTCTTCTGAATCTAATGAAGAATTTAAATCAGGGTGATTACATAATAATGTACAAAAAGAGTTGAAGATGGCTAAAACCTTTTGCATATCTTTGAACCCCTTATTAGCTATACCACGTATTTGCGAACGTATTTTTTTTATAATCAATATATTCAAACATATTAAAGTCCAACGTTCGCCTTTCAATATTAGTTTGATTTGTTTTTTTTATTTCCTCTACAATTACAGTTTCATTGGATTTTAATTTTTCATATACGGATTTAGAACATAACCAGTTTTCAACATTCGTGAGTAATAAATCACTAACTTTTTTTAATGAAAATACCTTACTGCCTTTTGCGAAATCTTCTATGTAATCCCAACATTTATTTTTCATTTCTGTTAATACTCCAAATATTACAATAGATTTATTGTCCATTGGTAAAAGATTAAAATAGATGTCTGTTAATGGTTGACTTTCTGGCATTAAAACTATTTCACATGAATTTTCATAATTGAACACTCCTGAAGCACATATTTCAATAAATGGCAATTCAAATGTCATAAAAGAAAAATTCTTTGTATTCTGATATATATCTAAATTGAAATATTTCAAATAGTACTTCCCATCATTTAGCGCCATTTTATAACCATTTATGCTCTCATTAAGTCTATAAAAATAATCAGGCGTGATATGGGTGCGTAATTCATTATTATTAATGTTTTCCGTATACCAGTCAATTAAAATCTCCTTTTTCCTTAGTTCGTTAACTAGAATTCTATATGAGAAAAGTAAATTTGTTCTATAATCCTTAAAATCAATAGACTTGGTTTCTATTTCTCTAAATATTTCGGTATCGTGTTTATTGCAAAATCCAGGAAAAGTAAGAGCTTTATTTATACCAATTTTTTGAAAATTGAAAGAAGGAGTATTAAACGGATTTATTCCAATTTCATATAGATGATTTTGATGTGATATTCTGTTTAAAATTCCGTTTTTTTGCAGCAAATGTGAAGAAATAGTCATTGAATTACAACAATCAACAAAACATTTTCGTTCTTTTCCTTTAGCTAATAATTCATTCTTTCTGATTATTCCTTTTGTTTCTTCCTCCGTCATTATTGATATGATTTATTAATATGGCCACTGACAATTTACATCTTCATCTTGTTGACATTTTATAAACTTTAGCTATTTGATTTTGTATTTTAATTAAACTTCGTCCTATAGGATATTCCCATAATTAAATGCACAATTGCAGAACGCTTTAGTTGCTCTTAAGATATTGTGATTTTACTTTTTATACGTCTTCAAAATCGAATCAATATTTGAACAGATTTTAGGCATCACTTCATCTATAACCGAATCGGTTAATAGCGTACTTAAATAAATGCTTATTGATGAATAAAAGCCAGTTATTGGAGCTGAAAAGTGGGAGCGTGCGTAATCTGCTTCATTAAGATAAAATACCCACATATTTTCAAAACTTAAAATTAAATCTTTCGACCAAGGAAATGTTTGAACTAAATTTAGAATGTTTACAAAGGTTGGCTTGTCAATAACGCTATTTGAATAGTCCTCATAAACTTTCATTAAAAATGGGAAAGCAACATTTATCTCCAATCTGTTTATATACTCCAATTGAGTTCTAATGTCCTTGTCTATTTCATTTTTAGGGTTTATCAATTTATTGTAAAACTTAACAAGCGATTTTAAATTAGAAAGAACTGACTCTAATTCATCGATAGTCGTAGTTGGATATTGTGCTTTAAACTTTATGTAAACCTCTCCTTTATTCGGAATTTCTTTGTTTGTCAATGTCAGGTAATCACGTATAAAATCTGAAACTCTGCTTTTGTTAAGTATTTCGTCTTTTGCGTTTTTTTCAATTAACTCCCAGTAGCTTTTATAAATTTTTTCTTGGTTAGTCCTTGATAAACCCATAAGAATATAGTTCCTAATCAGGTCAGCTTGAGATAATTCCAATCCTGTTGAGTTTAGGCTTTCAAAAATTCTTTGAGGATTATCTTTTTGGCGGTCAAGTGCAATATCAACAAATATTAGTTTTGTCAAACCCCTTTGAACAGTTTCAAAGTTTTCAAGCGTAATATGTGATTTGAAAAAATTATAATTTTCAATGATTCTGGAATAACCTTTAAATTCTTCTCCGTCTTCGGAATTAAGAATATATCTCAACGCATCTTTATTATTATCAGTAGGTTTTAATTTAAGTTTTTCTGATTCTGGAGCAAATTCGTTTATTAAATAAGTTTTATGAATACGACTAACAAGTGTAGGATTATCAAGTTGTTTAGCAAGTCGATAGAGCGCAATGTAAATTAGAGTAATGGTCGTTAATCGTTGCTGACCGTCAATAATTGTCAATTCTGTTAATCCCGAAGCAGTATAAACATCATCATGAACATAAACAATACTTCCAATGAAGTGAGCATTAATCTTTTCATTTCTACCTGCTTCAATTATATCAAAAAGTAATTGTCTACATTGAACTAAATTCCAGTCATAATTCCGTTGATAAACAGGAATTGCAAAGGTTGTTTCGTTTGTCGCTAAAAATTTATCAACTTTTGTTTCGTTAGCTTTCATATTTTATTTTTCAAATTTTCAATGTAGTACGTATCTTTCTTAGCCTTGCACCCAACATCTGTGTAAGTACACCTATGGTACACTTATTTTGACCTTAGTTTATTTATCTTTGTTTTCTAATATATTGATATGCAGATTTTTGTGTTTCTGAATAAAAATAATAGGGGGTGCACCTATCTAATTTGTTAAATTTAGAAATCATTCAATATTTAGTGTTTAGAATTCCATTTTATCTAACGGATTCTTTATTTGGTCAAATCCTTTGGTTGTTATGTGTGTGTACCCCGATAGCGTTCGACTGAGCTCTCGCCGAAGTCTATCGGGGCAGTAGTTTTACTGCTTGAATGTCCTAGTAAATTTTGTATATACCTTAAGTCCGTTCCATTTTCAAGTAAATGTGTGGCAAAACTGTGCCGTAAACTATGAATAGAGACATTTTTGTTTATCTTAGCTTGTTTCAAAGCTGTTTTGAAAATCTTATATATACTACTATC
>JAURYY010000095.1 GCA_030653695.1 Paludibacter sp. | reverse complement strand
GGACATGTATTCAAGCAATAAGCGTTCTTCATGGGTTTCGTCATTGAACCGCGAACATAATTTTCCGAAAAGCTGGTGGAGTGCTGCACCCGAAACAACCGTTGCCTATTCCGATTTGCATAATCTTTATCCTTCGGATGCAGTGGCTAACAGTGCCAAATCGAATTTTCCGTTGGGTGAAGTAGGTGGAACACCCACATTTTCGAATGGGGTTTCAAAAGTGGGCACAAATATTTTTGCAGGTTATTCGGGTACTGTATTCGAGCCTGCCAACGAATACAAGGGAGATTTTGCCCGCGCTTATATGTACGTGGTAACTTGTTATGAAAATTATGCCTCAAACTGGAGAAGTTTGGGTACTTCAAGCATGCTCATTAACAATACTTATCCTGTTTTTAATACATACGCCATCAACCTGTTGATGAAATGGCACAGAAACGATCCGGTAAGCGACAAAGAAAAAAACCGGAACAATGCTGTTTATTCTTTTCAGAAAAACAGGAATCCGTTTATCGATTTTCCGGTATTAGCTGAGTATATTTGGGGAAATTTACAAGGAGCCGTCTGGAATGGCTCAGAATTAGGTCCGGATGCTGAATTGCCATTTTATGTTAATTACAAACCTGAAACAGGCGAACTTTATGTAAATGTGTCGAAAACTAAACCCGCAAATTATTTGATTTATTCAATCGGAGGTGTTATGTTACAATCCGGCAAAACAAACGAATCTCAACTTGTAAACGTTCAGATGCTCGAAAAAGGAATGTACCTGATGGTAGTTTATACGGATACTACCCGTAAAGTTGCTAAATTTTTAGTTTGGTAGTTTTTAAGTTAAAAATACATAAGGATTTTGATTTGCAGAAACATTTGACTTTATTAATTGTTTTAAAAGATACTGATATTTAATGTTTTATTTCAAATATAACGCAAAATGAAACCATTTAATTTAAAGAAGTCAGCTATACTCGAACGTATTGTTGTTTTAATATTGTTGGTGCTAGTGTCTGTTGTGGGCTTTGCTGTCCCACCTGTTGGGTCGGAATATATTGAATTTAAAGGAATCGTAATCGATAAAGAAACAAAAAGTCCTCTTGCATTTACAAATATAAATGTAAACGGAACAAATATATCGACGGTTACAAATACTGAAGGAGAGTTCTCGATTAAAATTTTTAAAGAAGATATCAATGAAAAAATATCATTCAAATTCATTGGGTATAAAAATAAATCGGTGCTACCGTCGGAGTTTGTCGATTACAAAGCAAAAATTGAACTTGAGCCAATTGCTATCGAATTGCCCGAAGTTAGTGTTATCTCGAAAGATGCAGAATCGCTGGTGTTAGCTATGCTCGAAAAAAAAGCTGAAAATTACTCTAAAAAAGACATGCAACTGACTTCATTTTATCGCGAAACAATAAAAAAAAACAGAATTTACGTTTCGTTGTCCGAAGCAGTTGTTGATATCTTCAAGCAATCGTACACCTCGTATAAATCGGACGTGGTGAAAATGTACAAAGCCCGCAAAAAAACTGATTACGTCAAACTTGATACCGTGATTTTTAAACTACAGGGAGGTCCGTTCAACTCATTGTATTTAGATATTATGAAATATCCCGATTTAATTTTCACGGATAAAATAACCGAAAACTACGTTTTTCGTTTCGACCGTTCGACCAAAATGGATAACCGTTTGATATATGTGATTGATTTCAAACAAAACCCAAGTAACCCTGATCCGTTGTATTACGGAAAACTATATATCGATGCTCAAAATCTTGCCCTAAAAAGTGCAGTTTTTAATCTGAATATTGAAAACAAAGAAGAATCAGGCAGATTGTTTATTATTAAAAAACCATTGAATGCTAAATTACATCCAGTAAATGCTAATTACAGAGTTGATTATTTCGAGAAAGATGGTCTCTGGTATTATGGATACAGCCGCATTGAACTGGGATTAAGAATTAATTGGAAGAGAAAACTATTCAACACAACGTATTACTCTACCATCGAAATGGCAACTACCGACTATGAAATGGCTGAAAATGCTAAACCTGCCCGAGGAAAAGATAGATTGAAACCAAACGTTATTGTGAGCGATGAAGTTACGGGATTTTCAGATCCTGATTTCTGGGGAGAATTTAATGTTATTGAGCCCGAAAAGTCTATTGAGTCCGCTATTAAAAAAATTCAAAAACAATTAGAGAGAAAAAATTGATAATCTCAATTTAAATTCTTAAAGCGTCCGGATGATGAATAACTATCCGGAGCTTTCTTATTTATGATATGGGTGGAGTGTTATTGTGCCACACGGAATTGCGGGCTGCAGACTAGTTCATCGACACGGAGTTTTGAGCGGAGCAGTCCCGATAGTTATCGGGAGCTTAAATTTCATCTGTAGCGCTTATTGCCCATAGCCTTTGTTAGCCAGTGGATTTTGTTCTGTGGATGTAAATTGAAGTTGTTCTCTAAATGTCTTCCCTATCGTATCTTTTAAAGGGAAACTGTATGTTGACTTAGTGTCAATCCCAATTTTTGAAAACTTTGAGTAGATTTCCTTTAAAGAACCTTCTTTTTTAGCAAATTTTTTCGTCTCTTTTGCTAATAATTCTGCAAGTCTTTCTGTTGTTGATTTTGTTTCCATTTTGCTACTAATTTAGAAAAATACTCTTGAATGTACAAACGCTTTACCACCTAATCTTATTATATATTCGCAAATTAAGTCATTATAGCCTCTTATTAATTCTCTCAACTCTTCGTTACTGGAATAGTCTTCAATTTTTAACTTTAAAAAATTAGTTAAAGTTTCAATTCCTATAGACCTACCATGAGAATGCCAAATACTATTATTGCTAAGTTTATTTGCAATGTCTTCAGCTCTTGCTTCTTTTTCTGCTTTTGTAACGTTCTCCCCATTTGAATTATGAGTATTCCAGTCTTTAAATTTAAAATTTACCAACCAATCTTTAAGTAAAGCGACAGTTAAATTTCTTGCCATTTCATAACTCCTTAACTCTGCTAAATCTATTTTCTGAAGAATCATAAATTCGGCTTCTGTAAGTTGGTTATTTGCAGACTTTCCAATAAGTTCTTCTACTTTGTCTAAATACCCCAAAGCAGGCACCCAATTTTTTCCATTATATACTTGTGGATCAATTGGGCCGAGAGAAGAAGAATAATCCATAAATATTTTGTCTCCTGACATACACAAGATTGTTCCAGCTGACATCGCATAATCTGGTACAACGAAATAAACCTCTTTATAGTGAAAACGAATAACTGAAACCATTTTTTCAACTGTCTCAGCACTTCCGCCAGGAGTATTCAAAAAAACCACTAATTTATTTCTGTCAAATTCTGTATCTTTTTTAAGCTGCTCAATAAAGTCGCGAAATGCTTTTTCTAATGATGGATGTATTTCACCATAATGAAAAATGACATCGGCATTAAAATATTCTTCTAATTTCCTAAGTCTTTGATTGAGCGTTTCTTTGATGGTTTCGTCAAAAATCTGTCTCATGTTTTATTTTTTTACAAATATACAACTTTTTAAACTGCTATTTTATTTTTTTATAATTTTGTAGCTAACTTCAATGTAATACTCCCTGCGATTTTAAAAAACATACGAACTGTTTTAAAAATCGCAGTTGTAGATGTTATTATTATTTTTGGATAAAACTCAATCTGTTTAATTTTCCGACCCACACATCGGTATATACCTTTGCTTTCTCGTCCCTGCCGCCAATCAGATAAATGAAATAATCGCTGTATCCTTTTGCTGTGTTTTTTACAACTACATTCAGTACCGACTGATAGCTTCTGGGTTTATAATAGAGATAATTTGTACTGGTTCCGCTTACAATCACTTCGCGAAGTTGATTGTAAGTGGTGCTTGGAATACTCCAGCTTAACCCTTCGTCAATCGATTGCATGTAATTAGTTTTGACAATTTTTCCGGACATATTCATACCTCCGAAAAGTAATAGCTTACCATCATAAGGAATTATTGTGGCACCCGATAGCGAGTCCAACGTTACATTTTCAACAGTGAAATCAACCCACAATGTTCCATTTTCGGTACTCCATACATTGTTAAGTAGTGTGCCGCCAGCTGAGTATCCTCCCAAAACAATGGCTTTTTCTTTTTCGTTTTTCGTATAAAAAGATAAAGCTGCAAAATCGCCCACCGGAAAATTTACCGGGATTTCATTACCAATGTTCCATGTAATTCCATCTACTGTATTTGCAAAACGATATTTCTGATCAATGTTCGATTTAGTAATAGCCCACAATTTACCATTCAGCGTATAGAGGAAGCTAATAAACTTAAAATTAATATTGGCAATGTTTTCTTTCTTCCAGTTAAAGCAATCGGATGTTGAATAAATTTCAATATTGTCATTTATCAGATAAAATTTGTTGTTAAACTGTGTTATATTGTTCAGATCAGAATAATTAGGTAAACCGGTAACTTTCGATTCGTTCCAAGATTGACCAATTTTGTTAACGTACAAATAATTATTTATTCCGCTGCCGGCATAAAAGAATATTGAGTCGTTTCGGGTTACCGCTTTTTGTGTGCTTGCTGTTTGAGTATATATACTTTCAACGTATCGTTTCCATGTGTATAACTCAGACTCAACCTGATGAACATTAACTTTTATTGGATAAGGTTTTTCTGTTTTTGTATCTGCCGCAATGTTTTTAATTCTCAGAACGCGCGTAAAATCGATGGTATCTTTACCTGTAATTAGCACTGTATCAACTCCCGATCCCGTAGTTTTGCGAAGGTACAGATAGGCAGCTGAACTGCTATAAAATTTAAAAGCAGGAAACACGCTGTCGATACGTGTGCGATAAGGCAGTGAGTCTAAGTTGACAATAATGGAGTCATTCAATAAACCATCCCAAACTAATTTAAAAACAGCTTTATTTATATTCGGAATACTGTCATTTTTACCAAAACTAAGCGAAACAAAAGATGGATTTGTTGATACTACGGTTGGGTTAGTATCAAGCCAATCGCACGATGTGAATAGCCCGAGGATGGCAGAAAACAGAAGAAACTTAAACGGAATTAATTTCATTAGAATGTTGTGTATTTAATAACAGGCAAAGTTAAAAACAATTTAACAGCATGTAAATTGACAATTGAAAGATTTATTGTTTTTTAAAATTAAAATGAAGATATTTACATAATCGGTTCAAGTTCTACCACTACCGGACAATGGTCGGAGTGGACCACATCACTAAGTATTGCAGCACCGGTTAGCTGTGAACGTAATGATTCGCTTACCCAATGATAATCGATACGCCAGCCGGCATTGCGGAAACGCGCTCCCCCGCGATAACCCCACCAACTGTATTTTTCGGCACGCTGATCGAAAACGCGGAAAGAATCCACCATGCCTGTTGCTTCATACCTGTCGAGCCATGCACGTTCTTCGGGTAAAAATCCCGAAACCCCGTTTTGTCGCTCAGGATGATTTATATCAATGGGTTTATGGCAAATATTGTAATCGCCGCAAACTACTAAATTGGGGCGCGATTTAAGTAATGTTTGTATGAATGGCAGAAATGCCTCAAGAAAGTCCATTTTGAAAGCCTGCCGATCATCGCCCGACGATCCTGAAGGAATGTAAACACTAACGATTGAAAGATCGCCGAAATCGGCACGAATCACCCGTCCTTCAGCATCATACCGAGGATTATTCATTCCTACCACTACATTGTCGGGCGATTGTTTAGTCAGAATGGCTACGCCGCTATATCCTTTTTTCTCAGCCGAATGTAAATAAGATGTGTAACCCAATTCAGCAAAAATCATGGTGTCTATTTGGTCGGGTTGCGCTTTTGTTTCCTGCAAACAGAGCACATCCGGATTTTCGCTTTGAAGCCAGTGTGTGAAATTTTTGGTTAAAGCTGCCCGTATGCCGTTTACATTGTACGAAATTATTTTCATCGAAATGATTTTGGATTAAAAAATGTAATATCTTCGGTTTTTAAATTTTAAAATAAACTTATTATTGACGGCAAATATTACTTTTACTTTATATTTTGTTAGCGCTGCTAATCTTCTCTTTTTATTAGTCTTTTTTCTTTTTTCTTTTTTCACATTACTGATTTGTTGCTTTTACTTTTTTAAATAAGTCGGAGGCAAATACAAAATCGTTTAATGATTGATTATCTACATGAAAAATATCTTTTTTGGAACCTTGCCATACATTTTCTCCGTTTTCGATAAAAATAATATTTTCTCCGATTTCCATAACTGAGTTCATGTCGTGAGAGTTGATGATGGTTGTAATATTAAATTCAACGGTAATATCGTGTATTAAACGGTCAATAATCAGAGCAGTTTTGGGGTCGAGCCCCGAGTTTGGTTCATCGCAAAACAGATATTTGGGCTGAAGTGCAATGGCTCTGGCAATTGCAACGCGTTTTTGCATACCTCCGCTGATTTCGGAGGGTAATAAATGGAAGGATTTTTCTTCCAGATTCACATGTTCTAAACAAAAATAGGCGCGCTCTTTCATTTCGTCAACCGTTGTTCTCGAAAACATTTCCAACGGATACATTACATTTTCGAGTACCGATAAAGAATCGAAAAGCGCCGATCCCTGAAATAACATTCCCACTTCACGTCGTAAAACACGAATGTCTTTCATTTTCATATCCGGAAGGTTGCGTCCGTCATATTCAATACGTCCTTTGTCAATCCGGTGCAGTCCGATGATGCTTTTCATTAAAACAGTTTTGCCTGACCCGCTTTGCCCGATGATCATATTGGTTTTACCCTCTTCGAACAAAGCTGAAACATTTTTTAAAACTAAGTTCCCATCAAAGGATTTATCTATGTTTTTAACTTCAATCATATTTATTTCGTGTTTCGTGTTCAGCGTTTCGGGTTTATTTGTTTTGGTAGTACTGGGGGGGGCTGTTGATGAGCCTGTCGAAACATGCCGCCTTGTTTCAGTATTGCTTTGTATTTATCTTTTCCCGTCCCGATTCCCGATAGCTATCGGGACGGGAATCGGGATTGCTCTTTTAATTAAGCATCAAATTAGTAATCAATAAATTAAAAAACAATATCAAAATACTGCTGTTAACAACTGCATTGGTGCTTGCCTTACCTACATCGAGAGCTCCACCGTTAGCATAGTAGCCGTAATAAGCCGCCACCGATGAGATGAGAAATGCAAAAACTACCGATTTTACAAGCGAGTAAAATACATAATAAGGGATAAATGCATATTGAATTCCGATAAGATAATCGGCTGTAGTAATAATGTCGGTAAATGTTGCCACAAAATAGCCGCCAATCAAACCCACAGCCATGCTGAAAATGACAAGGAAAGGCATCATAACTACAAATGCAAAAATTTTTGGAAGAATCAGATAATTTGCTGAGTTAACACCCATAATTTCGAGGGCATCAATTTGTTCGGTAATTCGCATAGTGCCAATTTCGGAGGCAATGTTTGATCCGATTTTTCCCGCCAATATCAGACACAATATTGTGGATGAAAATTCGAGCAGAAGTGTGTCGCGCGTAACAAGTCCGGTGGTGTAAGTGGGCAAGAGCGGATTGTCGGTATTCAGCTTAGTTTGAATGGTCATGATGGCGCCGATGAAAACCGAAATAATTATTACAATCGGTAGAGATTGCAATCCTAATTTTTCCAACTCTTTGGGAAACTGGCGGAAGAACATTTTCCAACGATCAGGTTGGGTTAGAACCCTTTTCATCAGAAGCATGTATTTTCCTGTATCGTAAAAAATATTCATAAATCAGTTTTTTTTAATAGAGTGCACAAATATACAGTTTTTTGTTTATTTTTGTTGTTACAAAAATATATATATTAGCATTTTAAAAGCATTTAGAAGAGTTTTGGGATTTCTTATTTAATCCAAATAGGGAACTGAGTTCACGCTTTCATAAATTCATCTAAAATATTTATAGCATCGGCAATACATTTTTCACATATTGTTTCACTTTGGTTAGTTTCATTGTGGAAACGCATTCCCTCTTCTGTTTTTAAATCACAATTCAATAGCGATCGACAGTCTGTTACCTTATGGATGGCTTTAAAACGGTTACTTAAATCCTGAACTATTCTCCCGTCCTTCTGGATATGTTCTTTAAATGTACAAAGTTTCGCACTGTCTGAGGTGATTTGTAATCACCTCGTAATGTATTATATCCCGAAAGCTTTCGGGATATAATACAAGAAACTGGGATTGCAAATCCCAGCAACCAACACGACTTTTTGCTCATTTAATTAAGGGCATATCCGGTTGGACGGGCACATCCGCAACGACGGGATAAATTTGTTGAACCTTATGTATGTTCAAGTTATAAACCTACAGTAAAAGAAATTTCAGCATCCAGGCTCTTTTCATCCGATTTATCTTCAAAAAAAATTACTATTACTTATCAAACACCCAATGGGGATATACTAACTAACACTCCTCCTCGTAATGCGAACTCAGTTGAAGGGGAATACTTAGGTCCAACTCCTAAACGATGGAGCAATCCAGTGGAGTTGCATTGGGAAAAAGATAATATAGCTCGTTTGGTTTTTAATACTTTTTATCCCAAAGACAGACTAGTAAAGCTTTTTGAAAGTATGAGAGATACACTATATAGTGCAAAAGGAATTATTGTTGATTTACGAGCTAATGGAGGTGGTGATTCCGGCATGGGATGGTATTTGCTAAAGTATATGATTATAGATCCTTACTTTTTGACTTATGCATGGCAAACACGCATAAATAGTGGAGTAAAAAAGGACAGTGGAAATTACATTAAAGAAAATGAAGAATATTTCAAAAACAGGGCTTATCAGACATTTGCTGCCGATACAGTATGGATTCCTGATTCAGTTAAACGTTTTAATGTGCCAATGGCAGTGCTTATCTCGGGTCGTACCTGCTCGGCAGCTGAAGATTTTTTGATAACATTAAAAGAAAGAAAAGACAGACCTGTTTTTATTGGTCGTCCCTCTATGGGTTCAACTGGTTCGCCTTTGGTTCTCGACAAATTTCCAGAAAACGGACTTGCAAAAGTTTGTACTAGAAGAGTGTTATACCCATATTCTAAAAAACCATTTAATGAGGGAATAGTGCCCGATGTTCAGGTGAATTATACGCTCGAATAATTTTTGAATCAAACAGTTGATAAAGCTGTTGCAATAGCAGTTGAGTTGCTATCAACAACGTTGTGAAACTTGACACCTATTCACTTAATAAGATAATCTTTTAGAGAAAGTAAATCATAATTTAAATGTTGATTCTCTTTGTAACTATATAATCTTGGTATTTGATCAGGAGCAATTCCGATTTGAATACCAGTCCTTTCAATGATCCATTTAGTAACATCCATTATTGTTTTAGGAACAGGAATTATTACTACCTTCTTTGAAATAATTTTGCTTATGTGTCTGATTAATTGTAAATATGAGTACCCTTCTTCCCCATTTATTGTAATTATTTCGTTATGACTTTGAAATTTAAAAATAAAATCGTTCATTATTTTTATTACATCATCGACATGAATCGGGTATAATTTACTTTTTACATTTATCGGACAGATAACAAATTTCTTGGTTGAAATATCGCGGATCAGTTTCTGAATGCCTTCCTCCTTTTCAATTCCATATACTTCGGATGGTCTGAATATTAGCCACTTATTAAAATTATTCTGAATATATTGTTCGGCTTGTAATTTTGACAAGCCATAAGCTCCGCTTTTTTGTACTGCAGCCCTTGAACTTATAAAAATGAATTTCTCAACACCATTCAATTTTGCAGCGTTAACTAAATTAACAGTACCCTGAAAATTTACTTTAAAATAATCAGTTGGATTTAACTTATGTGTAACAGCTGCTGCATGTACAATTATTTGTACACCATTTAAGGCATTATTTACAAATTCCGAATCACTTATGTCTCCTTCTAATACATGAACGGATTCATTAATAATATGATTTTTATCACGTGTAATAGCATATATTTCATAGTTTTCCGCATCAATTTTTTCGATAAACTTTTCCATCAAATCTGATGATGCCCCGGTGATTAATACTTTAGTTTTTGATTTCATTTTAAACAAAAAACTCTTTTATCCTGTAAATTATCAGGTTAATTAAAAACTCAAAATTAGCTCCAATTTTAACAAAAGATTTTCGGGTGTTTATTTCGTGGAATTCAACAGGAAATTCTTCGAAAGTACAATTAAACCGCCTGATATTTATCATAATTTCGGCATCAATAAACCAACCTGTCGATTTTAATTTCATCTTTTCAAAAACTTCACGGGATATCATTTTTGGTTTTGAATTTATGTCTTTCGACTTCAAGCCGGGAAATAACAGATTAAATAACGCATTAAACATTTTCGAGATTAAACTTCTGTAACGTCCATCATATCTGACATTACGATAGGTTTTAACCATGTCTAATTTTTTTTCTATGATCATTTTAAATGCTGTAATAACGCTTTCAATCGGAAATTGTCCATCGCCATCAATTACGCAAATATACTTACCTTCAGCATTCTTCATTCCCTCGAGCATGTCCCAGCCCATCATTCCTTCTTTTGGCTTTGCTATTGCTTTAATCCTGCTATCTTTGGCAGCCAGATTAATTACAATTTCCTTCGTTCTATCTTCCGATCCGGGTATATAATTTCCAACAAGAATAATTTCGAAACAACAATCCTGACCTTCCAATAAACTGACGAGCTTATCCACAAAAGGAATAATATTTTCCTCTGACCTGTAACATAATACCACAAGTGATAATTCAATTTTTTGAGTCATTTTAAATAATCTATTGTTGGTGAATGATTAATTTTGATATTTTACTTAAAATATCCGGGTTCAGGATTTAAAAGTGTAATATTTGTTGAGTAAAAAATTTGTTCCCGTATAAACCACCATTGACATTAACTGGCAAATATATGAATCGATTTCAGTGAAGTTTAATAACAAATATAAAGCACCAAGTTGTAGTAAATATGATACAGCAAAAATAACAATAAATTTAATAATAGTTGAACTAATTTCCGCTTTACTTTCAAATGTCCACTTTCTGTTCCAGATAAAACTGTTCATCAAGCCTACAACATAACCAGTAATATTGGCAAAGTAATCGGATGAATTTAATTTTCGGAGCATGAGCCAGATTACCACTGCTGTCAGCAAGGTATTTGAAACTCCAACTATTCCAAATTTAATTAACTGTAAAATGGATTTATTTATTTTCACCACTGATTTTTAAATTTTGGTATAAAATAATTTTCACGAAACCACTTTGAAATTTTTTCAAAGGCTTCCAGTGTGAATTGATATTCAGATCATTTAATAATGAATCGTTGAGATTAGAAATGTTTGAATAAATGAAGTATTTCCGGATGGGTTCATTTCCAACAATTTTATCTTCGTTTTTCATTTCAACAAATTTTCTGTTTCCATACAAACAAAATCCGGCTGAAATATCAGCATAGTTCAGACCTTTTTGATCGATATAATTAAAACACTCATTACGTAGTTGATAATAAGGTAAATGTGCAAGTGTATTTTCCCACGATTTAGCTATTTTTTCGGGGTAAATCCAGCAATGGCCTGTAAGTTCGAATAACAATATAAGTATAAAAACCCATTGAATATGTTTCTTGTTATTAACAAATCGGATAACACCCCATAAGGTTAGTAATGTCAGTAAAAAGAATTGAGGAATGAAATAGCGGGCAGAAAATGGCATCCGCGAAATAAAAATGAATACTATATATAAACTGTTCAGCGACACAAACAGCCAAAAGAGAAACTTAATATCCAACATTAGCTTTTCTTTTGAATTTAAAATTTTTATTAATGTATAAACGCCTAATATCCAAATAATTATTCTTCCATTTTCAACAGATCGGAGAACGAACTCGGCGAAGTGTTTTACAATTTCTGCAACATTTTGGGGAAGGATGTAGTGTTCGGAATAGGATGGATTATGGGTAAAAAACCAGCCATGCAGATACAAATAAAAAGAGTAATAAAATATTAAGAGAATAAAAGCAGGCAGAAAAGGAAGGGATTTTTTGAAAATAATTTTAATTTTTGAATTTGTATCATCGTTATGGAGTAACGCAATAACTACATGAACAAGATATAAAATGACACCCGCAAATACCCCTCTCATGCTTACAAAACAAAGAAAAAACACACCAATGGCAGTCAACCATTGTTTTCGTTCTAAAATGCCGCGTAATGAAATAATGAAAGCAGTAAACAAAAAGAAATCGGGAGAAACAATCGCAAACTGAGTTAGAAGTGACGCTTCGAGCAAAACAATCATCAAAACCCAGCCCAGAAACTTTTCCTCAAAAAACATTTTAAGCAGTTTCCATAAATTGAATATCAGGATTATTGCCAATATAAAGGTAAAAACATGTGATACCCAAAGTTTATAACTGAAAATTTTCCATAATCCGGCTGTTATTAAACCTATTAAAGGCGGATGATAACCTGTGGCAGAAATACTTTCGGGTGCATATACTGAAGTAGAAAAAAGCAATTTAAAACCAAAATCATAAAATCTGTGTGCCTGAATGGAAACCAATTGAATATTATCCCAGAAATAGCCATTGTTTGCACTTATCAAAGTGAGTAATGTATATACACAAATGATTAAAAATAAAGCTAATATATTTTTATTTTGTGCTTTCATGTACTGATTTTTTCAACGCAAAAGTGAAATCAAATATAAGAAAAATAATGACTGCAGTGTAAACAAAAAATGCGGGCTCCATGGGTAGAATTTCATTGAAGCGCGAGCAGCGAATGTACGAATAAAGCGAAACAGACAGGATTCCTGCCGGAACAAAAATATTTTTTCGAAAAACAACAAAATATAAAACACTCAGAATATCACCAAGATACATGTATCTTTCGTGCATTCCGGGTAATATAAATGGAATTACAACAGCACTGATCAGTGCTAATTGAATCCACATTTCATAACTAAATCTGTATTTTTTATGTTGTAAAATAATTCCGGTGAGTAATGTAATGCAAGCTGTTATTATTATTCCTATCATCTTAAATATTTCGTAATAACGGTTGTCAATCCATATATATAAATTGGGGAATTCAAGCGTAAGGAAATGATATTGATTTGCCTGTGAATAATAAGTTGATAATATTTCCGAAAAAGGTCTTCCATAGAAAAATGCCGGCAATAAACTTGATAAAAACATAGCCGGAATGAGTGTGAAATAGTACCAGCGAATATTTCCTTTGAGCATCAAAACAAAGAAAAAAGGTAAAATAAATACCGATTGAATTTTAAAGGCAAAGGCAATTCCTAAAAATAAAACTGACAAAAAAGCTTTCTCTCTCAAAATAAAATAGATACTTCCAAGTACAAATGAAGCATAAATAGAATCGCATTGAGATAAATAAGAACTGTTTAGGAGTACAGTTGGAATAATTGGTACGATTGCGAGTGAAATCCATATAACGAGATTATCTTTATATTTAAAAAAGGCAATTTTTCCAATAAAAAAAGCGGCAAGAAATTCAAATGCAACAGAAATAAGCTTAATCAGGTACAGTGGGTATAAACCGGTTTTTGCAACTCCAATCAAAATGTAAATATACGTTGGGGTGTAATTGTAAAAATTATATTTTAAAGATAATTCGTAACCATGAGTTTTGATGAAGTGAATCCATGGGTCAAAAAAATGTATATAATCACCTGTTTCAACCGGAAAAACCCCCCATTTAACTAACAATCCGAGAAGAATCAAAAAAATATATGTTTTTCGTTGATTCAGCAGATTAACTTTGTTTTTTCGGGTAAAAATGTTCACCATATTTTGTTGTTGAATTCAAAATCCAATTATTTCCAAAACATTTTAAAAACTAATTACAAATATAATATATAATAAACGAAAAATAGAGAGAGCGCAAGAATCATCCCGATAGCGTTTGGGATGGTTCTAATGTCTTTTATTATAAATGCTGTTTTGAAAAATGTAAAAACAGTATTTATTTTATGGCATAAGCATATTTCTACTTCAGGAAAATTAAGTAGAACAATAATTTATATCCGGCACAAAAAAAGGATCGGAAAGGAAACGATGCTTTTAAAAACACGAAATGATGATGTCAAAATTTTGGATAAACTGTGTTCAATTTATCACCATTATCTTGGTAATCGTACTTTGAGTTCCATCTTCACTTGCACAAATAGCCAAATAAATTCCACTACTGACTTTTCGTCCATGAATATCTTTGCCGTTCCAGGTGGCAATGCTTCCGTTCGATGAAGTACTGCATATCAGATTTCCATTCAGGTCAGTAATTTTAACTTGTGTATTATTAACCAGACCGGTAATTGTTATCACTCCGTTATATCCTTCGCGAACAGGGTTAGGATATGCATACACATTGCCGAAAGCACCCGAAGCATTGGCTGCATCGCTTTGATAGGACACAATTCCCTGACTGGTTCCGAAGAATACTTCACCTGTAACCGGATTAATTGCTATAGATAATATGTTGTTTGACAGCAAAGGACTGTTTGATGCAGTAAAATGCTGAATAGTTTCTTGTCCGTTTTCTGACATAAGATAAACCCCCGAACTCTCGGTTCCTAACCATTTGCGGTTTGCCCCATCAATGGCTATGGCTTTTATTCTTTCGCCGGCAAGCAGGTAATCAGCCTGGTTTGTTCCGTCATTTCGGGGAATTTTCACTCTCGAACAAGTGTATCCTGCATCGAAAGCTTTCGAAGTATTATAAAAAAGCAATGGTCCCTGTTCTGTTCCTAACCAAATTACTCCATTTTTATCCTGGGATATAGAGAAACAAAAAGTTGGGGAAATTACTCCTCCTTCAATATCAGAGTCGGCATAAGTTTTAAAAATTATTGATTTATCGTCAGCAGTTTCCTTTAAAGTTCCCTTATCATCAAATACAATGAGTTCTCCTGAGCGGGGGCAAATTATCCATTTCTGATTACTGTTCTGATTATTAATTACTATTTTTCCCATCATATCTTTTGTGGTTGCCGATACTTTAAGTTGAAGCCATTCACCTGTTTTTGTCAAAACTTTCAAATTATTTGAAGTAGCTGAATTAACCATAAAAAGATTACCTTCGGGGTCAAATACAGCTCCATCCAAGCGCATATAATAGTATGGATCGTTTAAAACAATCGTTTCAATCGTACTGTTCGTAAAGTTGTACCAATTTGAAAATGCATTGTTTTTAAATTCATATAATCCTGTTCCATAAGATGTTATAAAAAAATGGTTTTTGTCGGTCGGATCTACTGCCACGTTCATAAAATCAAAAACAGGTTTGCCCGTTTGTGTCTGTATTGTATTTCTCTCAATGTTTGTCCAGACACCATTTTCATAAATCATTACTAATCCCGGTCTAAAGTATTGCGAAGCCCATCTTCCTCCCTGAACCACAAATAGTTTTTGACCGGCAAAAGTCATGTCCCATGGAATGTTAACCGCAGGACCTGCCGGTTTGTAAGTTTTAATTACAGGAGTTAAATTGCTTTTGTTATATGAAATCACTCCTTCGGACGATCCGGCAAACCAGCTTGTTTTATTTTCAACATCGTATTCCGTGTCACTCACTGAACCGACACCTTCAATCAGCGTTTTGTCGAATTGTTTGTTGACAAGGTATAATTGATTTGAGGAATTGAGAATATACATATTTTCTCCCGAGATATTAATATAATTGATGGTAAATTCATCAAACAGTCCACTCCAAGTTAAATCGGTGTTTAGGGAATATAGTTTTCCTCCCCGCAAAAGGATTAATTTTTCGTTAAATGAACTTAAAGATTTAATTTCGCCACTGCCAGGTAGTCCGCTTAAAGTTTTCCAATACTCATAGTTGACCAAATTTGGTTCTGTAACCGATGCTGTGTAAATGGCGGTAGCAGTAGCAGCATAAATTTTTTGGTTATGCACCACTGTTTTCAAGACTTTTACTTCGGTAGCATTGGGCCCAATAAAATAAGTATCGGCAAATTCCTTTTTTTCCATATTTAAAACCAATATTCCGAAATTACTCGACAAATAGGCTCTTTTATTGTAAAACATGATATCGTTAATTGTTTTACTGGTACTCATCTGCTTGATATAAAGATCAATTACGTTGATTACTCCACCCGAACTCAATAAGTCAATATTTCCATTGGTGTAAATAATTAGCAATTGTTTGTTAATTTTGTCATATTCAATTCTTGATATATTGGCATCGTTCAGTCCGCTTACTTTGCTGTAAAACTCCATACCATAGTCCGCTTTATCGATCGAAAACAAGGAATTTTCGCTCACTGCAAAGATTTTATTTTCGGACTGGGCAATTTGTTCTACATTGTTGTATGCAAAATGTGTTCTCCATTTTCCCATGGCTACTTGTGCATTGACGTAAGCAGGGTAAAATGTGGAAATGATGGCTATCAGCGTGATTATTTTTTTCATGAAAATTTTTATATTTCTAATTATTAAATTAGTACTAAATTATTATAACTTATTTTTTGCGGTTTTATTTCGTTAAATGGCGTAAAATCTATTCTTTTCGCAAAAAAAACAAATAATTCATAAACGTTGAGATTGAAGGTATTCGGCTAATTTTTTTACAGCCAAAGCTCTGTGGCTAATCCGGTTTTTTTCGTCGGCGCCAAGTTCGGCAAATGTTTGCGAATATCCTTTAGGCACAAAAACCGGATCGTAACCAAAACCGCTGGTTCCACGTGTTTCGCTTATTATCTCGCCGGCAATAACTCCTTCAAAATACAGCATGTTTTCATTCTCGATATATGCGATAACAGTTCTGAATCGGGCACTTCGGTTGTTTTTATCTTTTAAATTCCAGAGTAGTTTTTTAATGTTTTTCTGCGAATTTTGATTTTCGCCGGCATAACGTGCCGAAAAAACGCCGGGTTCGCCACCCAAAGCATCGACTTCGAGCCCTGTATCGTCGGCAAAACAATCCAACCCGAATTTATCGTTTATATATTTTGCTTTGATCAATGCATTTTCTTCGAGCGTGTTACCGGTTTCGGGAATGTCATCGAAACAATTTAACTCGGCAAGACTGATAATTTCAATATCATTAGCCAAAACAGCCCTTATTTCATCTAATTTATGCGTGTTGTTGGTGGCGAATACAAGTTTTTTCATGCGTAACAATAATTTCTCTCTATTGCTTAAGTTTGCAAAGATAATGATTTTCGGTAAAATACATCAGGTTAATTCATTTTCTAAAAAAACAGACAAGTTTACGATTTACTTTTAAAATATTTCAATTTATTATCCAAATGGGCTCAATTCTAAAACGTGGTTGATAGTATGTGTATTCTAAAAAAGTACTTTTGAGTTTTATATTATTAAGAATAAGAATAGAACGCTGATTTACGCTGGTTTAGCGGATAATCCCGATAGCTATCGGCACGGATAAGAATTCAGATAAATCGGAATGATTTTTCTTCAAAATCAATTGACAACGTCAATTTTAAATCCGTTATTGAATATAAAAATCAGTGTAAATCAGCTTAATCCGTATAAATCAGTGTTCTATTCTCACTTGCTTTTTTAGCAAACAGTCTCTAAACCTAATAATAAACTATCAACCGTTTCTTTGAAAAGAGCCTCAAAATTATAATATTGGCATACAAAATAACCAATTAAACCCTGATTTAATTAATTTTGCTAAATTTGCAACTTCAATTATTTATAAAAAAGTGTATGACGATCAACGATAGGATAAATTTCGGCAGTAAATTGGGAGTTGTAGCCGCCGCAGCCGGTTCGGCTGTAGGGTTGGGTAATATCTGGCGGTTTCCTTACGAATTAGGGCAAAATGGTGGCGGTGCATTTTTGATTATCTATCTACTGTGCGTCATTTTACTCGGTATGCCTATCATGCTTTCGGAGTTTATTATTGGTCGTACGGGTCAGGCAAACGCTGCCGGATCGTTTAAAAAATTAGCGCCCGGTCAGAAATGGTGGATTGTTGGATTGATGGGCGTTTTCACTTCATTTTTGATCATGGGGTTTTACGTGGTTGTATCGGGTTGGACCCTCGAATATATTGTGCAAGCTGTAAGTAATCAATTTATTAACAAAGATACTGCCACATTATCCCGTGTATTTGCCGATTTCAGTACGGGTACATTGCGACCAATTATCTGGATAACCGTATTTATGATTATAACAGCAACGATTGTACTGGCAGGAGTACAAAAAGGCATCGAACGAAGTTCAAAATTTTTAATGCCCTTGCTTTTAATAATTATTATAGCATTAGGCATCAGGGCAGTTACACTTCCCGGAGGAATTGATGGACTCCGGTTTTTGTTTAAACCCGATTTCGGCAAAATAACTTCGGAAGTTGTGCTGAGCGCAATGGGTCAGGCGTTCTTTTCACTAAGTCTGGGCATGGGTTGTATGATTACTTACGGCTCGTATATCAGTAAAAAAACCAACTTGTCGAAAACTGTAGTCCAAGTTACCATGCTCGATACCGTGATTGCTATTCTGGCAGCGATAGCCATTTTTCCGGCTGTTTTTTCGTTGGGAATCAATCCGGCTCAGGGACCCGAATTGGTATTTATTACACTTCCCAATGTTTTTGCGCACATGCCGGGCGGATATGTTTGGGCTATTCTTTTCTTTGTACTTTTGTGTGTGGCTGCATTAACTTCAACTATTTCGCTGCTCGAAGTTATTGTAGCATATTTTGTCGAAGAATACAAGTTCCATCGCATCACCATTATTCTTTTAGCTACTGCAGGTATTCTGTTTCTGGGTGTTCTTTCGTCGCTTTCGTTGGGCGTGTGGAAAGATGTTCAGATTTTCGGCATGGGTTTCTTCTCACTGTTCGACAGCCTCACTTCCAAAATATTAATGCCGGTGGGTGGTTTGTTAATCGCCGTTTTTACCGGATGGAAGTTAAATAAAGACAGCATGCTTGAAGAGCTTAGCGGGGGTGGACAATTCAAAACTAATTTCTTTAAATTCTACATTTTCCTGTTGCGATTTGTAGCTCCTGTTGCAATATCGCTCATTATTCTGAATCAGTTGGGACTTAGCCAATGGTTAGGTTTCTAATAATTCTTTGTGACAACAAAGCAGTTCGCCGGTTTTTTCATCGCGCAAGTGCAGTCCGTTTCCTTCGCAGTATTTATACGATTTGCAATCGGCACATTTTCCGGTGCGGGTCCACGTACGATCGCGCATAATATTGAAACGATTGTTCCAAACGGTCATAAAATCGTCGGTATAAATATTGCCCTGAATATAATCGGAACGCAGACTCGGACAAGCGCTGATTGAACCATCGACTAATACCGAACCCACTTTTACTCCAGCCTGACAAAAAAACGGAGTGTCGCGTACTTCGAGTTCATAATCGCCCAGAAAACCTTCGCAACCGAAAGAAGATTTTATTTTACCAGCCAAGCGCGTTTGTTTTATAAATACCATGAGGGTTCTGAATTCTTCATTCGACAGTTTGAGGAGTGGATTCTCTTTAGCACGCCCTTTTGGAAAAATACTAAACAACCGCCAGCGTGTTACTCCTCTGTCAATTAATAAATTACGAATTGCTTCTAAGTCAGAAAAATTTCTTTTGTTTACACAAGTTACCACATCGTACATCAAA
>JAURYY010000091.1 GCA_030653695.1 Paludibacter sp. | reverse complement strand
ATGTTTGCTGCGGCGGCTATGAGTTTAAGTTCGGTTACGGTTGTGTTGAATGCTTTGCGTATAAATAGTTTCAAACCGATTTCCCTTCATGAAAATTCAGAGAATAACAAACAAAATGATAATTTTATGAAACAAAAAACTCTTATTGTAGAAGGCATGAGTTGCGGACATTGTTCCGCCCGTGTAGAAAAAGCATTAAACGCCATTGAAGGCGTGGAAGCAAAAGTAGATTTAGCAGCCAAAACTGCCACTGTAACTTTATCTAAAGAAGTGAATGATGCAACACTGAAAAAATCGGTGGAAGATGCAGGATATGAAGTAAGTGAAATTAAAGATTAAAGATAATTGCGAGTCTGTCGATTTTAGAAAATCATCCTGATAGCTTTCGGGGTATAATATGAAAGGTGTGATTAAATCCCGAAGTCTTAGGACACACCCGACAGCGCGACGTTACTTTGATTTTTTTTAAAAAGATCAATACTAATATTTCAAAACAATGTATATCTTTGTATCATTATATTAGATAAAAAATACCGCTATGACTGTTACAGCTTATATTAATGTAGAAACACCGGCAGGGCGTAAAATTGTAAGCGATCTTGAAAAACATCGTAAATTGGTGAAAATTGAATATCCTGAAGTAGCCGCGATTGAAAATGAAAAAACGTATACTGTAGATGAGGTTTTCGATGAATGTATTGATATTTTAAGTAGTCATTACAAAGTTGATGGACGTAAGATATGGAACAGTATAAAATAGTTATTAGCGAAAATGCAAAACAGGATATTATAAATTTATCAAATGTTATTCTTTATGATTTTGCCTCTCCACTTACAGCATTTAAATATATTAAGGGTTTATACAAACAAATTAATACGTTAAAATTTGGTGCTGAATCTTATTCCATTCAAACCCGTGCTTTTTTTCAACAATATGGATTTAATGTACGTAAAATTACATTTAAAAAGATGTCAATTATTTATTTAATTGTTAATCAATATGTTTATATTAAGGCGATTGTCCCCACATCGACAATAAACGATTATTCAAATCGACTAAAGCATTAGCCTTTCGGATATTCTCATGATATGGATATATTCTCGCATTGTTTTCCTGATTTAATCAAGAAACATCCGAGAATACGGGAAATGTTCAGCCCCTGATATCCACAGTTCCTCGTTTCTAATCCGAAAAACTATATCTATCACAAAAACATTAACCGCTGTCGGGTGGGATTTTCATAATCCCACCCGACTGTATTATCTGGATTTGTTATTCGCTAAGCTACAATTGCTTATCAAAAGTAATGTTAAATACGCATGCAGACTTAAGTGTAAACGGGGATAAAATACAAATCTAAATAATACATTTCGTGGTAATTGCATTTTTTCGCTATCGATCAAGTCTGTTGGGTTCACTTTAGACAACGCAAATTTATGTGCATTTTTATGAACATATCCGGTGGGATTGAGAATTTTTTTGAAAAAAACATTTCAAGTTCAATAGATAGCAATTACTTGAATTTCTAACGAGATTATTTCAATTTGGAATATTTTAAAAAAATCAATACATTTGTGCAAATGTTTATTTTATTGTATTTAAGTTCTTAAAACAAAGCAAAATGAATATCATTAGTGAATTTTTCAAAAGAAAAAAGCAAAGAAATCCAAATTTCTCGGAAACCATAGAGAAACCACTTTCCACATATTTTACATCAGAACCTAAAAAAAATATCTCCTCAAATGAAATTATATATATTGAAAACCTGTACTATCCACAAGAAAATAAATTTATTGTAGACAATATCCTTAAAATTAGAGATTATTACAACAAAGAAAATAAAAATTTCATTTATGTACCATTTATTATTACTGAACTGATACATTACTACTATCCCTTTATAGACCAAGATAATTTGGATGAAGAAAAAATTAATATATATATTCAAAAAATATACAAATACCTATTCCTGTTAACTGACATTAAATCAAATACAAGTAATTTTTGTGGACTTATTACGAATAATAAAAATAGTATGAATTTGGACTTATTTGAATATTGCGCCTTTCCACATCCAGCTCTGCTTTTAAAATTTAATAAAACAACGCATGAAAAAAAGAATACTTTTGAAAAATTTGAGTATGGGTTGAATGGTACGCAATTTATGGTAAGAGATCCCTGGGATGAATGGTATCATAACGGTATTGGTTATTTTGCTGATGACTATTTCAATGAGGAATCTAAACAACTCATTTGTGAAGTATGGAAGAAAGTCAACAAATTGGACGAAATGGGAATAAGTTTTAATGTTCTGCAAAAAATTCTATCATTAGACACTATTCAAAAATTGAGTCGTATAGTTATCACTCCTGATTTCAAAATTTTTCTACCCGAATTTAACAATATTGAGATTGTTATGGCACCGCTACCGAAAGCAGTATTTTTATTGTTTCTGAAACATCCTGAAGGTATATTGTTTAAAAAATTGCACGACTATAAAACCGAATTAAAACTAATTTATCAACGAATAAGTAGTAGAGAGGATATGATAAAAACAAAGCAAAGTATTAACAATTTAGCCAATCCAACTAACAATTCAATAAACGAAAAATGTTCGAGAATTCGCGAAGCTTTTGTTAAACATTTTGATGATAATATTGCTAAATACTATTATATTACAGGAGAAAGGGCAATGTCTAAAAAAATACTAATAGACCGAAGTTTGGTAGAGTGGCAGTGAAATAAAAAATCTTTACAAGGCTTGCAAAAGCTCAAGTTTTTAATTTTTGTTTTCTACATTTGCAAAATAGTTTTTATAAAGCTTATCATGTGTAACCAGTATATTAAACAATTAACCTCAAAAAAAATATAAACATGAAAAAACTTCTTTTAATTTTATTCATCATTCCGTTACTCTCTAACGAGAACATTAAAGTGTATGTGTGTACTAGTATAGCATCAAAAAGATACCACAAATCAACTGAATGTGAAGGAATGCAAGCTTGTAAAGCCATAATGAGAATTGTGACACTTGACGATGCAAAGAGATTTGGGAAAACACCTTGTGGATTTTGTTATCCATCAAACAATTTAGAACACAAAATTAAAGAAGGACAGGTGTATATTTGCACTAGTAACAATTCTAAAAGATACCACAATTCTCTATGTGAGGGAATGCAGTCCTGCAGTTGCTCTACAAAAATCGTTACGTTAATTGATGCGATAGAAATAGGAAAAACACCATGTCGTTTCTGTTTCCCTTCTGATAAAACAGAAACAATAAGTGATGAAAGCGATATAAACAAAGAGTGGTGGGGAGATAAATATCCATAAAAATATCAATAGAATTTTAATTATTTTATCATAGGACTTAGGTATAGGCTATTAGAAAGAAAAAATTATTAACTACAAAAATCAAAAAAAGTTATGAAAACAAATTACAAAATTACTAGCATTTGGTGGATATCATTAGGTATTTTCGTTTGTGGGTTATTTTACATCCTTTTTCCGGACATTTATCTTTATAAAGGAAAAGTATTAAATTTAGCAGAATATGATGAGTTAAGCTCTATACATACCATAACGAATCATGGCAATTTACTAGCTATAACGAATCGTGACTATTTACTAGCTATATACTTAAAAGAAGTTATTGTAGGAATTTTAGTTTTGATAACAATTGTTGGTTCTGTTTTGATAATTGGATTAGGTCATATTAACAATAAAGACAAAAACAATTAAACAATCAAAATAACTAATTAACACAAAAAACAAATAGACAATTTTGAGCGTTTTGTCTCCAATTTACAGATGATTTACACTTGAACAATTGTTTAGTCCTTATTTTCTTAACTCATGGGATTTAAGAGATAAAATGGTTATATCTTATGTAAAAACTGGAAAAGTTGATTTAGCTAAAGACATTATCGAGTTTTCCGTATTAAATGATAATATTGATTTAAATGTGCATATTCTAAAATCTAAATTGGATTAAGGAATTCCACCTAAAATGGATAATTCATAACGGTTAGAAATTATGAATCGTAAATTAGAAAAAGAATCAGTCATTTGGAAAGGGAATTTATTAAACTGCTTATTGATTTTATTAATTATTAACGCATATATTTATGATACAACTCATTAAAAAAATCTTTTTTGTTCAAAGTGGCAAAAGAAAACAAGCCGAACAATTATACAATGAAGGTATTTTGTTCGCAAATGAAAAGAAATATGACGATGCTATAGAATGCTTTCAGAAAGGAATAAAAACCGATCCACTTTATTCTTATTCTTATAATGGCATTGGTAACATTTACTTTATTAAACGGAATTATGAAAAAGCAATTGAGTATTTTGAGAATGCGTTGAAAATTGACCCTGTCAATACAAAATTTAATACAAATTTAGGACTTGCTTACAGAAGCCAAGATCGTTTTACGGAATCTGTTGTATATTTTAGTAAAGCTTCAAATAAAGATACTCACGATAAAAAAGCTGCATTTTTTCTTTACGAAACTGAAGATATTTTAAAACAAAAAAAACGTTTTGATCTAGAATATCTTGATCTTAAAGATTATGTTAAGTTTTTTCTTTGTCCAAATGGTCATGATTTCATCAATAAAGATTGTTCGTTTTGTAATCTTATGTATTACACAATATTAGATAAATTTGAATCTGTTGAGGAAAGTTGGATACAGTTATTTGTTTTGTTTTATAATTCAGAAATGAGAGAGGAATTAAAAACAGTAATTCGTAAAAGTGGCTATATGTTCACATTTCGTAAAATATTATCACGTATTATAAAGTTAAATGAAATTTATGATATTGACTACTTTAGATATCCAATGTCTCAATGGAATGTCAATAATATTAAAATGGTATGGGAACAAATAGTCAATGGATGTAGAGGTATTACTAAGTTTCACTGTATAGAAAATATCAATCCAATAGACATAAGAAATATGTTTGAAGATATTCTCTTTACGTTTTATGAATATGAAGAAACTAATATCAAAAATGTATTTGCTTTAAATTTCAGACATAAATTAACTGGGAAAATTGCTTATGTGTTTTGTTATACAGAAAATATTGAATTATTAGATAAAACTCCTTTTTATTTTAAAATCATGCCATTTGGTATTGAAAAGAATGGCTTAATAGTTACAATGAGCATTAAAAATAAAATTGTAAAAATACATACTAATAATAGTGGTTTTGGTGTAAAAGCAGAATATGCTTATATGAAACAAATGTTCCCTAATAGTAATGTGAAAAGTCAAATGTTATCAACAAAAATAATAGATAATTTTGAGGTAACAGTTGATATATTATCAACAGATAAGAATGAAGTTGTGGTTTTTGATATTTCGGATTTTTATGGTACAGGAACCGTCACAATTTTCAGTGATTTACAAAAATAAACACAGTAAGAATTTAATGAAACAAAGAATATCGTAAATTAAAATAAAAACTTGCAAATAGTTATGAAACTGACATTTACTGTGATTTAGTTTGACAATTATTTATCTAAACAATGAATATAAAATTTCGCAATTTTTGGTGGATATTATAGTTACTCTTTGGAGTGCAAACTTTAAGAATATATTAACTTACCAATTTATGTGTTAGTCAAATTAGCATTATTTAAAAATAACAATTTAAAAATAAAACATTATGAGATTTTTTCCAAACTATTCCAGTAATTATTATTGCCCGGGTTGCGACAATAGAATTTATGCCGAAGATCCAATTCCTGAAAAGTATTATCATCACGACAGCCTTCATACCATTTTTTCCGGATATTCAGACAGTTTAGGTGATCTTATTTCGCAAATCAACGATACTATAGATATTGCTAAATGTGAAAATTGCAAAACGATTTTTTGGATGCTCGATTTGGAAAAACACAGGGAACCCAAGTATATAAAAAGTAAAGAAAATGAAACAACTTCAGAATCACGAAAACCTATTCCTCCGTTTTCGCCCATTGAATTAACCATTAATGATTATTTTAAAGTATTGAAAACCTTTGAACTTAACAAGGAAAATGAGTACAAAATCAGATTAAGTATTTTATGGGCATATAATGACCGTATTAGATATTACGACAAAAAGAAATTATATACCAATGAAAAAGATTATGAACGTTGGTTGGACAATGCCTTAAAACTAATGAATTTACTTGAAGAAACTGATGATATCAATAAATTTATATTAGCTGAACTTAACAGAAACTTAGGTAGGTTTGATGAATGTATCCGTATAGTAAGTACAATTGAAAGTAACATATATGAAAAAGTAAAAGAAGTACTTATTCATGAATGTAAAATGGAGAATAAAATGTTTGTACGTATTGGAGAATTTCAGCTTGTGATATTTTAATAATAAAATATTCATAGGGCACAAGCAGGTAACTAGATATATAAAAAGCTATTTGAAAGAAAGGGTTTGCAAAATTGCTATTTGATTACATATCCTAAGAAAAGGTTTCTTAACTCCAACAGATACAACATTAATTTTATCTCTTAGCAGCCCTTCCTTTCGATGGTTTACTAAAACTTCCGGCAGCTCCTCTTCCACCTTTTTTTGTATTACTACCGGCCGATTGCCCTCTGAGTTCCTTCGATTTTGGATTTGGATTGGTGGCTCTGTCCATTTGTTTGGCAGCCTTACTGCGTTCCGTACCCGGAGTTCTGCGGTCGGTGTTTTGGTTGGTGGGTTTGATAGAATTAACCGGTTTTGCAATCTTAACATCTCCTTTTGGTACGTGTGATTCCGAAGTTGAATCGGCAATTGCATTCATAATTTCGGATATTTCATGTTTCTCCATTTGTCGCCAATCGCCAAGTGGAATGCCTTTTAAGCCGATATTCATGATACGAACACGTTCCAGTTTGGTTACTTCATATTCGAAATACTCGCACATGCGGCGTATTTGACGATTCAATCCCTGTACCAATACGATGCGGAAAGTATAAACCGATTCTTTTATTACCTTACATTTCTTGGTTGTTTCGCCCAACATGGGAACGCCCTTACCCATTTTTTCGATAAATAAATCGGTAATGGGTTTGTTGACAGTGACCAGATATTCTTTTTCGTGTCTGTTGCCTGCACGCAGTATTTTGTTGACAATATCGCCGTTATTAGTCAGGAAAATCAAACCCTGTGAGTCTTTATCCAGTCTTCCGACAGGAAAAATACGTTCGTGATAGCCGATATAATCAATGATGCTATCCTTCACACCAATTTCGGTGGTACTGATAATACCAACCGGTTTATTGAAAGCCAGAAAAACAAAATCTTCACCAACTTTAGCCTGTATCAGATGGCCATTCAACATCACTTTGTCGCGTGCCGAAACAAGAACGCCAACACTCGCCCTTTTGCCATTTACAAACACATGACCTTGTTCGATGAATTTGTCAGCCTCCCGACGAGAACAATAACCGCTTTCACTTATAAATTTATTTAAACGCTTTTTTTCGGACATGTTGTTGATTGAGTTAGGAAGGTAGAAGTACCAATGCCGCCTCTGTGTTCAGCAAATTTTTCAATTCTGGGCGCGACTTTAAGTCGCACTCTGAATAAAAAGGGTCAATGAGTCAAAAAAATCTTATTTATCTAATAGTTTTTCAATTGCCTTATGCAGTTTCCCGAAAGTAAACTGAGAGCAAATTTCATTTTTATATTCAACAATTTCTTCGTTGCATAAATTGCCAATGCTGCCTTCGTGGGTATGATGCACATTTTTGTCTGGCTTAAAATTACCGGCTTCAATATCCATTCCTACTTTTTTATAGGCATCGCGGAAAGGTATGCCGGTTAACGTCAGCCGGTTAACTTCTTCTACACTGAAAAGAGAATCGTAGCGCGGATCGTCCATGATTTGGGTGTTTACTTTCACCTGTGCCATCATCATGGCGGTCATTTCAAGGCAATCGTTCAATTCGGCAAAAGCCGGTATAAAAATCTCTTTAATCATCTGCAAATCGCGAAAATATCCCGAAGGCAGATTATTGGTAATCATGATAATTTGTTGTGGTAGCGACTGAATTTTATTGCATTTGGCACGGGTAAGTTCGAAAACATCCGGATTTTTCTTGTGAGGCATTATGCTCGAACCTGTTGTAAATTCATCGGGCAACTTGATAAAATCAAAGTTTTGAGAGGTGAACAGACAAGCATCGAAAGCAAGTTTAGCAACGGTTGCAGCCACCGAAGCCAGTGCATTGGCAACAACGCGTTCCATTTTTCCGCGTCCCATTTGAGCATAAACCACATTATAATTCATGGTGTCGAAACCCAATAAATCGGTTGTCATTTGGCGATTCAACGGGAAAGATGACCCATATCCGGCAGCAGAACCCAACGGATTACGATTGGTAATTTTCCAAGCTGACAAAAGGAGTTGTAAATCGTCGGCAAGACTTTCGGCATACGCCCCAAACCACAAACCGAATGATGAAGGCATGGCAATTTGTAAATGGGTGTAGCCAGGCAATAAAATATCTTTGTATCGGTTGCTTTGACTGATAAGCACATCGAATAACTGACCTATGGCATGAACTATTTTTTCAATTTCGGCACGGGCAAAAAGTTTCAGGTCGACTAAAACCTGATCGTTGCGCGAACGGCCGCTGTGAATTTTCTTGCCCACATCGCCCAACTTTGCTGTAAGCATCAATTCCACCTGCGAATGAACATCTTCAACTCCTTCCTCAATCACAAATTTTCCTTCTTCAATCAGGTTATAAATGACTTTAAGTTCGACAAGCAAAATTTCAAGTTCATCGCTTTCTAACAATCCTACCGATTGGAGCATTTTAATATGTGCCATAGAGCCAAGTACATCGTACTTTGCCAGGTAAATATCCATTTCACGGTCGCGACCGACAGTAAATGCTTCGATTTTTGCGTCAACCTGTGTGTGTTTTTCCCAGAGTTTTGCCATGTTAATAACCCCTAACCCCTAAAGGGGAAATATATAATTTACAATTTAAAGATTTACAATTTACAATTTTAGATGCATGATATTTAACGAATTATCCGCCGGAAATGTGTAATTATATAAAAGTATTTATATAAGATACTTTCCTTATAATTTTTTTTTAAAATAGAAAACTATCCAAAACCCCTTTAGAGTTTATCCGTCTACTGACGGAGGTTAGAATTTAACGCTTTTACGAGTAAATCGGCAAAAGTATTCATTCCTTCTTTCAGTTTTTTATCAATCATCATTTTAATCATGGTTGGTATTTCGGCTTTCAGAGTCAGTTTCATTTCAGTACTGTTTTCAGCTATTTCTGTGAGTTCAACAATTACATTAACCGGTACAGGTAAGTGTTCTGCCTTAAAATGAATGATTTTATTAGGTTCACGTTCGATGATGCGGAATCCTACTTTTCCAACTCCACTTACTGTAAAACTACAGGTATCTGTATCGAATTCCAAATCCTTCACTTTATCATTCAAATCAGGATTCTCTGTAATTTTCTTCAGATTATTCAGGTCGCTCAGCACATTAAAAACCACCTCTCCGGATGAAGAAATGGTTTTTATATCACTTTCGTATGTTGTCATATAAATTTATTTACTATTTAAACATTTACTATTTACTATTTTAAAGTAAAATGGTAAATTTTATTTAAGGTCTTTTCTCCATTCCGAAGGACTATTTCTCCATTCCTGGAGGGTAGCAATATCATCTTGCGAG
>JAURYY010000089.1 GCA_030653695.1 Paludibacter sp. | reverse complement strand
ATGTTTGCTGCGGCGGCTATGAGTTTAAGTTCGGTTACGGTTGTGTTGAATGCTTTGCGTATAAATAGTTTCAAACCGATTTCCCTTCATGAAAATTCAGAGAATAACAAACAAAATGATAATTTTATGAAACAAAAAACTTTAATTGTAGAAGGCATGAGTTGCGGACATTGTTCCGCCCGTGTAGAAAAAGCATTAAACGCCATTGAAGGCGTGGAAGCAAAAGTAGATTTAGCAGCCAAAACCGCCACATTGACTTTGTCGAAAGAAGTAGATGATACAGAACTGAAAAAATCAGTTGAAAACGCTGGTTATGAAGTAAGTGAAATAAAAGATTGAAAAAACTATCTTTTCATTTCGAATAAATTTTCTCAGTTGTATTTGAAATCTGAACGTTGGGGGTTTGGTTAAATTGTTGGCAAAAGTAATTTAACTTACCAACTTATTCACTGCTTCGTTCACTTTATCGAAACCGAATTGCGCAGTAATTTCATTTTTATAAGCAACAATTGCCTCGTTACATAAATTGCCAATGCTGCCCTCGTGGGTGTGGAGCACATTTTTATCGGGCGTAAAGTTTCCGGTTTCAATATCCATTCCTACTTGTTTATATGCATCGCGGAAGGGTACTCCACTTAATGTCAGCCGGTTCACTTCTTCCACGCTAAAGAGGTAATTGTAACGTGGATCGTTCATGATTTCTGTATTTACTTTCACCTGCGCCATCATCATGGCTGTCATTTCAAGGCAATCATTTAGTTCTCCGAAAGCCGGTACAAAGATCTCCTTGATAATCTGCATATCGCGGAAATATCCCGATGGCAGATTATTGGTTATCATCAATATTTGCTGGGGTAGCGACTGTAATTTATTGCATTTGGCGCGTGTAAGTTCAAAAACATCCGGATTCTTTTTGTGGGGCATAATGCTCGATCCGGTTGTAAATTCATCCGGCAATCGGATAAATCCAAAGTTTTGGGATGTAAACATACAAGCATCATAAGCTAATTTTGAAACAGTTGCAGCCACCGAAGCCAAAGCGTTTGCCACAGTGCGTTCCATTTTTCCGCGTCCCATTTGCGCATAAACTACGTTGTAATTCATGGTGTCGAAACCCAACAAATCGGTTGTCAATTGGCGGTTAAGTGGAAAAGAAGAACCATAACCGGCAGCAGAACCAAGCGGATTGCGGTTGGTAATTTTCCATGCGGCTAAAAGCATTTGCAAATCGTCAGCCAAACTTTCGGCGTATGCACCAAACCACAAACCAAACGACGAAGGCATGGCAATTTGCAAGTGAGTATAACCGGGAAGAAGGACTTCTTTATATTTATTGCTTTGTGAAATAAGCACTTCGAAAAGTTCATCAATAACTTGTACAGTTTTCTCAATTTCAGCACGGGCAAAAAGTTTCAGATCAACCAGCACCTGATCGTTGCGCGAACGACCACTGTGAATTTTTTTTCCTACATCACCTAATTTTCGCGTAAGCATAAGTTCCACCTGCGAATGCACATCCTCAACACCTTCTTCAATTACAAATTCGCTTGCTTCTGCCAGCCGGTAAATATTTTTAAGTTCTGCAATCAGCAGTTCAAGTTCATCCTTTTGCAACAATCCTACCGATTCGAGCATAGTGATATGCGCTATTGAGCCCAACACATCGTACTTTGCCAGATACACATCCATTTCGCGATCCATTCCTACCGTGAAATCTTCAATTTTCGAGTTAACCTGTGTATTTTTTTCCCAGAGCTTAGCCATAATAATTACCCCTAACCCGTCAGCTGACGGGGAATTTAAATTAGTTTTTATTGATTGATACGAAAGTAGATGACCTTTCTACAATTTCCTTCTATATTTACCTTTTAATTCCTTATTTCTCAAATTAGTGCATTTTTGGGACAATATTGATTCAACTATCAAAAATTTTGCTATTATTGGGGACAAGCGGTTTCCTTGCCGCTTGAGACAGCAATATTGTTATTTCTTATTTTTCATCAAGGGGTAAGGAAACCGCTTGTCCCTTACAATTTTTTTATTCTGATAAATATCCCAAAACGTCACATTAATATCTGTAAAATTAGCGTTATAGCTCTTTGGTTCTATCTTGTCAAAATTGGGGATTAAGGGTCAACGCAGTTACCAATAAATCGGCAAAAGTATTCATGCCATCTTTCAGTCTTTTATCAACCATCATTTTGATCATAGTTGGTATTTCGGCATTGAGAGTTAGTTTCAGTTGCGTGCTGTTATCGGTTATCTGCATCAGATCAACCGATACATTCACCGGTATAGGCGTATGTTCTGCCTTAAAATGAATGGTTTTATAAGGTTCGCGTCCGATAATACGGAAGCCGATTTTTCCAATACCACTGACAGTAAAACTACAAGTATCGGTATCGAATTCCAAATCCTTTACTTTGTCATTCAATGTTGGATTCTCAGTAACTTTCCTCAGATTATTAAGGTCGCTCAGAACATTAAAAACCACTTCTTCGGATAAAGAAATGGTTTTTATATCGCTTTCATAAGTTGTCATATAAATTTATTTACTATTTAAACATTTACTATTTACTATTTTAAAGTAAAATGGTAAATTTTATTTAAGGTCTTTTCTCCATTCCGAAGGACTATTTCTCCATTCCTGGAGGGTAGCAATATCATCTTGCGAG
>JAURYY010000077.1 GCA_030653695.1 Paludibacter sp. | reverse complement strand
AGCTCAGTCGAACGCTCAGTCGAACGCTATCGGGGTACACCCATATTACTACAAAAGGATTTGATCAGATAAAAAGTCCATTGGACAATTTAGAAATTCAATGACAAATATCGTTAAAAAAAGAAAACAAATTTTATCTTTGCAAATAATCTATCAGACATCAACAAACTATGTAAAACAATAATTCCTGTATGCGCTATTATCCTAAAAACATACAATTTCATATATGTTTGAAAACAAGCAAAATAGATATATTTCGCTATGTAAATAAGGCAGAAATATGCGCTATTGCACCTCGCATACAGGAATTTGAATAGCGCATACTAAGATGTTGGCAGCAAGCCGAAAAAAAATACAGAGTACGACACAGATTGGCTGACTTGAAATATACTTTTGCATTAATTTAAGGAAAGCTGAAAACTTTACAGAGTAGGCAAAATCAAAAAACAAGAAATTATGGCTAATTATTATTGTGAGTATTGTGGACAAAAATTTTCAAGTGTATCGAGTTTAGCGGCAGCAAGTTGCTCCCGCCATCCCCATGGAATGGGTAAAGGAAAACACAAATTGTATGAAGGAGGTGAGAAGACAAAATACACATGCAAGTATTGTGGACAAACATTTAATTCTTTAAGCTCATTAACCGCAGCAAGTTGTCCTCGCCACCCCAATGGAATGGGAAAAGGAAAACATGCTCCAGCATTATAAGTATGGAAAGTTTTACTGCTATAGATTTTGAGACTGCACAAGGTTATCGTTGGAGTATTTGTCAAGTCGGACTTGTTCGGGTTGAAAATGGAATTATAACCAATGAATTAAACTTATTGGTTCAACCACCGAATAATTATTATTGGGACAGGTTTATTGATATTCATGGAATTACGCCCGTAAAAACAGCTAACGCTCCTACTTTTGATAAAATTTGGCACGAAGTAGCACCATTTATTAATGGACAAACCGTTGTTGCACACAATGGTTTGGCATTTGATTTTCCTGTTTTATGTAAAACTTTGGATTATTACGGAATCCAAGAACCCATTTACGTAAAACGATGCACCTACCAAATTTACAGGCAAGGTCTGGCTGTACTTTGCAAAAACAATAATATAGCATTAAATCATCATGATGCGTTAAGCGATGCACGGGCGTGTGGGGAACTTTATTTAATACATTTACTAAAATCTACAAATCAATAATATGGACAATAAAATTGAATTAAAATCTATCAATGAATTATTAGGAATGAATTTTTATATCCCTTCATACCAACGTGGATATCGTTGGAACATACAACAAGTGAAAGATTTATTAGAAGATATTCAAGAATTTATAGATAAAAAGAAAGAAGGATTCTATTGTATCCAACCATTAGTTGTAAGACGAAGTACTCCCAACTCAAAAATTAACGATTTCATAACAGGATTAGATCAAATTAAAAATACTCTAAGTGAAAAAAATCTTGTTGAAGAAACGGAAAAACTTATCTTCAATAATACACAATGGGAAATTATTGATGGACAGCAAAGATTGACAACTATTTACATCTTGCTTGAAATTTTGAATCCGGATAAAAAATATTCAATTGAATATCAAACACGACTAGATAGCAAGTTATTCATAGAAAACATTGATGAAAGTAAAAAAGAAGACAATATTGACTTTTATCATATTGCAGAGGCAAAAAATGTAATTGTAAATTGGTTTGTAAATTTTAACGAAGAGAAAATCACAAAATTTCTCGAAACACTTCTATATGATGTCCAATTTATTTGGTATGAATCAGTTGACGAAGATCCAATAAAAGTATTCACACGCCTAAATATTGGAAAAATATCGCTAACAAATGCAGAGCTTATCAAAGCACTTTTTCTCAATAAATCGAATTTTGAGGGCAGCAATCAACGAATCAGACTTCAACAAAATGAGATAGCAATTGAATGGGATCAAATAGAGTATACATTACATAGTGATGTGTTTTGGTTGTTTTTACATAAAGCTAACTACGACAAGCCAACACGTATTGATTTCATTTTTGATTTAATTTGTGAGAAGAATATACTCAAACTTACTGATGAACAAGGAAAAAATTTAGGTAACGACGAATATAGAACATTCCGATATTATTATAAATGGTTTAAATCACAAGAAGACTTGAATATTTGGGATTGTTGGAAAGAAGTGAAAACGATTTTCCAAACATTACAAGAATGGTTTAACGATTTAAAACTGTATCTTTATATTGGCTTTTTGATAGAACATAATTCAACAATTTCTAGTATGCTTGACAAATGGAATCAACCGAATACTACGATTGAGAAATTCCTTTCAGATTACATATTTCCAGAAATTAAGAAAAAGATTGCGAATTGTTCTGATTTAGACAAACAATATGAAGAAAGTGGAAGCCCTAAAAAGCAATGTCGCCTCGCTCCTCGTAGCGTATAGCTTCGCACCAGACACTATTCCGAGCTTTTTGCTTTTGACATTACGCTTAGCAAGTTTGAATTCCTGCAAAACCATCTGAGAATAATTTGCTGAAAATGAGCGTGAAAATGGTTGGAAGAGCGGAGATTATTTTATATGTTTGCAAAACTAAAAATTAATTTTAAAATATTATGGAAACAGAATTTGATCAGTATGAATTTGAAAACTATCTCACAGATGAGTTTTTCAACGGAAATGAGAAAGACGAAATTGCAACTCTTATCAAAAAACGCTTAGTAGATGACGAAGAGTTTAATGAAAAATACGAGCAATGGATGGAAGAATCAGGATATAATAGCTGGAAAGATTATTATCAGGTTCTTCAAGATGAAGAAGACATGGCTTGGACAAGTGGGTTCCCAGAGGGTGATGACGATGATTCAATAACAGATTATTTAACAAAAGAATAATATTTATGGAAATAAAAAGAAATATCGCCAATTACATTGGAGAGAATTGTAATCGTTTTTTTAAAATACCAGCTTATCAGCGTGGTTATAAATGGGGTATGGAAAAACCTCTTCAAAAAGACGGAAAAGAAATAAAAGAGAGCGATGCATCTATTTTACTGGATGATATAATTACTGCCATGGAAAATGGTAAGTCAGAGTACTTTATACAGGGTATTACAGTATACGAAAATGGTAGCGATGTTGTGCTAATTGATGGTCAGCAACGCACTACAACTTTGTTTTTGCTTCTTAATCTTCTGATGTCTGAAACTGAAAAGCAAAAGTATTTATTCTTTGATGGTGCGTTTAAGTTGAAGTATAATATTAGAACCTCATCTCATGAGTATTTGGAGAGTATTTGTGGCGGTAAAGAATTTATAAGCGATACAAATACACAGGACATTCATTTCTTCGAATCTGCTCAAGCTCAGATGAAACAAAAGTTTGAAGGAAATGACTTGGAGAAATTAAAAAAGTATATTCTAAGTAAAGTGATGCTGTTTTATATTAGAGTACCAGAGGCAAAAGCATCGAAAGTATTTAGTATGCTTAACGGAGTAAAAGCCTTTATGAAAACTGATGAACTAATTAAGGCAGAGTTTTTAATTAAAGCATCGGGCAAAAAAGCAAGCTATACAAAAGATATTACCGAAAATATTACCCAAACACTCGAAATATTAAAGAAACAAATTGGCGATGATTGGACAACCAATGCTCTGCGTAGTCAGTTTGCCCGCCAATGGGACAAATGGCTTTATTGGTGGAACCGCAAAGATGTTCAAGTGTTCTTCAGAAGTGGAAGCAATCCAATGGGTTTACTCTTAGAATATTTTTATAAGAAGAATAAAGACAGTGGCGAATACTCAAATAAGGCAGATGATGTTTCTTCTGTATTTAAGTCTTTTCAAAACCTTTTAATAAAAGATGTAGTAACAGCTAAAAATAATTTTGAAAAACTCCGCAAACTTCAAAAACAGTTTGAAGATTTATATAATCGTCCTCATTTTCATAACCATTTAGGTGTGGCATTATCCTGTTCTAAGATTGAGAATAAACTCGTAATCCGTTATTTTTTAGACCATTTTAAAGATGTTGAGGCTGTTCGAAGATTCACACTGTTATCATTAATAGACACAACTTACAATGAGATAATAAATAATGATATTGATTCCGTTAAAGAAAAATTTGCCAATCAATTCGGTTTGTTGTCTAGAAAGATGGTTTACACTGATGCCGGAGCAAAAGAAATTGCATTCCGTCAACTCTTTTGGTTGAATGTAGATGCTGACAATCAAAGAGGACAGAAATTTGAATTCTTCTTTGAATATAAGAATCAATTAAAAAGCTACTATGAGAATCGCTCTTTGGAGCATATATGGCCAAAATCGAGAGTGCTGATTAAAAAAGAGGACAAAGAGGAATATTTTTGTGTGGACGAAAAGGATAATGTTATTGAGCCTCCATCTGATAAAAGTGGACTTCTGTTACGAGAGAAGTTTGATGAGCAAAATGTATCTGAACATTGTATTGGGAATTTACTTTTTTTGCATATAAAGGATAATTCTGTTTTTTCAAATAAACTGCCTGAGGACAAGAAAAAGGTTTATTTTAATTTAGAGAGACTTTTGTATAGTCGTAATTTACTGCATACTATGTCAGTATTTGCTTATGATAATTGGGGACAAGAAAATACAATCAATAATATTCACCAAAATCAAGAAAAAGTTTTGAGCCAAATAAAGAAACAATATGAGCAATATGTTAATTAGTGGAGATTCATATTCCATAAAAGATATTTTTAGTGGAAACTATAAAATTGTGGTGCCCGATATGCAACGCGAATATTGTTGGTCATACACTTTTTCTGATATTAATAATAAATCTCTTGTAGAGAATTTTATCAGCGATATAATCCAAAATTTAAATGATGAAGATCTTCAAATGGGTTTGTTATATGGCTACGAAAGTCCTAAAGATGATATTCAACTTTGTGATGGTCAACAAAGGCTTACTACACTTTATATTTTAATAGGAGTTTTATGCCGAAACTTAAAAGAGGGAGACTTGCAAAATGCTTTACGGAATATATTAATTTCTGATTTTGAGCTTCACCATGATGATAGAGAACCACGCCTGCAATATGCCATTAGAGAGAGTACACTCTTCTTTTTGCGAGATTTGGTATATTACTATTTTCTTAGAAAAGAGCATGTTGTTGAAGAGGGTCGAAATGGGATAAAAAAAGAATTTTGGTATTTTGATGAGTATAATTTAGACCCATCTATTAAGAATATTTTAAAAGCTATAGATATAATTGAAGGCTTGCTCAAAGGTATAGAAATCGAAACCTTGGCTGATAGAGTTACATCCTGCATTCGTTTCCTTTATTTCGATATGATGAATCGAAATCATGGGGAAGAGCAGTTTGTAGTTTTAAATACTACTGGTAAACCTTTAACAGTGACCGATAACTTAAAACCAAAGTTTTTAGGTGGTTTAGATAATAAGATTAATTTGACAGATAAAGGAAATAAAACAGCACAAAAATATTATTCCGATTTATGGGAAGAATGGGAACATTTTTTCTTTGTAAATAGACCTAAAGAACATCAAACAGCCGATGATGGGTTGAGCGAATTTTTCCGCTGGATATATATTGTCGAGCAAAGTAATATTTCTGACTCATTATCGTCTAATAAAGAGTATTATAATCCAGCCCAAAAGGCATTGCTATTTTCGCCTTTTGACTTATTTGAATTAAATGTTTCTGGTAATTTATTTAATTTATTAGACCTTATTCAGTCTTATTATAAGACCTTACAACAAATTGTTGAAAATGAAATTGTTAAAAAAAGATTTTTGTTTAAAAAGGATAGATTAAGTCAAATTGCATGTTTTGAATTTTTACCTTTGTTTGCTTATGTGCAATTATTTGAAATTACCCCAAATGAAAGACGATTTATTCGTGTAATGAAGTTTTTTCATAGCAGAGCAAAGATTGAGAATGTAAGCAAAGCATCAATTACTACGACAATTGAAGCAATCAAGATTGTAAAATTGCTAAAAGCGAGAAGCAATTCAGATATTATATCCCTAATTGACTGTAACGAAGAAGTAAACTCTACAATTTTAAGTGAGGTCGAAATATTCAAATTTAAAGTTTATAAAAATAATATAGACTTGCGTACTGATTTCGAACATGCTTTTTGGATGGCAGAAGGTATGCAATGTTGCAATGGTGATATTGAATATTTATTTGAAGTCTTAGATATCGATATAAAATCGGAGAATTATAAATTAGATTTAGCCAGAATTACTAAACTTATAAATTTACTAGAAAATTCAATTATAAAACAAAATGATTTAATGCGTAGAGCCATGTTGTGTTTTGGAGATTATTCTGGCTGGCATGGTAGTACGCCAAGTCTGGATGCAAATAGATATACATTAGGGAATAGACCAGAGTATTATAAAACTATCGTTCAAGATAAGTCTAATATAGAAAGACGAAATGTTGTAATAAGATTCCTAAAAGAACTATTTTCATTATCAATTATTGATGAAAAAAATATATCTAATAAGTATGAGGAAATTATTAAACTCCAAACTTTTGAAGAATTAGATTCTTCTAGAAAGATTGCATTTAAAGAACTTATTATTAACTCGGAACTAATTACATTTATGAGTGATAAACTTTTCTCAGAATCTTCTGAAGGAGAAAAAATATATGCATTGAGAAATACAAAAGTGACTGGTTCAGACTCATATCGCCAAATTGTTTAAATTTATCAACGTAAAAAATGATCTATAATAAATATATTTATACTGAACAAACATATTATTATTGATTCGTAAGTTTTTTATTTGTTATATTTACAATCATTATTATTTCACCTCAGCCACCTTTTGTCTTACTCCCTCCATATCTTTGCTCAAAAAAACGCAAAGATATGGAACAGACAATTAAAATCAGATTATTAGAATGCATAGGTAAAGTGTACGAACAATCAAAAGATTGTAAACTTGAAATGGCATTTTTTGAGATGGCAGAGAATGAACTAAAGGAACTTTCGGATTATTTCGATATTACCATCACACAATCGCTGCTTGTGGCAATGGTTTTTTCGCTCAATTACAAAGGTGATACGGTTGATTTTAATGATTTGTGTGAGTATTTCAATTGTAATCCTATGAAATTACTTAAGTTCAGCGATGATTTTGCTTATTTATATACTAAAGGAATTTTTATAAAAGAGAAATCAAAACATCGGATTAATTTGGCTTTATCAAATGATCAGTTTACAATAAATGAAAAAGTTACTGAAGCCATTTTAAATAATATGCCATTGCCACAACTTGGAGAAGAAGTTGCAAAAGATATTATTGAACTTTTGGAAAAAATATATGAATTAGGACTGCAACGAGATGAAGATGAAATAGCAACAGAAGTGCTTTTTATTCAAATAAATAAATTAATAAGAAATAATCTTCATTATCCGTTAATAAAAATGGTAGATGATTTTAATTTCAAAATCGAAGATACTTATCTATATTTATATTTACTCTGGAAAACATTAAATGGGAATGAATCGGTTGATATTGAACGAACTGCAAGCGGTATTTTTGATAATCGAACCCAGAAAATAAAGTATGTTCAAAAAATAATTTCGAGTGAGAATGATTTAATTCGTCAAAATCTGATTGAAATCATTGAAGCAAGGTTTCTTAATGATACAGAGATTAAACTTTCTGAAAAATCGTGTAAACTGATTGAGGATTGTGGTTTAAAACTGTTGACGAAAAGAAAAGTTAATCAGAACAATATCATTGAACCTGCTAAGATATTTGCAAAAGCTCTTTACTTTAATGATTCAGAAGCAAAACAGCTTGGGATTCTTAAAAATCTATTATTAGAAGGTAATTTCAACGAAGTACAAAACAGATTGGAACAGAAAGGTTTGCCAAAAGGTATAACTGCTTTATTACACGGTTTTCCAGGGACCGGAAAAACAGAAACGGTTTTTCAAATAGCCAGAGAAACTAATAGAGAAATTGTGAAAGTGGATATTAGTCAATCAAAATCAATGTGGTTTGGCGAAAGCGAAAAAATAATTAAACGTATTTTCACTAATTATAAATCGTATGCAAAAGACTGTGAACTGAAACCAATATTGCTGTTTAATGAAGCTGATGCAATTATTGGAAAACGTAAAGAAGTTGGAAATTCAAATATTGACCAAACTGAAAATACTATTCAGAATATTTTACTTGAAGAATTAGAGAATTTTGACGGTATATTTTTGGCAACGACTAATTTGGTAAGAAATCTTGACACTGCTTTTGAAAGACGATTTTTGTTTAAAATTGAATTTCAGAAACCTGAAACTTCTGTTAAAGCCAAAATATGGAATTCTAAACTTCCAATTCTCACTGAGAATGAGTGCAAAGTACTTGCAAGTCGCTTTGATTTTTCAGGAGGACAGATAGATAATATCATTCGAAAGAATGAAATATATGAAATAATACATGGAATTGCTGTTGATTTCAATAATATTGTAGAATTTTGCAATTCAGAGTTATTATTAAAAAAAAATAGTGTAAAAGTAGGTTTCACAAAAGCATAAAAATGTATGTCGAAAAGAGAATCAATAACACGTTATAGCTTGATTATAATAAAGTTGAGAAAAAAACCTGCAACTTATAATGAAATCTCTGAATATCTTTTGTTAGAATCGGAATTACAAGAGTACAATTTTAATGTTTCAAAAAGAACTTTTAAAAGAGACATTGAAGATATAAGTTCACTTTATAATATCGATATTGTTTATGATTTTTCACGAAAAGTATATTTTATTGACTTTGATGAACAACCTGAAGTAAACGAAAGAATATTTGAAGCTTTTGACACATTTAATGCGCTGAATATTAGCGACAGGCTTTCGGACTACATTCATTTTGAAAAACGAAGACCACAAGGTACTGAAAACTTATATGGATTACTTCATGCTATTAAAAACAAAGTGCAAATTAGTTTCACGTATCAAAAATTCTGGGAAGATAAAATCACATTGCGGGTTGCTGAGCCTTATGCACTCAAAGAATTCAAGAATCGATGGTATGTGTTAGCAAATGATTTGAAAGATAATAGAGTTAAAAGTTTTGCATTGGACCGTTTGTCGGAATTGGAGATTACAAATAAAAAATTCCAACTACCCAATAATTTCAATGTAAATGAACATTTTAAATTTTCATTTGGTATTATTAGCCCTAACGGACATGAACCTCAAGAAGTAATTCTATCTTTTGATCCGTTTCAAGGTAAATACATAAAGACTTTGCCATTGCACGAATCACAAGTTATTCTTAAAGACAACGAACATGAATTACAAATAAAACTTACTTTGTTCATAACACATGATTTTTTCATGGAAGTTTTGTCGTTTGGAGAAAATGTAAAGGTCATTCAACCTGAAAGATTAATTTCAGATTTAAAAAACACATATAGAAACGTTTTAAACCTTTATTCATAAGCGCCCAAAAAGCAAAAAAAGCCACAGCAAGTTGGTGTTTATTTTCAAATGTCTTGCAGTGGCTTTTATAGCTTTTTGACAATAGGCAGAGCAGTCACAGTACATTGGTTTTAGCTTTACGGCTAAGAAAAAAAGAAGCCGACAAAGCTAAAACCAATGAACTGTAAGTTTATTTATTACGCAGTTTATTTAGATGCCAGTTTTTTCACATAAACCAAAATTTGTTGTAGTTTTGTATCCGAGAATCAGACAAAGAACAACAAATTTAAAGATTGAAATATGACTAAGAAACTGCAAATACGAAACAGCACCGCTGAATTTTTGGTATTTACACAACAGACAGGCGATAAAAGTATTGAAGTGCGTTACGAGGACGAAACAATATGGCTTTCGCAAC
>JAURYY010000076.1 GCA_030653695.1 Paludibacter sp. | reverse complement strand
TAGTGGTTAGTTGTAAGGGGTTCAAAACTTAAAAGTTTTGAGCGGTAATATTCATATTGCTTCCGCCTTGCCGCTATCTCGGCAGGTAGCCCTTCGGTGGCTGAGCTTGTCGAAGCCACTAAAGCATCAAATTTGTCTAATATCCCGACAATACGTTCCTGCTCAGCAAGAGGTAAAACAGGAAATTTAATTTTTTTTAAATCTGCCATTGGAATACTACATACAGGAGAACCTACTGTTTTAAAATCAATTTGCAATATTGCTTGTTTTGAATTTAGATAAAAAAGTAAGAATTTAGAGTTTATTAGTTTTTGATTTGGTTTAATAATATAAACACCTTCCTTAACATTCCAACTCTTAGGTTTTTCTTTGACCAATGCTGTCCTTCCTATGGTACCAGTACCTGAAAATAACACATCTCCTTCTTCTAAATTTGAACGATTATTTATCAATCTTAAACCTTCATCATTAACCCTATCTGTTTTATCATAAAAAGTAATGCCAATACCATTTAGCTCTCTTACTGTAACATAATAATTTTTAGCATCAGGGGTATTCAATATGAAATTCTTCCGAGGATTTAATCCTGTTTTCAAAGAAACAATTACTTCTCCCAACGTTTTCCACTCCACCTCTTTTCCCTCAAAATTCAATAGTTCATTGCGGTAGAATTTGTATTGTTTTTTACGTGCTTCCAGCTCTGCTTCCAGCTCTGCTTCCAGCTGCGTAAATTTATCGAGAATGTTTACTATTTCTTGTTGAATGGGGAGCGGGGGAATGGGGATAGTTACTTTAGCGAATCGTTTTTTTGAAATATTAAACCTCGTTACACCACTTGCAGTTTGACCAATTTGCTTTCTTAAACTATCATCTCTAAAAAGATATTTAAGAAAATCAGGTAAAAACAAGTCTTTATCATACAATCGAAAACCAAAACAAAAACTGTTAAGGTACAAAGGCTCAGTAATCTTTTCGGTTAAAACTGACGACATTCCACATTCATCTGGTGTTTCAGACGAACCGGTAAATAATACATCACCATATTCAACTCTGTTTTGATTTTCATTTACGCCAATTTTGACAAAAATGTCCATGTCTGTTCTTACGGCAATGTTTGAAAAGATATTCATATAGGTTACAAATTTTGCATTGCCATCTTGAAAGTCATTTTTACTTTTTCCAGTAAGCCCACCATAAAAACTGCCAAGTTCTCCCAATTCCTTATACTCCACTCCATCGGGGCAAAGCTGTTGTATTAGTTGTTCTATTTTATTCATTTTTGTTTAGTTTCTCTTTTGATGGTATTTTCTTAAGTGATTCTAAGTCAAGCTCGGAATCACAATCGGTGCGAACGTCACTGCGGGCTTGACCCGCAGTCTCCTTATAATGTTCTTTTATACTCTGTATGCATTCTTCATTCACGCCTATTGATTCAGATAAGTCATTCCACTTAGGGTTTTTTTTGTTTACTAATTCGTTTTTCCATTCTCTTTTCCAGTTTTTAATTTGTTTTTCGCGAGCAATGGCATCAATTACCAAATCGTAGGCTTCAAAATAAACCAATTTGTCGCAATTGTATTTGTAGGTAAATCCTTTATTTATTTTTGCTTTGTGTTCTGCTACACGTCTTACCAAATTGTTTGTAACTCCTACATAAAGAACGTTATTGTATGTATTGCTCATGAAATATACAAAACCTGTTCTGTTCATGCTACAAGTCTCCTTTTATTTGGGGACTGCGGGTCAAGCCCGCAGTGACTCAATGGGTGGAGCCCGCAGTGACGCAAGGGGTGAAGGCCGCAGTGACTCAATGGGTGGAGGCCGCAGTGACGCCAGAGGTCAAGCCCGCAGTGACGCAAGGGGTGAAGGCCACAGTGACGCAAGGGGTGGAGGCCGCAGTGACGCAAGGGGTGAAGCCCGTAGTAGCAAGCAAAACGGGTAAGCATATAATCTTCTACTTCACGCTTAGCACCACTGCCCAATTCGACCATTTTCGTGACCTCACGAAAATGGTCATTCACATTGATAGTCTGCGTTTTGCACGATTCGACTGCACGGTTTATGGCTACAACGAAATTTTCCCATCGGGCATAGCCCAAAATTGTTTGCAACTCTCTTGCAAACCAAATTTCAACCTGTTCTTTTTGTTCGTTTTCAATGTAATGGGCAATTGCATCGAAAGAACTTTTATATTGATTTATTTTAAGTTTATCCATGATTCCGCTTATTTAGTGATTAGCTGTTTCATTTTTAATTGATAAAATTCCTGCAATTATTTTTAAATGCATCGAATTGTAAAGTGGCTGTTCGGAAATTCCGAACAACCACAACTTGTCGGAAATTCCGACAGCTTGTATTGTTGATAATATTTCTTTGTATTTTGCTCATATTACCCACTATAAACTAACCATTATTTTCAAGGTCTGCTACAATTGCATCAATAGCCGTGCGAAGTTTATTTTGGTGTATTACAATTTCGGCAATACGTGCATTGAGCTGTTCAATATCTACATCCTCGGTTGTATTTTCCTGCTCTACATAACTGCTAATGGCTATATTGTAATCGTTTTCGGCTATATCGGCATTGGGTACAAGTCGGGCAAAATGGACAATGTCTTTCCTTTCTATATAGGCATTGAGTATCTTTTTGCGGTTTGTTTCGGAGAGTTTGTTTTTGCTGCCACCACGTACAAATTCAGCAGAAGCATCAATAAACAAAGTGGCATTGTCTTTTTTGCTCTTTTTGAGTACCACAACACAGGTGGCAATACTCGTACCAAAGAACAAATCGGGTGGTAACTGAATAACGGCATCCACATAATTATTATCAATCAGGTATTTACGTATTTTTTGTTCGGCACCTCCTCTATACAATACACCCGGAAACTCAACAATGGCAGCCGTACCTGAGGTAGAAAGCCACGAAAGCATGTGCAAAGTAAACGCAAGGTCGGCTTTACTCTTTGGAGCCAACACACCGGCAGGCGAGAAACGAGGGTCGTTAATCAATAAGGGGTTAGCATCGCCTTCCCATTTAATGGAATAAGGAGGATTAGAAACAATGCAATCAAAAGGTTCATCGTCCCAATGGTGCGGGTCGGTGAGCGTATCGCCATGTGCAATATCGAATTTCTCGTAATTAATGTCGTGCAAAAACATATTGATACGGCACAGGTTGTAAGTGGTAATGTTTATTTCCTGACCGAAAAAGCCCTGCCGAACATTTTCTTTACCCAGCACTATAGCGAATTTCAAAAGCATAGAACCTGAACCGCAAGCCGGGTCGTACACTTTGTTTACTTGCTTTTTGCCCACCACTGTTATTTCTGCAAGCAATTCGGAAACTTCTTGCGGGGTGAAAAATTCTCCTCCCGATTTACCTGCATTACTGGCGTACATGGTCATGAGAAATTCGTAAGCATCGCCAAAAAGGTCGTTGGTGTTGTCCTGGTAATCTCCCAGTCTCAAACCACCTATGGCCTCAATAATTTTAGTTAAAAGCTCATTACGTTTTGTTACAGTACCACCCAGCTTATTGCTGTTTACATCTATATCATCGAACAAGCCCTTTAAGTCGTATTCACTGTCAGTGCCTTTGGCGGAGT
>JAURYY010000060.1 GCA_030653695.1 Paludibacter sp. | reverse complement strand
AATGATCCTACTGCTCATGCCGAAGTGAATGCCATTCGCAAAGCAGCCAAAAAATTGGGTTCGTTCGATTTATCGGGCTGCGTGATTTATACTTCGTGCGAGCCTTGTCCGATGTGTCTGGGTGCAATTTACTGGGCGCATTTAGATCGAATTTACTTCGGAAATTCGAAAAAAGATGCGAAAAATATCGGTTTCGATGATTCGTTTATATATGATGAACTAAAACTGAATTACAAAGACAGAAAGGTAAAAGCTGATCAAATACTTTCGAATGAAGCAATTACTGCATTTGAAATTTGGGAAAACAATATTGATAAAATAGAATATTAAAATTGAATAAATTATTTCTGATTTATCCTTTTTCTCAAATCTGTTACTGCATTACATTGCAAAGTATTAGGCTCTTTTTTTACTCAGACTTTAAATAAGAAGTATGTTTAAATTTTGACTATAAGGCGATTTGCAAGCACTGACTTTTTATTGAATATCTGAACGCTCTTTCTCCTGCATCGCTTTTATTGTTTCTTTCATTAAATGTTCCAGTTCCCAATTAAGCATTTCGGCTCCATGCTGAATAACATCGCGTGAACATCCTGCTGCAAATTTTTTGTCTTTAAACTTTTTATTTACTGATGAAACGGTCAAATCGAGCGTGCTTTTACTTGGACGCATCAGCACAGCTGCACCAATCAATCCTGTCAACTCATCCACGGCATATAGCACCCGTTCCATTTCGTGCACTGGTTTTATATCCACTTGGTGTCCATACCCGTGCGAAACAATTGCCCGTTCAATTTCGGGATCTACGCCTTCCTGTTCCAGTATTTCCTGCACTTTGATACAGTGTTCTTGAGGATACATCTCGAAATCTAAATCGTGAAGTAAACCCACTAAGCCCCAGAATTCTTCTTCGGCGGCGTATCCAAGCGTTCGGGCAAAATAGCGCATCACAGCTTCCACGGTTTCGGCATGAAGTATGTGAAACTCTTCTTTGTTATATCTCTTCAGCAACTCCATGGCGTGTTCTCTGCTTATAGCAGGCTGCATTCTTCCGGCATTATTTTCGGGTAAATGTTCAATTCTCATTTTTTCTCCAACATTTTATCGAGTATGCTCACTGCATCCACGATACATTTCTCACAAATCGTTTTGCTTTGATTTTCTGCCTTATGAATACGCAGACCTTCCTCTGTTTTAAGATCACAATTCAACAAACTTCGGCAATCGGTAACGTTATGAATGTTTTTAAATTCATTGCTTAACTGTTGAACCATGGTATAAGTGCTGTTCTTTCTTTCAGTTTGATCGGAGTATTTATTGCAGTTGTATATCCCCAGAATCATAAAAGCACCTGTTACTGCACCGCATGTTTCCTGAAGGCGTCCCATGCCACCCCCAAAACCGCACGATAAGTTCTCAGCCAGCACTTTATCAAAGCCCATTCTGTCGGAATAAGCCGTTACTACCGATTGTGCACAGTTCAATCCCGACCGAAAAGATTGAATTGCTATTTCTTCGTTCGATTTCATATTATATACCTTTTTTTTCGTAAGCATTGCTGTCAAATATTTTTTACTTTTTTAATTTCGTTTTACTATGAATCTTATTGTTTAGTAATGAAAATATACATTAAACAATTGTATTTCAAATCAATAAATTAAAGTAAATATTGTTGTTGCAACATCTGTTTATTAAGCTGACCAGAAAAATAATAAAAAATTGAAGCTGCAGTTTTATTGTACATTAACAAAAAATAAATGTTACAAAAAGTGATATTGAAAAGCCTTTATTCAAAAAATGAATAAATTAAGTCGCAAATCTGATGGGTCAGTTTATTATTAATTGTATGTTTTTTTTGTTTTAGTCGTTCTATTTTACAACAATCGCTTTAAGATGATTATTTCTGATCTGAATAGAAATTTCTGTGCCGGTTTTGCTGTAAGCAGTTTGTACATAGCCCATTCCGATACCTTTCTTGCTTTCGGGAAGCATAGTGCCCGAAGTAACATGACCTATGATTTCGCCTGCTGTATTTGCTATATTGTAACCGTGGCGGGGAATTCCACGTTCAACAAGTTCGAAACGAATTAATTTGCGTGTAACACATTCTGTCTTTTGTTTTTCAAGTAACTCACGGTCGATAAAGTTTTTGCCTTCGGTGAATTTTGTTATCCATCCTAAACCTGCTTCAATGGGCGAAGTTGTGTCATCAATATCGTTTCCGTAGAGGCAAAAACCTTTTTCGAGGCGTAAGGTGTCGCGCGCACCAAGTCCAATGGGTTTTATGCCATACATAGCACCGGTTTCGAACAGAGCATTCCATATTTTATCGGCATTTTCGGGGTAAAAATACAATTCGAACCCTCCGGCTCCGGTATATCCGGTATTCGAAAGAATTACATTGTCAACGCCGGCAAAATCCCCGGTTTTGAAGCAGTAATATGGTATTTCGGACAAATTTACCGAAGTTAATTTTTGTAACATTTCGGTAGCTTTCGGACCCTGAACTGCTAACTGAGCCATCCAGTCCGAAGCATTTTCGAGTTCGGCGCCAACGTTGTTATTGGCAACACACCAGTTCCAATCCTTTTCTATATTCGAGGCATTAACAACGAGCAAATATTTTTCGAGTTCGAAATGATAAACAAGCAAATCGTCAACTATACCACCTTTTCCGTTAGGAAAACAAGAATATTGAACTTTTCCAACAGTAAGTGCCGAAACATCATTCGAAGTGACCAGTTGTAAATAAGCCAGTGCATTGGGACCTTTAACCCAAAATTCGCCCATGTGCGAAACGTCGAAAACACCCACAGCATTGCGGACTGTCAAATGTTCATCGCTGATTCCACTGTATTCTATCGGCATATTATAGCCTGCAAATTCGTGCATTTTGGCACCTAATGCAATGTGTTTGTCAGTAAATGGTGTTTTTTTCATAAGAATGACCCCAAACCCCTAAAGGGGCTTTAATTAGTATTGTTATAGTATATTTTCAAAATAGAAGTTTGTTGAGTAACAGGAAATAAATAAAGTCGAATTACTTGTGAATGAATAATTTATTCAAATTAAACGTAATCATTTTTTTTAACATTAAGTTCGCCAAGAAGTAACGACCTAAAGTGTTTCATTTATTGCTTTCTTCGCAGCTTAATGACTGTGAGTCTTTGCATTCAAAATGAATTAAGAAATATGACATTATTTTCACCCAAGTATTTATTTGATAAATAAATCCCCTGACATCGCTATCTTTAAGTCCCCTTGAGGGGATTTAGGGGTTATATTTACTTTTGTTCTAATATTTCGGCAATCTTCACAATTACCATCATGGCTTTTTCCATCGATTGCACCGGAACGTATTCGAACCTTCCATGAAAATTGTGTCCACCTGCAAAAATGTTAGGGCAGGGGAGACCTTCGTACGAAAGACGCGATCCATCTGTTCCTCCACGAATGGGTTTTACATTTGGTTTTACACCAATAGCTTCCATAGCCTGAAATGCCAAATCGACGATATGCATCACGGGTTCTACTTTTTCGCGCATATTGTAATATTGATCTTTCAGCTCTAAACTTGCTGTGTTTTCTCCAAACTCAGCATTAATTTTATTGACTAAATGCTGAATTTCTTTTTTTCGGTTTTCGAAGCGATTGCGGTCATGATCGCGAATAATGTAACTCAATGTCGATTTTTCGACGTTTCCTTCCATCCCCGTCAAATGATAAAACCCTTCATATTTTTCGGTATGTTCAGGTGTTTCATGTCGGGG
>JAURYY010000056.1 GCA_030653695.1 Paludibacter sp. | reverse complement strand
GAAGTTGGTGCCGGCAGGTACTTGTACCACGTTTATCAAATCGGTGGTAATGCGGTGGTAATATTCAATCGATGAAGTAATGCGGTTGCTTAAGAAACCCATGTCCAATCGAGCATTGTAAGTGGTGGTCGATTCCCATTTGATTTTGGAATTGTATGCATCGGGGCGGGCGGTGGTCACATACTGATCGCCGAATTGATAGAAAGCGCCAATAATGCTGGTTGTATAAACCGGTATGTAGGGATAATCGCCTTGGAAAATGTCCTGCTGACCGGTAACACCATAACCTAAACTTACCTTCAATTCCGAAATGGGATCTATGGCTTTAATAAATGATTCCTCGTGCATTTTCCAAGCTGCTGCAAATGCAGGGAATAAACCCCATCGGTTGCCGTCTTTCTTCGAAAAACGGGAGGTTCCATCGTTTCGTATTGTGCCGGTAAGTAAGTATTTATTATCATAAGTGTAATTAAACCGACCAAAAAATGAAACTAAATAATATTCGGTTTTCCAACGCGTATCTGCAGGGTAAATATGATTATAAAAATCATCTGTATCATCGATAATGCCATCTTTATTGGTGTCATCTTTAATTAAACCCATGTATTCACTTTCGCCTTGTCGATAGGAGTGTTGCCACTCGTAACCACCCAGTACATCAAAAGTGCTTTTTCCAATTTGGTTTCCATAAGTTGTATACAAACTTAAAAGCCGGTTGGTTTTGCTTTGTTCGTCCCATCCTGTTCTTCCCCAGTGGTAATTTCCTGCCGATTGGGTGGATATGTTCAAATCTTGTTTCCCTGTCGAATTATCCATTGCTAAAGTAAGGTGCACTTTTAATTCGGGCAAAAAATGAAATTTATAATCAATATCGGCACTACCAATAAAGCTTTTTGCATTGGAAACATCCATCCGTTGATTTAAGATAGCTAAAGGATTTCGGGTAGCCATATTGTTTACGTTTTTGAACGATCCATCTGCTTTGGTATCGTACCATTCCCAATATCCGCCAAAGCGGTTGTGTACCGTATCGGGCGAGTTGACGGCAGGATGAGTTGGGTCCATGCGGGCTGCTCCTCCTACTACGCCATTATCGGCAAAGCGGTTTTTTACCAACATTCCTTTGGCATTCAGACTTATTTTTAAGTGATCATCGAACAACGAAGGGCTTAAGTTAACCGAACCGGTTAAGCGTTCAAAATTCGATGTTTTCAATATCCCATCCTGATTGTTATAACCAACCGATGCGCGATAAGGCATGAATTTTAACCCGCCTACTACCGTTACATTATGTTCCTGGCTAAATGCATTTCGATAAATTAAACTTTGCCAATCGGTATTGTCGGTTCCTAAGGCTTTGCGTGCATCAATATCGGTTTGACTTACGCCACTGAATAAATTATTTACCAAAGTGCGGAATTCATCGCCATTCATCACATCGATGGTTCGTTTTACGCTGCTCATGGTTGTATTACCATCGTACGAAATGCGTGGTTTCGAACCTTTTTCACCTTTTTTGGTAGTAATAATAATTACACCGTTAGAGCCGCGGTTTCCGTAAATAGCAGTAGCCGAAGCATCTTTCAGTACCGTAAAGCTTTCAATGTCATTCGGATTAACCGTACTTAATGGGTTGGCTACTCCTTTGATACCATCGTTATCCATCAAAAGTCCATCGATAACAATAAGTGGGTCATTGCTGGCATGCAGCGACGAGCCGCCCCGAATGCGGATAGTAGCTCCTCCCCCCGGAGTTCCTCCATGTGAAGTTACATTGACACCGGCAATTTTACCCATTAACATATCCTGGGCATTGGTTGTTTGCCCTTTGTTCATTTTGTCGGGTCTGATTGCCGTTAACGAACCGGTAGCATCATTCTTTTTAACGGTACCGTACCCGATAACCACTACTTCGCCAATGGCTATGGCATCTTCTTTTAACTGTATTATCAGTTTTGTTTTGTTGCCAACTGCTACTTCCACAGGTGTGTAGCCTACATACTTTACAACTAAAGTTGCATTTGGAGCAACTGAAAGCGTAAATTCGCCGTTAAAATTTGTAATTGTTCCGTTGGTAGTAGTTTTTTCGATAATATTGGCGCCCAAAATTGGTTCGCCTGTTTGTGCATCTTTTACTATACCAGTAATGGACGTTTTCTGGGCATAAGCATAAATTCCGATTGCCAGAAAGGCAAAACAAGTCAAATATGCCCGAAATTTCAGCTTAAAGTTTGTGTACTTCATGCATTAGTTTTTTTGAGGGTTAAACATTATTTTGTATTAATAGATTTCATTCCCAAATTCATAAAAAATAGCGGTGGGTTTTCTTGTAATAAAAATTTGTGAGAGCAAAAATACATGTTTGTAAATCATTTGCAATTATAGAATCTTCTTTTAGTTTAAAAAATTTATGCAAACGTTTGCGAACAAAAAAAAACTTATTTGCAATTAATATTTTTATTATCTGATAAGTATTTATATTTTTGTAAAAGAAATTATTATCTGACAAAAAATGTCCAAAAAGCACGTAAATATTATTTTGCGATAAAAGAAAGATGTTAATATAAATCAGTTGATTTAATAGTTTTAAATTCTGATAACAAATGAAAAAAACACAGATTACTATCAAAGATATTGCACGTGAATTGAATATTTCTCCTTCCACAGTTTCGCGAGCCCTGAAAAATCATCCCGACATAAGTCAGGATACGAAAAATGCAGTGAACGATTATGCCAAAAAGTTTCATTATAAGCCCAATGCGCTTGCCTTAAGCCTTCGTACAAGTAAAAACAATACAATCGGTGTGATTGTTCCCGAAATCATTCATTTCTTTTTTTCATCTGTATTATCAGGTATCGAAGAAATTGCCAATCAAGAAGGTTTTAACGTGATAATTTGTCAGTCGAGCGAAAATTACGAGAAGGAAGTTCGGAATACACAGGCTTTAATTGCAACGCGGGTATCGGGAGTATTAGCCTCATTATCGAAATATACAACTAATTACGACCATTTTCAGGAAATCGTGGACAGTGAAATTCCGCTGGTTTTTTTCGATCGGATTTGTATAGGCATCAACACCGACCGCGTAGTAGTTGACGATTATGCAGGAGCTTTTTCGGCAGTAGAGTACCTTATTCAAAGTGGTTGCAAGCGCATCGCCTTCTTCAGTTCACCACTTCATCTCGAAATTTCGAAAAACCGTAAAAACGGTTACTTAGATGCTTTGCGAAAATATAAAATTCCGGTGGATGATAGTTTAATCAAAGTGTGCGACACTCGTGAAGAAGCTATCATCATTACGCCCGAAATTTTAGAACAGCCTAATCGTCCCGATGGATTTTTTGCCATTAACGATCATTGTGCCACAGGTATAATGTATGCCATAAAACAGGCTAAACTCCGAATTCCGCAGGATGTTTCTGTCATGGGATTTACCGATGGAGAACTTGCTAAAGCTTGCGACCCTATGCTTAGTACAGTGGAACAACATGGTTATATTATGGGCAAATATGCAGCCAAATTGCTTATCGATAAAATAAACGGCGAAACACAAGGTCAGTTTACCAACAAAATTGTAAAAACGAATTTGATGATTCGGGGAACGACGAGATGATTTTCGGAGGTTTCAAAGATTTCAAAGGTTTCAGAGGTTTCAGAGGTTTCAGACGTTTCAGGGGTTTCAGAGGTTTCAGACGTTTCAAAGGTTTGAAAAGTTTGAAAGCCCGCTCGTTGTGGATATTTTGTGGTTTGAAGAGTTTTAATGTTACCTTTTGGATGTTTATTTGCTTATAAATAAATTTGAATAAATTAAGTAATATGGCTACAATCAATAGGTTCGATGATTTAGAAATTTGGAAGAAATCAAGGGTTTTGTGCAAGAATATTTTTCTGACTACAAAAAGAAATGCATTTGCAAAAGATTTTGCATTAAAAGATCAGATATTACGTTCTTCTGGTTCAGTAATGGATAATATTGCGGAAGGTTTTGAACGTGATGGAAATAAAGAATTTCAAAACTTTTTATCAATTGCAAAAGGTTCATGCGGTGAAACTCGTTCACAAATATACAGAGCATTTGATTTTGAATATATTGATGAAAATGAATGTAATGTTCTTGTAAGTGATACTTCAATTATTTCTTCTGGAATAAAACATTTCATGGAATATCTCAGAAAATCAGAATTTAAAGGAAATAAATTCAAATTAGATAAGAAATAACAAAAAACTCTTGAAACCCATGAAACTCTTGAAACCCATGAAACTCTTGAAACTCTTGAAACTCCTGAAACTCTTGAAACTCTTGAAACTCTTGAAACTCCTGAAACCTATGAAACTCTTGAAACCTTTCAAACCCTTAGAAACATGAAACCTCGCTTGAGCTTTTGGCAAATATGGAACATGAGTTTTGGCTTCCTCGGAATTCAATTTGGCTTTGCGTTGCAAAATGGTAATGCTTCGCGCATACTGATGACTTTTGGTGCCGATGTACATCACCTAAGCTGGTTTTGGTTAGTGGCACCGATTACAGGCATGATAGTTCAACCGATTATTGGTTATATGAGCGACAGAACCTGGACAGGGTTAGGTCGTCGTCGTCCTTATTTTTTGCTTGGAGCCATTCTGACAAGTATAGCTTTAATATTAATGCCAAATGCACCTCATTTGTCTAATATTATTGCACCTATGTTTGTAGGCGGAGGTTTGCTGATGATTATGGATGCGTCAATCAATATTGCGATGGAACCATTCAGGGCATTGGTTGCCGACAAACTTCCCGAGGAGCAACATACGTTGGGTTTTTCTGTACAAACATTATTAATAGGAATAGGTGCTGTTATTGGATCGTGGTTACCTTATATTTTGGGTAACTGGTTCGGTATATCTAAGGAAGCCGATGTGCACGGACTTATACCCGATAATGTTACCTACTCGTTTTATTTTGGTGCATTTGTGTTAATTTCCACCATTCTGTGGACAATTTTCAGTACAAGTGAATATCCGCCTGAAGTGTCTGTTGAGAAAGAAATAGAAGAAAAAAAGCAAAAATTCTTTATTCCACCCGTAATGATTCAACTTTTGCTGGTTCAGTTTTTCTCCTGGTTTGCACTTTTCTCGATGTGGGTTTACACAACTCCCGCTGTGGCATTAAAGTTTTTCGGAACAACCGATCCCAATTCGGCGGCATTTCAGGAAGCAGGCAACTGGGTTGGAATATTATTTGGTATTTATAATGGCATATCAGCCATTCTTGCTTTATCGCTTCCTGTTTTAGCCAAACGCTTTTCGAAAAAAGGAACACACGCCATTGCATTATTTATAGGAGGAATCTCATTGCTTTCATTCTTAATATTTAAAGATTCGGATTATTTGATTATACCAATGATTGGCATAGGAATAGCCTGGGCAAGTATTTTGGCAATGCCATACTCCATGTTGGCAAATTCTATTCCACCCACCAAAATGGGAATGTACATGGGTTTGTTCAATATGTCCATAACCATTCCTCAAATTGTAAGTGGCATAACTACCGGACTTATTTTGAAATATTGGTTTAATGACAATCCTGTTTGGTGCATTGTTATGGCCGGTATATCTTTTATGCTGGCAAGCGGACTTTCATTGTTGATAAAAGAAAAGAAAGAACCCCAAACCCCTCCCGATAAAAGAATCGGGATAAATGGCGGGGCTTAAAGACCAAGTTTCTTGTTAGGAGTAGTGGTTCTCATATTATAAAAACTGCTTATCTGCTTTAGTAAAGGTTAAAAAATATATTAGCTATTTTTATTTGTTGCCATCAGTTTGAAATATGGAATTAATAAAATACTTTAAACCACATTAGGACAATAGAAAATATAAAGAATTAATAAAGAGCACAATAGATAAATATATGTCGGTATTTTGTAAATGTAACACTTGATAATAAAGCTATAAGCATTATTTCTATTGTGCCTAATGTGGTTAAATTTTCTTCAACTTGACCGAAAGGGATAAGCAGTTTATAAAAATCAATACTAACTTAGTTCCCCTTTAGGGATTAGGGGTAATAAATAATAATTAACATGAACAAATACCTGCAACTCGACCCTTGGTGTATTATCGAAGAGGGTTTTAACGAAGACAAACAATTGAAATCCGAAAGTATTTTCAGTATTGGAAATGGCAAGATTGGTCAACGCGCTAATTTTGAAGAGTATTATTCAGGCGAAACGATGTTGGGTTCTTACTTGGGAGGTGTATATTTTCCTGAACCTGTTGCAGATAATAACCGAAAAATTGGATATTCGAGTACGAATGATAAAATTATAAATACACCCAACTGGTCAGTTATAAGTGTGCGATTGAATGACGAAAAACTTGACATGGCTACCTGGGATATTAAAAATTTCAGACGTGTACTGAATATGCGTGAAGGTTTTCTGGAGCGCACATTTGAGGCTACTTCGTTCAAAGGGCATCGAATTCAGGTTACGGCGAAACGATTTTTAAGCATGGCTGAAACAGAAATAGGTGCTATCAGTTTTACAATCAAATCATTAAATTTCGAAGGAAGGATATCGTTTCAACCGCTCATCGATGGCGATGTAAAAAACAATATTAGTAATTTTGATGAACCTTTCTGGAATGTGTTGCAAACTAAAACCGAACAGGATGTGTCGTTTTTATGGGCTCAAACTAAGCGCAATGATTTTCATTTTTGTGCAGCATTGACTTATGTTATGTATAAAAATAATGAGCTGATGAACGTAAATCCAACAAAAATTGAAAAAGAAAAAGTGGCCGGATTCAGCATAGGTGCCGATGTAAAAATTGGTGAAACCGTTTGTCTGAATAAATATGTTGCCATAACAAGTTCATTGAATCACTCCCGCGATGAGCTTACCGAATATGCATGTAATTTGAGTCGTGCTGCAAAGAAAAAAGGATGGAACCTGTTGTTTGAAAAACATTCGGGCGCGTGGTCGAAAATATGGTCGGAAATGGATATAATTATCGATAGTGATTTGGCAGCTCAACAAGCCATTCGTTATAATATTTTTCAGCAATTACAAACCTATAACGGCAACGATGAACGCTTGAATATCAACCCCGGAGGTTTTTCGGGTGAAAAATTGAATAGCGGCACACTGTGGGAAAACGAAGTGGTTTGTGTGCCTTTTTACCTTGGAAATTTTACTCAAAACACTGCTCGAAATCTGCTGAATTATCGTTTTCGTCATTTACCTAAAGCCATACGGAATGCCGAAAAACTTGGATTTAATAAGGGAGCTGCATTTTTTCCGGCAGCTACTTTCAATGGTAACGAAAGTTTAAATGACTGGGAACTATCCTTCGAAGAAGTTCACCGTAATGGATTGATTGCTTTTTCTATTTTTAATTATATTCGTTATACAGGGGATGATAATTATTTGATTGAATGTGGATTACGTGAGTTAATCGCTATCGCAAGATTTTGGGCGCAACGCGTGAATTTTTCAGAAGAAAAAAATAAATTTGTGCTGACGGGAGTAACCGGACCAAACCATTATGACAGCAATGTAAACAATAATTGGTTTACGAATTTCATAGCTGTATGGTGTTTAAAATTTACTGCTGAATCCATCGAAAAAGTTAAAAAAATAGATGTTGAAAAATATGAAAACCTCATTTCTGATATTCAGTTTCATCAGGACGAAATCTCAACATGGAAAAATATTGCTGACAATATGTATTTTCCTGAAAATGAAAATTTAGGAATATACTCACAGCAGGATGGTTTTTTGGATAAATTTAAAATTAAAGTATCCGAAGTTCCGGAGTCGCAGTTGCCAGTATTTCAAAACTGGACCTGGGACAGGATTTTACGTTCAACGCTGATTAAACAACCTGATGTGCTTTTGGGCATGTTCCTGTTCAACGAAAATTTCGACCGAGAAACAATAAGCCGAAATTTTGATTTTTACGAACCCTTTACCGTTCACGAATCGGCTATTTCGTACGGAATCCATTCGGTGATAGCAACTAATATTGGTAAGGAGCAAAAAGCGTTGGAAATGTTTTTACGTTCTGCTCGTTTTGATCTGGATGATTTGAATAACGAAGTTGCCAATGGATTGCATATTACGGGTATGGCGGCAAGCTGGTTAGCAGTTGTTCAAGGATTTGGTGGCATGTCAGTTATTAATAATCAATTGAACTTTACCCCCCGAATTCCTTTGGTATGGAATGCTTTTTCATTTTCGGTTCATTTTCGGGGTAATTTACTGCATCTTCATTTTGAAAAAGAAAAACAGATTATTCGTAATATTAAAGGAGAAAACATCATTATTGTTATGAATAATAAACCGGTAAATATCGAAGCAGGGAATCAGGTGGAAATAGCAAACTAAGACAATAAATTTTATGAAAAAAAAATTTTTAATTTTATTGTTGATAATTCTTTTTTTATCAACACTTTACGCTAAGTCGAAACCATGGGTTCAGCGCATCGAACCTACTGCTTGGTGGACAAATATGAAAAATCCGGAACTTCAATTAATGGTTTATGGAGCAGGTATAAGTACCGCCGAATTCAGTATCAATTATTCGGGCGTGAGTATCATCGAAAAGCGATTGACCGATAATCCGAATTTTGTTTTTCTGTATCTAAGTATTACCAAAGAAACCAAAGCCGGAAAAATTAACATTATTATTACCAAAGGAAAACAAAAACAAATCCTGCAATATGTACTTAAATCGCGTCGCGAGGGTTCTGCCTTGCGCGAAAGTTTTACCGAAGCCGATGCAGTTTATCTGCTAATGCCCGACCGATTCGCCAATGGAAATCCCACCAACGATTCGGTCAAAGGTTATTTTCAGGGAGTGAATCGTTCACTGCCCGGGGCTCGTCATGGAGGTGATATTGACGGAATTATTAAAAATGTACCCTACATGGCCCATTTGGGTATAACCGCATTGTGGACAACTCCGCTATTCGATAATAATGATACAAATTACTCGTATCACCATTATGGTTGTAGCGATTATTATAAAATTGATCCACGATTAGGGAAAAACGAAGATTATAAGCGGCTTTCGGATATTTGTCATGCCAACGGACTGAAACTGATTATTGATGTGGTACCAAATCATTGCAGCTCGGCTCATTGGTGGATGAAAGATAAACCTGCTAAAGATTGGTTCAATGAATGGTCTACTTTCACATCGTCGAATTACCGAATGACTGCATGGACCGATCCACATGCAGCCCAATCGGATTTACACCGGCTAACTCATGGTTGGTTTGCGCCCAATATGCCCGATTTTAATCTAAACAATCCGCTTGTTTTCGATTATTTACGGCAAGTGTATGTGTATTGGATTGAATATGCCAATATTGACGGAATTCGTGTGGATACGTATCCTTACAACGATATTCGTGTGGCTGCCCGTTTTATTCAATCCATCAGAGATGAATATCCGAAAATGAACATAGTAGGAGAGTGCTGGGTAAAAACTCCCGCCGAAACGGCTTATTATCAGTCGGGTAACAACAACAAGGATGGATTCGATTCGCGCTTGCAAAGTGTTATGGATTTTTGTCTGAAAGATGTACTTGCAAGCGCAGTGAACGAAAGTGAAGGATGGGAGAGTGGTATGGCAAGGTTTTATGCGCATTATGCTCAGGACTTTGTATATCCAAATACAAACTTGATAATGAATTTTTTGGATAATCATGATATCGACCGCTTTTCAACAGCAGTAAAACGCGATGTTGCCAAATACAAAATGGGCTTAGCCATGTTGATTACTTCGCGCGGCTATCCGCAAATTTATTATGGCACCGAAATTATGCTCGACGGCATTCAGGGTACGTACGAAGGACACCGATTCACTTTTCCGGGCGGTTGGGCGGCTGATAAGCGAAACGCTTTTACTGTCGAAGGTCGTACAAGTGAGGAAAACGAGATTTTTAATTACACTAAAACATTGTTGAACTATCGTAAAAACAATCCCGTATTGCAAACCGGAAAAATGAAGCAATTTATTCCTGAAAACGGAATTTACGTAACTTTCAGGTACGATGAACAAAAAACTATTATGGTAATTGCCAACAATAATCATAAAAAAACAGAGTTATTTTTAGAAAGATTCAGCGAAATGCTGAAAGGCAGAATTCAGGGACAAGATATTATAAATCAAAAATATTATACACTTCAAAATCAAATATCTGTACCTGCAAAAACGGTTTTGATTTTGGAACTTAAATGAGAATTTAGAACAAAGAGCAATCCCGATCCCCGTCCCGATAGCTATCGGGAATCGGGACGTGAAAAGAACAAAGAGCAAAGAATGAAAATCATTGATACCAGATATTTGAATTTCGAAACACGAAACTTAAAACAAAATTATGAATACAAATTTTTATTGATAATTATTTTTAAAAAAGTAAGAAAATGAAAAAAATTTCGATGAAAGAATTGGGTGATAAAATCCGGTTGGTTGCTTTACGCTTTACTTTTCCGGTATTTTTTATCAGCGGGTTATCGGTTTTATTTTTTATTCAGATCAATCAAAAAGATGCCGATATTCAGGAACGTTTATGGGTTTTTTTCGGACTTGCCATACCGATGAGTATTGCAGTCAGTTTATTCTCAGAAGAATTTAAAAACAAATTGCTGAGAGCCGGAGTAAACCTGATTGGCATTGCGCTTTTAGCGGTTTATGTATTTACGCTGCCCGATAAATTGTTCGAATTTCAATATTACCGGATATTTACATTTGGTACTGTATTCGTATTAAGTTCATTTGTTGTATCGTACTTTCGAAAAGAAAACGATTTGCCTTTTTGGGAGTTTTCAAAAACAACTATTTTACAATTAATTATTGCATTTATTTTTTCTCAGATTTTAATGATGGGATTGAGTCTGGCAATTCTTTCGTTAGATAAATTGTTCAATATCAATATAAGTGAAAAAGTTTATGGAAATTTAGCAGTCGTTTGTTATGCTTTGTTTGCTCCGGTTTATTTTCTGGCTAATGTACCCGACGAAACAGAAAAACGGAAACAGGAATTTGAATTCAATAAATTTTTGAAAATACTTGGACTTTACATTTTACTACCCATTCTGGCACTTTACACTTTGATACTTTATGTGTATCTTATTCAGATTATTGCCTTATGGGAATTGCCCAACGGTTGGGTTACATGGTTGGTTTCGGTACTGGTGCTGGGTGGATTTTTGTGCATGATGATTGTTTATCCGCTTCGGAAGCAACAAAACAATGTAGTAGTGATTTTGTCACGATATTTTCCTGTCATTTTATTACCTTTGCTTATTTTAATGACAGTGGGTATTTTCCGCCGTTTCGACGATTACGGGCTTACCATTAACCGTGCTTATGTTTTTCTGCTTAATTTATGGTTGTACGGAATTTGCATTTACTTGTTTTTAAGCCAATCGAAACATTTGAAATGGATTGTGATTTCGTTTTCTTTAATTGCTTTCTTATCAGCAGTTGGTCCGTGGAGTATTTACAATATTACCAAACGAAATTTGTATAACACTGTCGAAACGCTTTTGGGTGAGAATAACTACCTGAAAAACGGGAAAATCATTTCCAAAAATCAAATCACGACCATTAAAACCGATAAAAAAGTAAAAGAATTGCTTTCAGCAAAAGTTGATTATATAGTCGAAAATTTTGGTGCAGAAGCTATACAACCTTTATTCAGTGAAGATGTAAATGACCTCAATCGTTTTGGAATTTTAGATCGTATGTGTTTAGATACGAATATACAATATTCAAATGGTAGAAAATACTATAATATTCAGCAAAATAATGAGATACAAAGTATAGATATTCAATCGTTTAGTAGAATGTTCCTGCTTGAACTACAACATAGAGAATTTAAGTTAAATGATCGCGTTTATAATGTTACTTTAGAAGATGAAGTTATAATGGTAAGTAATATACAAACAAACAAAACATATATAAACATTTCGCTAAAAGAAAAATTAGCTGAGCTGACTATAAAAGAAGATTTGCAGGAATTACCACAGGATAAATTAATCATTGTAAAAGATAATTACAAACTCATTATCGAATCGATTAATGCTCAGAAAAGAAATAATGATGCGCTTGAAATTACGGATTTCAAAGCAATTTTACTGATTAAATGAAAAAACTAATCATTTAGCAACGGACAAATACTTGCGTTGGAATTTATTAAAATGCAAGCTGAGTTTTTTTTAAGAATATTTATTTTGAAGCAATATTTAAAAATCAAATAAAACAACCATTATGACATTCGAATTTAAAATTCAAATCAGAAACATAACCAAACCGCCTGTTTGGCGACGGTTACAGGTTCCTGCTCAATTCACGTTTGAGGAATTTCACAAAGTTATTCAAATTGTTTTTGAATGGGACAACTATCATTTGTATAATTTCACTCCACAGGGCTGGGGTTCAGCACCTTATATAGCTGTTCCGTCAAAACATGACGATGAAGCACCGGACTTAGATGCCCGAAAAACCGTTCTGAGTAAACTGTTCAGAATAAAAGGTCAAAAATTTACGTATATTTATGATTTTGGCGATGATTGGAATCATCAGATAACTTTAGAAGAAATTTTGCCTGCCAAAACCAAAAAAGCTGTCTGCATTAATGGAAATGGAGCGGCTGCAGTTGAAGATTGTGGCGGACCCTGGGGATATGAACGACTGAAGGAAGTGCTGAAAAATCCAAAAGATGAAGAATATCAGGAAATGTTAGACTGGCTGGGATTGGAATCGGGAGATGAATGGAATACCAAAGAATTTAATATTGAAATGATTAATCAATTTTTGAAAGTATAATGAAATCATATTTTTATTAGTTCAAATAGTTCGATTTCTGAAATTTTAAAGAGGTTTTTGCGCTTTGTGAAGACCCCTTTTTTACAACTGAGCTTAAAACCCCATGCTGTGTTGCGGAGTGTGGAGTTTTAACCTTATATAACCTCATACAATTTTTATTTAAATCGTTTGCATAAAAAAAATCAGTATTATTTATGCATTAAATTGAGTAAATCTCATCTTATATGTAATTTTGAGAAAAAATTCAAACTCTAATAATCAACTTTATGAAAAAATACGGTTTTTTAATTTTAATAAGTGTTGTGTTCACTGCCTGTCAACCCAAGCTTAACGTACCTGCGGTAACCGATGATAACAAAAACCTGAATTCACTAACTACGCTCGAAATCGGTGATAATATTATTTTTCTTCAAGATTTTATTCTGAACCCTGCTGCAATTGATTCGGTAACTTCATCTTCCAATGGATTAAAAATTGCAGTTTCGGCTGATAAGTTAAATGCCAAGCTGACTGTACAACCCGAAATGGAGCAATTTGTTGACGTAAATATCTGGGTAAAAGGTGTGGCGTATTCTTTACCGTGCCGTAAAACCGATAAAATTGATTATACCTTCAGTTTCGATGCGCAAAGTAAACGATACAAACGCATACAAATAGCAGGACAGATGAACGACTGGACAGCTTCGCGAACACCCGATTTAAAGTTGAATGAAAAAGGGTTGTATGAAGTTACAATAAACCTGAGTCCGGGAACTTATCTTTACCAAATGGCATTAGATGGTGAGCAAAATCACGATGTTACCAATCCAAATAAAGTTGATAATGGATTTGGGAAATATAATTCCATATTACAAATTGGAGGAAAAAATGATTCGTTTCCGGCATTGCTTACTGACAAAATTTCAGGATACAAAATTTCATTGTCGCTTCAAAATCAAGCAAATAACATTTTTGTATATTGGCAGAATTATCGGTTGCCCAACAAATTTTTGAAAATTGGAAACAAGAAAATAAGTATTAATATTCCGGCTGAAGCCCGAAAAATTGATCGTTCGTTTATCCGCGTTTGGGCAAGCAACGAATATGGTGTGAGCAACGAAATTCTGATTCCTTTGCAAAAAAGCGAAGTTTTAACCGATAGTAAATACATTACACCAAACGACAAACATGCTCAAATCATGTACTTTATGTTGGTGGACCGCTTTAAAAACGGCGATGCATCGAATGATAAACCGTTGAACCGACCGGATGTAAACCCGAAAGCAGATTACTGGGGCGGCGATTTAGCCGGTTTGCAGCAAAAAATTGAAGATGGTTATTTTGAAAAACTCGGCGTAAATACTTTGTGGATTTCACCCTTAAACCAGAATCCTACCGAACCTTATGGCTATTATGCTCCCATGAAAACCAAATTTTCGGGCTATCACGGTTATTGGCCTGTTTCGTCATCGCAAGTGGATTTTCGGTTTGGAACAAACGATGAATTCAAGACCTTAGTGAGCAAAGCGCACGAAAATAAGATAAATGTTTTACTCGACTATGTGGCTAATCATGTTCACGAAGCACATCCGCTTTACAAACAACATCCCGAATTTGCGACTAATCTTTATTTGCCCGATGGCTCACTAAATGTCGAAAAATGGGACGAACAACGCCTCACCACCTGGTTCGATACTTTTATGCCATCGCTCGATTTTTCGAACCCGAAAGTGGTGGATATGATGACCGATTCGGCAATTTTATGGATGAAAGAATTTAACTTAGATGGTTTCCGACACGATGCCTGTAAGCATGTAAATCTTGAATTTTGGCGAATGCTTACACTCAAAATGAAACAAAATTTCCCCGATAAAACAATTTTTCAAATAGGAGAAACTTATGGAAGTCCGCGATTGATAGCAAGTTACCTGACAACCGGTATGCTCAACGGACAATTTGATTTTAATGTGTACGATATTGCCAATACTACTTTTGCGGGTATAGGCGGTAGTGATTTGAAACAAGTCGAAACTATTCTCAATGCAAGTTTAAATATTTATGGAAATCACAATCTGATGGGTTATATTTCGGGCAATCACGATAAACCGCGCTTTATGGCTTATGCTTCGGGCGATTTGAAATTCGGCGAAGATACCAAAGCAGCAGGATGGAAACGCAAAATTGGGATTACAGATTCAACGGCTTATGATAAATTCTTTTTATTTCATGCTTTCAACCTGACTATACCGGGTATTCCTGTGCTTTACTATGGCGACGAGATAGGCATGACAGGTGGAAACGACCCCGATTGTCGGCGCATGATGCGATTTGATGGTTGGAATAAGCGGGAAAGCAAGCTCTGGAACAGTATTGCCAAACTGACCCATTTGCGCCGCAATAATCCGGTAATGATGTACGGGGATTTTATGAATATCGAAAATACCGGCAAAACATGGGTATATGCCCGAAAATATTTCGATAAGCAAGCCATTGTTTTTATCAATAATTCGGACAAAAGCTGTACTTTTGAAGTGGAGTTGCCAAAAGTGCTGAAAACCCAGCAACTGAAAGCTACTTTTGGAACTAAGTTTGAAACTAAATCGCACAGAATAAGGGTGGTGTTGCCGGCTTACAGCGTGGAAGTGCTTATTAATTAATGTGCCAATCGTAGCAAAGATCCAGTATGCGGGATAAGACAATTATTTAATATAACACGAACCAACGGCTGATCTACCAACACTGTTTTTTTTTAATTTTTAAATTTTAAATCCCGATGGCGGTCGATTGAGCTCACGCCGAAGTCTCACGCCGATAGCTATCGGCGAAGTCAATCGGGACAAATTTTAAAACTCTTTAAAATAAAATGATTCAACTAAACGACAAAACGATATCCGCAGCTTCCGAAAAAGGCATGGACGAATTTCTACAAGTTTTTATCGATGCTTATCTTGAAGTTATTGATGGAAAACTGACAGCCGAAAATATGAACAAACTGAACGGGCATCAACACACCTTACTTGCCTGGCATTTTTTCACTTCCGAAATGCGCGAAGGCGGCTTTGTTCAATTGATTCAGAATGGTTATGGCGGTTATATCTTCGGAAATCCTTTTGCAAAAGCACTCAGGCAATTCGGAGCTACTGAACTTTCAAAACTTATTTACAAGGCAAAAGAAATTTACGACCCCAATAAAGCCCTTTTGGAGCGCGAAACGACCGAAGTGGAATTCAATGCGATGTTTGTTGAATTTGAAGTATTTGACGAATTAGAAGAAAAGTATTTTGAGATGGAGGAACAGCAAACAGCATTGATTGCTGCTTATGTCGATGATCATATTGCCGATTTTGGCGAAATAATTCAATAAAATACTGAGCCATTGTTATATATCACTAACTTACACCCATACTCACAAATACAAACACATTTTGACTTCAGTAATGAAAAAATCTTGATCGTCAGTCTTTATTAGTCTTTTTTAGTTTTATACTTACCCTGTTCGAGTTAAAAATATAACTCAGATAACGCATCAATAAGAGAATGATAAGGGGGAATATGGCATAATTAAATGACTGATACGAAAGCGCAAACAAAACCAAAGAAACCAACAATAGTACTATACTTGCAATTTTATAAATAGTGAGTCCGAATTTCCATGGTTTTATCCAGATAACAATAGCTGCAAAAATATTCAAAGGATTAAGCCATAGAATATTTAAGTTGTTTTTCACTAAAGGATGAGCCGAAAAAAACATTAAATAAAAAATAAGAATGCCTGCCAATCCGGTAATCAGCAAGAGTGTTGAATCAAATAATCTGTAATAAGTGCGCTTTTTGGTTTCGATAAATGTGAGTATTGCACTCAGTATCAATAATACACTAAAAACATAAAAGGGTTTAATAAGCGAATTTGAAGCATCAACCTCCTTGTATTCAGCTTCGACCAACACTTTTTTTTCCGAAACCAATTTTTTTTCCGAAAAACCACTCTCCTGTGTAACAATGTAAATATTTTCAAACTCCGACATTAACACTTCGGGCAGAAACATGCTTACCATCGCACTTGCATTTTCATCGGCAGGTTTCCCGAAAACCAAATCAATGCCAAACGTCAGCCAACTTTCATTGCCGGTATAAACGCCCACCCAGTTTCTGAATGTCCTTGGTTCGTTCGATGTTTTTAGTTTTACAATTCCACTGTTTGAGCTTAAAATTTTATCGCGTGGACGCGTGGCACAATTATCAAAAACAAAATTATATCTGTATATTCTGTTTTGAGGTTCATAATTTATTAATAATGAATTTATTAATATTTTTCTGTCAAGCGAATTTAAATCTAATTTCTGTTCCCATACAAACGAATTCCGTTCAATATATTCCGCTAAAAAAGCCTGCGTACTCGTAACACCTAATTGATAATCGGTTTCACCTTTGATAAATTTGATGTAGAAGTTTTTGGTTTCGAAGCTGAATAAGCCATAGTTAAAAACTACATCTATATTATTTTTCAAATCGTTAACTCTGATGCCGGTATGTCCGAATTTAGCATATATTTCTTCGCCTGGCGAACAGGTTAACAAGCTGACCTGAGCTGAATCGCTGAACTGCAACTGTTGAGCACTCAAACTGCTTATGCCGATAAGCATTGATAATAATATATATATCTTTCTCATATAATTAGTTATAAGTTTTTTGCAAATTTAATTAATTATCTTATAAATTTTTATATTAAAATCAATATTTCAAATTTTTTTATTGAAAACATTTTTTTTAAAAGAATATTGACTATAATTTTTTAGCTCAAAAACATATATATTCCAATTTTTTTGAAAGTTTTTTTATGATATAATTAAATCTGTAAAAAAAAACACTAAATTTGTGCTTTAAAACAATGTTGTCAAACATATCTCTATAATTATTCTATGGCAAAAAAAAATGTTTCCGATCTGAAACCTATTGAAAAAATAATGACGGTATGGGATATTTTAACTCCCGATGAAAGACAATTTGTAAAAAATAATCATTCAGTACATTTTTACAGAAAAAATGAAGTGATTCATTGTGAAGGCGATGCGCCAACTCACATGATGGTTTTAGCATCGGGAAAAGTAAAAGTTTACAAAGAGGGAGTAGGGAGCAGAAGTCAGATAATCAGACTGTTGAAACCGGGTGAGTTTTTTGGGTACCGCGCAATAATTGGCAATGGAACTTATAATACGAATGTAACTGCATTTGAAGCTTCGGCAGTTTACATGCTAAAATCGGATATTTTTATTTCGATATTAAAAAACAACAATGCGTTTTGTTATCGTTTTCTCGAAGAGTTAGCAACTGACTTGGCAGCTTCGGATGCCCGAACGATAAATCTCACTCAAAAACACATTCGCGGACGGCTTGCAGAGGCAATACTATTGCTTAAAAAAAATTATGGACTCGAAGAAGATGGAGCAACTATTTGTATTTATCTTTCGCGCGAAGACTTAGCCAATCTCTCCAATATGACTACTTCAAACGCTATACGTACGTTGTCAAATTTTGCAAACGAGCATGTAATAGCAATGGATGGAAGAAAACTCAAAATTATCGACGAAGAAAAATTGAGAAGAGTTAGTAAGCTGGGATGAAGAAGAGGCAATCAACCCATCAACCATTCACCATTAATCAACCAATCAACCAATCAACCAATCAGCCAATTAACCATTCACCAATCACCATTAATCAGCCAATTAACCATTCACCATTCACCATCCAAGACATTATCTTTATCAATAAAAAAAATGAATTCCTCACAAATACATACTACATTTAAACTTGCACTGAATTTTCTGGCTGCCGGAAAATTAAAATATACGTTTGATAAAACCAAACTTTTGGTTGATGAGTTGCAGTGGGGTGAATTTACAGACAGGTTTGAAGATTTACAGGGAAATTACCGATTGCTTTTGCAGTATTATATTAACGGGACAGAAGACCCTGAGCGTAAAACGGTATATAACCGAATTATAGCCCGATTATTTATTTTAATTTCGAATTTGAGAGAAGAACTTCTGCTTCGCAATTCATCGAATTTTGAATATACTCAGAAAAGATATTTTCCGCATAAACAACATTTTACAACCCTATCAAGCCTGTTCGATTCAGTGCAGTATTTTCACGCGCAAACGGCAATATACAACGAGTCGGAGAATATTTCTGTCAATGAGCTCAGAAACATTCGTTTAAATTACGAAAACCTTCTTCCTGATATATTTTCAGTTTTCTGGCTTTCAACCCAGTTCAAAGCGGAAGAAAAAGCATTATTCCAACAAATCATGAAAATCGATTATGCCGGACTACCTGAAAAATCGTTAACTGTTTCGGCATTGACACTCAATTTATGGCGTATGTTTGATGAGCAAAAACTTATGCTGTTGTTCGATTGCTGTCAGGTTAATAATCAGCAAATTAAGCAAAGAGCTTTGGTTGGTTTATGTTTTGTTTTGGCAAAGTACAATCGTTTTCTTCCCTATTTTCCGGCTGTACGCAATCGGTTGGTACTCTTAGCCGATGATAATCACTATCTCGAAAACTTCCGGAATATAATTATTCAGATCATTGCAACTTTGGAAACGGAGAAAATTTCAAAAAAACTACGTGAAGAAATTTTACCCGAAATAATGAAAATCAGTCCTCTGCTGAAAGATAAAATGGATGCAGAAAATTTATTGAAATCGGACGAGTGGGAGGAAGGTAATCCCGAATGGCAGGATATACTCGAAAAAAGCGGTATTTCGGACAAATTAAAAGAACTGACCGATTTACAAATGGAAGGTGCCGATGTGTATATGAGTACTTTTTCGATGCTGAAAAGTTTTTCCTTCTTCAATGTGTTATCCAATTGGTTTTTACCTTTCGATACAGGTTTTTCGGCAATAAATGAACTTTTCGAAAAGGAAGATAAATCTGTTTTGTCTGCATTTGTTGGCAACAATATAATGTGTAATTCCGATAAATACTCTTTTTGCTTGAGTGTAATACAGATGCCCGTAAAGCAGAGAAATAATTTGAAACATTCGTTCAAAGCCGAATCGGATCAGTTGGAGGAAATTGCAAATGATGAGGCATTGCTGACTCCGGATATTACTGCCAAAAACATTTCAAAACAATACATACAGGATTTATTTCGCTTTTTTAAACTGCATCCGCAACACGCCGAATTTTCGGATATGTTCGCTTCTTCGCTTTTCATGCATAAATCTTATTTGTTCGATATATTAGCATCAAACAGTGATTTAAAGTCGAGTATAGCTGAATACTATTTTATAAAGGGACATTATAATCAAGCGATCGAACTATTCGACGAATTAATCGCAGCATCGGAGCCTTCGGCAGCATTTTATCAAAAAATAGGTTTTTCGTACCAACAAACATCCCAGATTTCGAAAGCATTGGATGCATACTTAAAAGCGGATATGATTCATCCTGATGATCTTTGGACCATCCGGAAAATTGCACTGTGCTATCGATTGTCAGGAAATTTTGAAAAGGCATTATCGTATTATCAGCATGTCGATTTCTTAAAACCTGAGCAACAAAATACTGCTTTACAAATTGGTCAATGCTTCATGCAGCTCGGTAAATACAAGGATGCTTTGAACGTATATTACAAATTGGATGCTGAGAATGAAGGTAATATAAGAGTTTTGAAAGCAATTTCGTGGTGTGCTTTTATTTCCGGAAATTTGGTGCAAGCGGCTTATTATTCCGGCAAATTAATTGAAAATATACCTGATGCTCTCGATTTTATTCATGCGGGACATATTGCTTGGTGTCAGAAAAAAATTGTAAAAGCAATAGAATTGTATCAACAGGGTTTACAACTGATGGGCAGCAATCTGGAAGGTTTTGTGAATATTCTGAATGAAGACAAAAAGCATCTTTTGATAAATGGTGTTGGAGATGATGAATTTCATCTGTTTTTAGATGAATTACTTTACAAAACATCCTGAAATTTTAAAATAACTCTTTGTTACGATGATAGCCATTTTAAAAAAAGAAATCCATACTTTTTTCAGCAATGCCACAGGATATATAGTTATCGGTATATTTTTGATAATGAATGGATTATTTCTTTGGATTTTACCCGGCGAATTTAACGTAACCGATTCCGGATATGCTAATGTGGATGGACTTTTTTATTTTGCTCCCTGGTTTTTTATGTTTCTTTGTCCTGCTATTACTATGCGAATGTTTGCCGAAGAAAAACAAACAGGAACCTGGGATTTGCTTATAACCAAGCCAGTAAGCAAATTGAAAATTGTGTTGGGAAAATATTTTGCGGGTTTGCTTTTAGTGTTATTAGCATTAATACCTACTGTTTTATATTATTTTTCGGTTGCTTATCTGGCTGAGCCCGAAGGAAACATCGATTCGGGAGCGTTTTGGGGCTCATTTATCGGATTGGTATTTTTAGCCGTTGTTTTCAACGCAGTGGGTGTGTTCGCATCATCGCTGACTAATAATCAGATTATTTCTTTTATTGTGGCAGTGGTCATTTCATTTTTTTTGTTTTACGGATTTGAATTGTCAGCAGGTTTATTTTCAATGGATGAATTTGTAGCATCTTTCAAAAATTTGGGTATTCAGTCACACTACAAATCAATGTCGAGAGGAGTAATTGATTCGTTCGACCTGCTTTATTTCGTTATAGTCAGTTTTATTTTCCTTTTTTTTACAGTATGGAGAATTAAGAAAAGTTGAAGTCTAAAAGTATTGATAATAAATTATATATGAATTTTATAAAAAACAAACCGTTGATTTTAATCACCAATGATGATGGCGACACAGCAAAAGGAATTGAAGTATTAACGAGTATAATGATGAAATTGGGCGATGTGATAGTAATGGCTCCCGATGGACCGCGTTCGGCACAATCAAACGCGCTGACAGTTACCCATCCGATCCGGTTCAAAAAACTCGAAGAAAAAGAAGGACTTGTGCGATATTCGTGTACAGGAACACCAACCGACTGTATTAAACTTGCTTTGAATGAGGTAGTTGACCGAAAGCCCGATTTGCTTGTGGCAGGCGTGAACCATGGATCGAATGCAGCTGTGAATATCATTTATTCAGGAACTATGGGCGCAGTACTCGAAGGCTGCGAAAACGGGATTCTTTCTATCGGTTTTTCTCTTACCGATCATTCAGCCCATGCCGATTTCAGTTATTTTGAACCCTTTATTTCTCAAATTGCCAATATTGCATTAATCAATGGATTACCCCGTGGCGTTTGTTTAAATGTGAACGCACCTACCGGCAAAATCAATGGAATTCGAATAGCGCGACAATGTGACGGACAATGGACCAAAGAATTTGCAAAAAGGGTCGATCCGGTGGGCAGGTCTTACTTTTGGTTAACCGGTGCTTTCGAGAATTACGAACCCGAAGCTACCGATACTGACGAATGGGCTTTGGCAAATGGTTTTATTTCGGTTGTTCCTTCAAAAATTGATTTAACGGCTCACGAAACCATCGAAACTCTTAAAAATTGGGAATTTTAGTTTTTCAATTAAAGCAATGAAACTGAATTTAAAACGCTTTGACCATTTTATTTATGGGTTTATTCCCGGACTATTATTGCCTTTAGGATTTATCTGGTTGTATCTGAACAGATTCTATCCCGAAGATATTGGTTTTTTAGAAACCGTTAAAAAGTTATATCCCAATGTGATATTAGGAAAATTATTGTTGCTTTCTATCATTCCCGATCTCGTTTTTGTGTTTCTGTTATACAAAACCGATAGTTTCAAAATTGCTATCGGATTCATGTTGGGTGGAATAATCTATCTAATGGCGAGTATGTTTATGTTGTAAGAAGTTGACGAGTAGACAAGTAAACGAGTTGACGAGTAGACAAGTAGACGAGTAGACAAGTAGACAAGTAAAGAAGTAGACAAGGAAACCTGAAATCCGACTCATAGACCCAGAAACATTTAAAGATTATATGCGTTACTTTCTTATTGCCGGCGAAGCTTCGGGCGATTTACACGCTTCGAATCTGATGCATGAACTTAAAAAAGTTGATGTGCTGGCTGAGTTTTGCTTTCTGGGAGGTGATTTAATGCAGGCGCAAGGTGGAAAAATGGTAATACACTACCGCGAAATGGCTTACATGGGATTTGTAACCGTGTTGAAAAATTTGAGAACTGTTTTCCGAAATATAAACGATTGTAAAATAGCCATTTCAACATTTCAGCCCGATGTAGTTATATTGATTGATTATCCGGGTTTTAATCTTCGAATAGCCCGCTTTGTAAAAGAAAAATTTAAAAAAATACCCGTTCATTACTATATATCACCGAAAATATGGGCATGGAAGGAATACCGCATACGCGATATTAAGAAATATATTGATAAAATGTTTACGATTTTCCCTTTCGAAACCGAATTTTACAAAAAACATAATTTTCAGGTAGAATATGTCGGAAATCCGTCAGTCGATTCGGTCTCGGCACGCCCTAATCAACAACAGACTTTCGAAGATTTTTGTCAACGGAATCATTTAACCGAGAAACCTGTGATTGCTTTACTCGCCGGCAGCCGTAAACAAGAAATAGCTGCTTGTTTGCCACAAATGATAACTGCTGCTTCTCGTTTTGCGGATTTTCAAGTTGTTATTTCTGGTGCACCCGGAATTGAACCGGATTATTATAATATTTTTTCAGGACAACAAAAAATTCCGGTCATTTTTAATCAGACTTACGAATTGATACAACATGCAGCGGTTGCAGTAGTTAATTCCGGTACCGCCACGCTCGAAACCGCACTAATCGGAACATCACAGGTAGTGGTTTATCATGTAAGGTTTGGAAAGTTAGCATATCTGGCAAAAAATATAGTTTTAAAAACTAAATTCATTTCGCTTGTCAATATTATAGCACGAAAAGAAGTAGTGAAAGAACTGATTGCCCATTTATTTACAGTTGAAAATATTGTACATGAGATAAGCAGGATGTTGTTTGATGAAAACTACAAACAAAAAATGCTGAAAGAATACAAAGAAATCAGAACTGTTTTAGGAGAGGCGGGTGCTGCTCAAAGAACCGCAAAGAAAATCACTGAAATTATACTGAAAGGTGATAAGTTGCAACATATCGAAAATTGAAAAACGCCACTTACAATGTAAAATGGCGTTTCTCTTAATTATAGTTGACTTAATTATTTTTTGCTGCAGTCCGATTTTTTTGTTTCTTCTTTGCAGCAACCTTTTTTCTCATCTTTTTTTTCTGCTTTTTTATTGCAGTCATCTTTCTTCTCAGCTTTTACTTCTTTTTTAACCGGTTCAGTCGTTTTATTATTTGTTTCTTGAGCATTCATTGTTATTGCAAATGTAAAAATTGCAATTAACGATAAGAGGGCAATTCTTTTTTTCATTGATTAATTCTTTTTTGAGTTGATAAATTTATTTATGTCGAAATTAAAAACGTGATACACGATAAATTGTTTTCATTATTATTCAAGTTTTAGTTTTTTTAAGCTATAAGAATTGTTTTTATGAAAATCATCCATTCACATTCCATTTCACCCGCTTTCAATCTTGCAGCTGAGGAATATTTATTTTCGGAGCTGCAGGATGATATTTTGTTTTTGTATGTGAATGAACCTTCGGTGATTATCGGTTCAAATCAGGTGTTACGCAACGAGGTGAATATTGATTTTTGTAATGCTCATAATATTCAGATATTACGTCGCATATCGGGTGGGGGAGCGGTTTATCACGATTTAGGGAATATTAATTATAGCTTTATCAATAATAAACACAACAATCAATCGTCGTTGCGTGCCGATTTTCTTTTGCCGGTAGTCGAAGTGTTGAAAGCCATGAATATACCCGTTGAAATTGGCAAGCGGAAGGATCTCTGGCTGCCCGGAGGTTTTAAAGTTTCGGGAACAGCTTCGCATGTAAGTAGAAACCGCGAATTGCATCACGGCACTTTGCTTTACGATGCTGATGTAGAGAAATTGCAAAATGCACTCACTGTTAAAGCGAAAGATGAAACCCTGAAGGGTACTGTTTCGGTGTCGGCAAAAGTGAAAAATATGCGTGCTTTTTTGATTGAGCTAAATGGTGTATCTACATCAAATAATGAGTTTTTTGATTTGTTGATCTATAGTTTTGGTAAGTACTATAATTCGGCGATTTTTGGACTGAATAATATTGAAATTTCAGAAATAGAATCTATTCAGAAGTATAATCAAAATGAGTGGACTTTCAGAAAATGAGGTAAAAAAAACCGACCCCTTTCATCCAATGAACGGGGTCGATTGATTACAGAAAAAAAATAGAATTACAAATCAAAAGTATCGGCTACTGCCTGGCAAACCACTTTACCGTTTACGATATTTAATCCATTTCGTAAATCATCATATTCTTCACACGCTTTTTCCCATCCTAAGTTAGCTAACTTAACTGCATAAGGCAATGTGGCGTTTGTCAGTGCAAGGGTTGAAGTAAATGGCACAGCTCCCGGAATGTTTGCAACGCAATAATGTTGGATTCCATCAACCTGATAAACAGGATTGGCATGAGTTGTGGGAACCGAAGTTTCGAAACAACCGCCCTGGTCAATGGCAACATCCACCAACACAGAACCTGGTTCCATCAATTTCAGCATATCTTTTGTTATCAGATACGGAGCTTTTGCACCCGGAATAAGAATAGCACCAATTATCAGATCAACCAAGGGCAACATTTTTTCAATATTGTATTGCGATGACATTAGCGTGGTTACATTAGCAGGCATGATTTCGCTCAGGTAACGCAGGCGTGGCAGCGAAATATCCATAATAGTAACGCGAGCTCCCAGACCGGCTGCCATCAATGCGGCTTGCGTTCCTACAATCCCACCGCCAAGCACCAAAACATCGGCGGGTTTTACACCCGGAACGCCACCCAACAGAATTCCTTTTCCTCCTTTGGGTTTCTCAAGATATTTTGCTCCTTCCTGAATGGACATCCGACCGGCTACTTCCGACATGGGGATGAGCAGCGGTAAAGTGCCGTTTACTTCCACTGTTTCGTAAGCTAAACACACGGCATTGGTTTTCATCATAGCGCGTGTCAGCTCTTCGTTGGATGCAAAGTGAAAATATGTGAATACCAACTGATTGGGGCGAATTAAATTATATTCCTGAGGTATTGGTTCTTTCACCTTCATGATCATGTCGGCAATATCGAATATCTCTTTGGGGGTTGAAAGAATTTGTGCTCCTGCATGAATGTATTGATCATCAGTAAAACCGCTGTTTACACCGCCATTGGTTTCAATATATACTGCATGACCGTTTTTTATCAGGGTTTGTGCTCCGCCGGGAGTCAATGCAATGCGACTTTCGTTGTTTTTAATTTCTTTTGGTACTCCGATTTTCATATCAAATGTGATTTTTAAGTTTATTGTTTTGTTTTCGTCGAATTTGTAAATTATTTTATAAAATTTGAAGCGAGTTTGGTGTTTTACAAGACGGTTAAATGTCTGCTTTACGAAACAAGTAATTCAAGAATTTTATAAAACAAAAATTTTCAAGTGAGAAAACGCTGTAAAAATAATAATTTAATTTTAATTTGTAACAATAAATTTAATAATAATACATAATACCAAAAAATAATTTATAAATATATGAAAATCAAAGTTTAATACAACTATTAATTTGATATTAATCGGTGTAAATTAATTACTAAAACGGTGTAAATTTGTTGATTTTTCACCGTTTTATAGTTTAAAAGCTATAAATAAATAAATTATAGTATTA
>JAURYY010000043.1 GCA_030653695.1 Paludibacter sp. | reverse complement strand
AAAAAGAATATGGAAACAACAAGACAACAAAAAATTGCGCGGATGTTACAAAAAGAGTTGGGAGAAATCTTTTTGTTGTATGCCCGCAAATTACATGGGACACTGATCACTGTAACCAATGTAAAGGTAAGTCCCGATTTGGGAATTGCCCGTACTTATCTGAGTATTTTCCCGAGTGAAAAAACTGCCGAGGTTTTAGAAAAAGTAAAAAGCGATACAAAGGCTATTCGGTTCGATTTGGGGAAACGTGTTCGTTTTCAGCTGCGTATCGTTCCTGCACTTTTTTTCCATTTCGATGATTCTTTAGATTACCTCGAACATATCGACAATCTGCTAAAAAGCGACCCGCCTTCACCTGCAACTGAAGATATGGAGGAAAAATAAATAGAAATTTTAGATTAAGTCAGGTGTAAAATTTGATATGATTTTTTTTTGAGACTATTGCGTAAAAACCTTCAGTGGAGCAGTGGAGTTTGAAATATGAGCAACCAAAAGAATAATGAGCCCCCAAAAAAGTACCGTGAGATAATTTTCTCGCTTCGAATTGCGTGGCGGTATCTAATTTCAAAAAAATCGCACAATGCGATTAATATTATTTCGGGCATATCTTCGGCAGGAGTTGCAGTCGGCACCATGGCACTGGTTGTGGTTCTGTCCGTTTTCAATGGTTTTGAGACCCTGATTTCGGATATGTTTTCATCGTTCGATCCCGATTTGAGAATTACACTCACACAGGGAAAAACCTTTGATATCAGGAATGCCGAATTTGAAAAAATCAGAAAATCGCCACTGGTTGCTGTTTTTACCGAAGTAGTTGAAGAAAATGCGCTGCTTCGGTTTAAAGAAAAACAGATGCCGGCAATTATCAAAGGAGTTACCGATAATTTCAGACAATCCACACACATCGACAGCATCATGTACGATGGGAAATTTGAACTTTTCGATGGTGCCTTTGAACGCGCAGTACCGGGTATCGGCGTTGCAGGAACGCTTGGTCTGGGTGCTCAGTTTATCGACCCGCTTTATATTTACGCTCCCAAACGAACTTCGAAAATTAATCTACTGCGACCCGAAAACAGTTTTAATCAGGCAGGGACTTTTGTATCCGGTATTTTTTCGGTCAGTCAGTTGCAGTACGACGATCGTTATGTGTTGGTATCCATTGGCTTAGCTCGTGAGTTGTTTGAGTATGACTCGACCATAGTTTCATCAGTGGAAATAAAACTTACACCCGTAGCCGATAAAGCGAAAGCCCAGCAATCAATTCGTGAAATATTAGGTGAGAAGTATCAGGTAAAAAACCGATACGAGCAGCAGGAAAGTTTTTTCAAAATCATGAAAATTGAAAAATGGATTACTTTTCTGATTCTGTGCTTTATTCTTCTGATTGCTTCTTTTAATATCATCGGGTCATTATCGATGCTGATTATTGAAAAAAAGCAGGATATTGAAACGCTTCGATGTCTGGGCGCTAATAATAGTCTGATTAAACGTATTTTTCTGCTCGAAGGCTGGATGATTTCGGTGGTTGGTTCTTTTGCAGGAATAATTATCGGTACAGTCATCTGTTTAGTTCAAGAACATTTCGGTTTGTTGAAATTAGGAACTGGTTATGTGGTTGATGCTTATCCGGTCGTAACCAATTTTTCTGATATTATTCTTGTGTTTTTCACTGTTTTAATCATGGGAATGCTGGCTGCATTGTATCCGGTGCGGTATATCAAGAAGGCACTTTAAAAAAGATATTAGAATAAAGAATAAAGAGGCTCTATAACGTTTTGAGTGGGTGAAAATAAAAAAAATAGAACGCAGATTAAGCAGATTAAACTTGAACTTTATTGATTTTATAATATAATTCCAGAAAATAATTTTACGAATCTAAAATACTGATTTTAAATCCGATAAATCGGATTTTCTTATTCGAAAATTCATTTTAATGAATTGAAAAATCCAATATTTCTTTAATTAAGATGTAATCTGTGTTAATCAGTCTCACGGTTTGATTTTTGTGTTCTATAATAAACGTCAAATATAATATACACTTTGATTTTTGTAAATATTTGATATGCTGCGTTTTTCCCGTCCCGATTCCTGTCCCGATTCCCGATAGCTATCGGGACGGGAATCGGGACAGGAATCGGGACGGGAATCGGGATTGCTCTTTGTTCTAAGGTCTTTTATTATATATAATGCCTGAATAAAGTTGACCGTTTTGAATCATTCAACATATAAAAAAAAATAATAATCATGAATTACCGGCTTCATATTTACGATGATGAAGTTTCAACTTCACATGCATTGGCCGATTTAATTTCGGAAAAAGCAAATTCCAAAGCAAGCAATTCAGAAAAGCTGAATATTGCCGTTTCGGGAGGCAAAACGCCTTCACTACTTTTTGCTTTATTAGCCCAAGAGTATAACAATTCAATTCCCTGGAATTCGGTTCGCTTCTTCTGGGTTGATGAACGGTGTGTGGAACCGACTGACCCTGAAAGCAATTATGGAATGACATACAACACCTTGTTGAAAAATATTAACATCCCCGATGAGAATATTTTCAGAATGAAAGGAGAGCTTATCCCTGAAATTGAGGCTGGACGATATCAGAAACAATTGTTGAATGAATTGCCGGTAAGAAATGGATTTCCGGTATTCGATCTGGTTTTACTCGGAATTGGCGACGATGGACATACTGCTTCAATTTTTCCGAACGATATGAGTTTACTCGATTCGGAACTTTCGGTAAGTGTGGCTTCTCATCCCGTTAGCGGTCAAAAAAGAATAACCCTTACCGGCAAAACGATTTGTAATGCTAATCAGGTTGTATTTTTTGTTACCGGGGCAAATAAATCGAAAATCGTTCAACAGATTGTAACAAAAATGCCGGAAGCTGCAAAATATCCATCATCATATATCCATGATATTGAATGGAATGCTGATTTTTATCTTGATAAAGTCGCCGCAGAAAAAATATAAATTTAACAATAAAATAAATGAAAATAAAAGGCGTTGTTTTCGATCTGAACGGAACACTTATCTGGGATACTCCCTATCATAACTTAGCTTTTGATATTTTTCTCGAAAAACACGATATTCAACTTACAGATGAGGAGAAAAGGATAAAAATTCATGGTAAAACCAATCCCGATATAATGCGCGGAATTTTCGAACACGCATTAAGCGAAGATGAAATACGGAATTTCAGCATTGAAAAGGAAAGCATTTATCAGGGTCTAATTATCAATGATTTGCATTTCGCCGAAGGCGTTGAGGAATTGTTTGACTCTTTGAACCAATCAGGAATTCCTTTTACCATCGCCACTTCTTCCGACCTTTTCAATGTAGATTTTTATTTCCGCGAAATGAAACTTGACCGTTGGTTTACGCGCGAGAAAGTGATTTACAACGATGGAACTCTGAATGGAAAACCAGAACCCGATATTTTTTTGAGAGCTGCAGCCCGACTCGAACTTCTACCTGCCGAAATTGTTATTTTTGAAGATTCGAAAGCCGGTATCGTTGCTGCCGAAAGTGCAGGAGCGGGGAAAATAGTGATTGTAAACTCAAATAAAGAAGATTATGCCGAGTTTTCGCATGATTCAATAAGTCACTTCAACGAAGTTGATAAGGTGATATTCAGCTAATTAAAACAAATAAACCCGCCGAAAAGCGAGTTTTTTTATCAGTATGTTGAGTATCTTCGAGTTCAAATAGGTGTACTAAAGATTTTTTATAGAAATTAATATTTTACCCCCGTAATTTTCTCCGATATTTCCCATAGTTTACGCGCACTTCGCTCATCAGTTGCAGTATTATTCGGTTGCACCACTATCGGGTAGCCTTTCATTTCGCGGCGTCCATCGGGTCCGTAATACGCTCCTGCATTAACTTGTGGATCGACAGATGCGCGCAATTGAGGTAAAGCGCCCATTGCCGAAGGTTGTACAAATATACTTACCAAAGGTCTTAACAATAATTGCAAGAATTTCCCACCCAAATGATTAAACAAGTTAGTATTGGAAACTCCCGGATGAGCCGCTACTGCAATGGTATCAAATCCGTTAGCCTCGAAATAACGTTGTAGCTCGAAAGTAAACAACAGATTTTCAAGTTTGGAACGTCCGTAAGATTTCATCGGATTGTAGTCTTTTGCGCCTTCGTAAAGTAAGTTGTCAAAATCCATTACGCCCAACCGATGAGCTAAGCTACTTACATTAACCACTCTCGATCCGGGTGTATTTTTCAGCGGGTCGAGCAACAATGCCGTCAAAGCAAAGTGTCCGAAATGATTCGTTGCCTGCTGACTTTCGATGCCATCTTTCGAAAGGCGGTAGGGAACTCGCATAATACCCGCATTGTTAAGTAAAACATGCAAATTGGCGTGATTTATTTTAAACTCGCCGGCAAATTTATGTATCGAAGTCAAATCCATTAAATCGAGTTGCATGACAACAACCTCAGCACCACTATTGGTTTTAAGCAACTCATTTTTAGCATCCTGTCCCTTTTTTAGATCACGACAAGTCATAATTACCCGAGCACCTTTTTCGGCAAACGCCTTTACCGACTCAATACCCAAACCACTATTTCCGCCTGTTACAATAATTGTTTTCCCTACAAGTGAGGAGATATTGTTTGTTGTCCATTTTTCTGAATTCATTATAAATATTTTAGTTGTTTAAACTGTGTAAACGCCAAGGCTGCGTGATTTTTTATCGCAGATAATTTTTGATGTTCATTTAAAGCGGCTGATGTGCTGAAATGTAATTCTAAGTATTTTGCATGTTTAGCAAACAGATGGTCGAATCATTTGGAAAAAAAAGTATTAATTAACGTGAGTTCAATATAAAAATAGTCCGTTAGGACTTGAATATAAATAGAAATAATTTTATCTATAACGATTTCACGTAGGGAATCAAGCTATTTATCCCCTAACGGGGAATTAAATCATAGAAATAACATATTCTATTGATATAAATTCCCTACGGGAAACATAAATTCTTATATCGAACTCACGTTAATTAAATGAGCTCAACAATACATGAAACAAGCTCTTCAGGGGTTCTGAATCCGTCAACAACACATCCTGATTGCATGTAATACGACTCGCGTTTGGTAAGTCCGTTTTCAATAAACCGGTGCAAATCTTTCTCAATGCGTTCAGCTAAAAGTGGACGTTTTCCGTGTGGTGAATCTTCGAGGCGGGAGGCAAGTTGTGTGGCATTGAGTTTGATATAAACGGTTATTCCATGCAAATTCATGAACTCCATATTGTCGAAAAAGCATGGGGTGCCGCCGCCTGTGGCAATTACTGTATTTTCACATTCGGCTACTTCGTGAAGACATTTTTGTTCAATTTGTCTGAACTTTTGTTCGCCGATTTCGGTAAAAATCTGAGCTATTGTTTTATGAAATTTACTTTCGATATAAGTATCCAAATCTATAAATGAAAATCGGAGGTGCGAAGCTAACATTTTTCCGATTGTTGATTTACCAGAACCCATAAAGCCGGTCAAAAAAATTCTATTCATAAATTATTCAGTAAAAAAAATATTGACTGCAAAAATAAGCATAAACTTTAAACTTTAATGGTTATTCCTTCATTTATAAGTTGGATTGATTCAGATACAATTAAAACATATCAAAAGCAATATTTTTTACATTATCTTTGCATAAAAATTCTATATTACAACAAAAGTACGTGGAAAAAGAAAGTGCGGTTTTATTGATATTTACCGGAGGAACAATAAGCATGTCCGAAGATCCTGCTACAGGTGCATTGCGCCCTATCGATTTTGAAAAAGTGCAGGAATATTTACCCGAATTAAAACAAACAGGTATTCGCATAAAAAGTATTCCATTTATTCCGTTTATCGATTCTTCGGATGTTCAACCAGAAAACTGGAAACAAATTGCTTATATCATTCGCAAAAATTACGATAACTATGATGGTTTTGTAGTTTTACACGGAACTGATACCATGGCATATACCGCTTCAGCATTGAGTTTTATGCTCGAAAATCTATCCAAACCCGTGATTTTTACCGGTGCTCAGTTGCCCATTGGCATGATGCGATCGGATGCGAAAGAAAATTTACTTACTTCTGTTGAAATTGCTACAGCCAAAGAAAACGGAAAGGCTATTGTACCCGAAGTATGTATATTTTTTGAGGACACACTTTTTCGGGGGAACCGGACCACCAAAAAAAATGCGGAACATTTCAATGCTTTCAACTCCTACAACTATCCTCCGCTTGCCAAAGCCGGCGTTCATATTAAATATTTCCGCAGTTATATTCATTATCCCGAACAAGGTGCGCAATTGTACGTTCGCACAGAAGTTAACCCTAATATTGCCATCCTTAAACTTTTTCCGGGCATTACCGAACAAACCGTAAACGCTATTTTGAATATAAAAGATTTAAAAGCAGTGGTTCTCGAAAGTTTCGGAGCCGGAAATGCACCCCGTCGCATCTGGTTTTTTAATGCGCTAAAAAATGCTACCAACCGTGGAATTATTATTGTAAACAAAACCCAATGCAGCACCGGCTCTGTTGAAATGGGGCGTTACGAAACAAGTATTAACCTTGTAAATGCCGGATTGATAAGTGCTTACGATTGCACTACCGAAGCCATTGTAACGAAACTTATGTATTTACTCGGCGAAAACGAATCGGTTGATATTATTAAACATAAACTGAGTATAAGTTTATGCGGCGAAATGACGGTGAGTTGAAAAAAAACAGGAATCCTTCATTTGTTTTCGGAATTCCAGTTTTTATCATTTTTGTTACAAATCATTTTTTTCTCCACACCGTTACTTCGCATAAGTGTTGCTCGGTAAGTCGCGATGTTTTTCGCAATGTCATTGGCAGACTGAAAGGTTCTTTTTCTAAGGTGAACCATTTTTTCAAAATAGCTTTAATACCATCGAGAGAGCTTACTGGTTCGCCATCGCGCTTGAAACCTCCCGGGCAGAGTTCGGGGCTGATATTGTTTTTCTGCCAGTCGTAGTTTGATGTAATAATCAAATATCCATTTTCGTTAAGTCGTGAATTTATTTTTTGTAAGAAAAGTATTGGGCAATTCAATTCTTCCAAGATGTTTGGTGCCACTATCATATCGTAATCTTTGTAAATAGGCTTCAAATTATTGGCATTGTCCTGCATAAAAGTTATTTTCTCTTTTCCTTGTCCCAAGGCAGTTTTGCTTAGCTCCACTTCGCGGTAAAACACCAGTTCGCCTTCGTCCTGCACTATATAGCGGATAAATCCTTGTTTCTGAAGCTGAATGGGCAAATGTATGTATCGTGCCGAAAAATCAATGGCAGTTATTTGTTTGAAAAACGGAGCCAGCTCAAAAGCCAATCGACCGGTGTCGGCATTTAGATCGAGTAGTTTCATTTCGCCCATATTGGGAGTAACTTGGAGTATCTTGTCTGCCAACAATTTCCAAAAGTTTGGATATGATGCATCGCCCCACATATTTTCGCAGGAGTTGGCAACCTCCATATCGGTTTCGTATTCGTTATTTTCGATAATCAATGGAGATTCCGATTGAACCACACGAAAACCTGCATGCTGATAAAAATGACGGCGGAAAGCATAACGTGCATGCTGTGTAGCTTCGTTACCGGTCGAAATCCACGAACCCCCTTTTATCAGATTATGTTTCCCATCGAAAGTAGGCATCGAAAAATCATCGTACATGGGGTGTACTTTGAAGCCGGGGTATCCTGTTATTGGCGTTTCGGTCCATTGCCACACATTACCAATAACATCAAAAAAATCACCCATCTTAAACTTATCAACCGGACATGGCGATGCAAAATGTTCGAGATTTATATTTCCGGGTGCTGTTTCCCATTCCAATTGGTCGGAGATGGCACATACTTCGGTCAACCGTATCCATTCTGCTTCGGTAGGCAAACGGAAAGCCTTTCCTTCTTGAGCCGTTTTCCAATTGCAAAAGGCTTTTGCTTCGAGATAATTCACTTCTACGGGCCAGTTCCATGGCATTTCTATTTCTTGGTCGACTAACCTTAAATAGTATTTGTCATCCGTCTTTCGCCAGAATAAGGGCATTTCAGCTTGTTTGAAATTGCGCCAATTCCAGCCTTCTTCAGTCCAGAATTCATTGTGGCTATATCCTTTTTGGTTTACAAATTCAAAAAATTCACCATTCGAGATCACCATTTTGGATGTGTTGAAATCTTCCACTTTTAGGGTAAGTTTTCCGAATTCGTTATCCCAGCCATAGAGTGAGTGGTTGGGCGATTTGCCCATAACCATCTCTGCGCCCGAAACGTGAAGCATAAGGTTTTGAGGTGCAATTCCGCGTTCTTTGCAAATTTCGCCAAATCGTCCCGCTATGATCTCATCCAAAGGAAGTTGACGAATAAGTACCGAAGATGTTTCGAGATGAATACGCTCATGTTCAATGCCCATCATAATCAGCCAAAATGGATTTTCCCAATCCACAGGAACAGTGAGCGGCAAATTGTCAATCACGTCAAGTATAATAAGTTTCGCTTTATCGCGATAGAGACGAACATCGCACACGGTAGGCCAGTCGTAGTTTTTCTCATTCAAGTCGTCCCAACTCATTTCATCCACTCCAATAGCAAAAATTGACTCTAAAGCCGGATTGATGCGTGTGTCGATAATTTTTGCCAGATAAAGTTTATTGATAAAAAATACGGCAGTATGTCCCAGATAAAAAAGCAGGATATGTCGCAGCGGATCACCACGATGATAAAAAATTTCATCCAATTTTAATTGAGTGTAAAGTTTCTCGTCAAGTGCCCATGTTTTTTCAAAATATTCACGGATTTCCCTGCGTTTATTTTCAGAAGTTCCGGAATGCAAATCAATGGTTTTGGTTACAAACTCCTGCATAATTCAAATGAGTTTTTTGTGTAAATAAATTTTATTCATTGTAAAAGTCGATTGCATATCAGCACGTAATTTGGATTGTGTTATGGAGGCAACTGCACTGAATCCTGTTTTTTCATACAGGCGGAGTGCCGGCAAATTCTCATTCCATACACGAATTAGGGCATCGTAATATATGTTTTTATCAATATTTTCTAAAAAAGTTTCAATCAATTGTTTCCCACACCCTTTCCCCCGAGCATTTTCGGCAACTATTAATTCCGAAATATAAACGCAATATTTAACTGAAAAGTTTTCGGAAATTTCAGAAGGGATATTTTTTTCTTCGGATAACCGATGTGCCATCAAAACTCCCGCAACAATATCGTTATCGACTGCCAATAACAACCATCCTTTTCTGTGGGTAATTGCTTCGATGTATTTCTCCAATTCACTTTTATCAATATATTGAGCAAAACTCCCCGTGCCAAAAGTATTGAAGTATAAATCAATAATCTGATTTTTGTATTTTTCTAAAATATTGTTTTTACAAAATAGGAGTTGCATTCAATGATTTGGAGTTGAAATAAAAAACTTTTCTCATGGCATTTATTGGGCAATACTTTTACCTTTGATTGCAAAAACCAACAAGCAAAAATCAGAAGTTTAATCAGAATTTGACAAATTGATTTATTTCAGTTCTGAAAGTATTTCTACAATTCTTTCGGCAGTTTTTCCGTCCCATAGTTCAGGAACACCACCCTTTTTCCAATTACCGCCAAAAAGTTTTTCTAACGCCGGTTTGATGGCTGCGGGATCGGTGCCAATAAGCTCGTTGGTTCCTATGGTGCAGGTTTCGGGACGTTCGGTGTTGTTGCGAATCGTAATGCACGGAATGCCCATTACAGTAGTTTCTTCGGTAATTCCCCCCGAATCGGTTATCACTGCCATACTATTTTTTACCAAATAATTAAATTCATGATAACCTAAAGGTTCGGTGAGGATAAGCGATTGCATTGATGTTGAAGATGGAGAGACAGAAATTGAGTCGATGATTTTGGCAGTGCGTGGGTGAACAGGAAAAACCACAGGAACGCCGCATGACGCTTCAATTATGGCTTCGAGCAGGATTTTAAAATGGTTTTCTCCATCTACATTTCCCGGTCGATGCAGTGTCAGAACAATATATTTGCCTTTCATCAATTGTTTTTCGTCAAAAAAGGTGGGTTTTCTGAATTTATCCATATTCGCCAGCAAGGTATCGATCATCACGTTACCCACAAAGAAAATACGGTCGCTGTTCGCACCCGCATTGCGGAGGTTTTGGTTTGCCACTTCGGTTGTTGTAAAGAAGTAATCGCACAGGGCATCAGTCACCATGCGGTTGATTTCTTCGGGCATAGTAAGATCCCACGAGCGAATACCTGCTTCAATATGAGCTGCTTTGGTATTGAGCTTTTTTGCAACAATACTGCAAGCCATGGTTGAAGTAACATCGCCCACCACCATAACTAAATCGGTGGGATTTAATATCAAATCTTTTTCGAAAGCCACCATAATGGCAGCTGTTTGCTCTGCCTGCGAGCCGCCTCCGCATCCCAAATTCACATCGGGCTGCGGAATATTTAGTTCGCTAAAAAAAGTCTCGCTCATTTTCTGGTCGTAGTGCTGTCCGGTATGAACTAAACGGTACGTGATGTTTTTACCGTCGTGCTGAGCTTTCTTTATGGCGTGAATAACAGGGGCGATTTTTACAAAATTTGGTCTTGCGCCTGCGATAAGTGTAATTTGCATAATATGTAATAAAGTATTTGTCTGCGAACCAATGTTCCGATAGACTTCGCCGATAGCTATCGGCGTGAGCTCAGTCGAACGCTATCGGAAGACTATTGGGTGTTAATTCAACGATTTTTTTTATTTCTCTTTTTAGTGTAATTAGCGTAATTAGTTGACTGATATTTTTTTCTTTCTGCTGTCGCAGAAAAGTGTTTTGTCAACGAATTGAACGAATTAAACGAATTTTTTCTATTTCTTTTTAGTGAAATTAGCGTAATTAGTTGATAGAATATTTTTTTCTTTCTGCTGTCGCAGAAAAGTGTTTTGTCAACGAATTGAACTAATTTTTTTTATTTCTCTTTTTAGTGTAATTAGCGTAATTAGTTGATAGATATTTTTTTCTTTCTGCTGTCGCAGAGAAATGTTTTGTCAACGAATTGAACTAATTTTTTTTCTATTTCTTTTTAGTGAAATTAGCGTAATTAGTTGATAGATATTTTTTTCTTTCTGCTGTCGCAGAATTTTATTCATAGGCTTTCAAATGCCTCAAAGGTAGTATTAATAAGGGTTACAGCAATTTCCAGCATCATTTTTGTCTATTACCCCTATTATTCTAACATATTTTTAATGTAGGACATTTCCGTTAGATTTTCAAATCCATAGAATTTACGTGCATTTTCGCCAAGGAACAAAGTTCTATCATTTTCTGTTAGTAAGTTCGATTTTGAAATAAAATCGTACGACATCCGATAAGTAATTGCCGTCATTGTACGCGGATAATCAGATCCCCACATCAACTTTTCGATACCAACGAGCTCTGCGGCTTCTTTTATTGCTTTAACCGCCGAAGGGTAGGGATAAAATTCTTCATTGAACAACCAAGTTATTCCACCTGATTCAATGCTTACATTTTCGTGTCGGGCGAGTTTTATTTGTTCTTTCCAACCCTTGCGTGTTACCATTCCGAAGTGTCCGATGGCTATTTTCAGTTTTGGAAAAGCAGCGATAACTTCTTCCATCTCTGGTACCTGTTCAGTTCCATCAGTTAAATCGATTGACAATATAATTCCCCTTTTTTCCATAAGGTTGAAAACGCGCATCATCTCCGTGTTGTTCAACATGACCCTTCTTTTCGACAGTATCAATCGTCCGGCAGGAATTTTAATGGCACGAAATCCAAGCGATACAGCTTCTAAAGATTCTTCGAAAAAGTTACTAATACGGGCATCAATCAACGCACAACACAAGAAACGGTCAGGATATTTCTGTTGAACCTTTAGTAAATATTCATTTTGATTACCATCAATATATTCCTGAGTAATAACCGCCGCCGAAACCTGAGCGTAATTCATATTAGCCAGCAGCATTTCGGCTGTATTGCTTCCATCAATCATGTAAGGAGGCATCATTTGACGAATTTCATCTACAAAAAATGACTGTCCGTTACTTAGCGATTGAATTCTTCCCGTTTCAATTTCAGCATCCTGTTTTAACCACAAATGCGCGTGAGCATCAATGATAAATCGATGATCACTTCCCGAAGTTGCGTTAGAAATACTTTCTTGAAATAAGTCTAATTGAATTTCCATAATGCTTTATTCCTTTCTATAATAAACGACAAATAAAACAGACACTTTGAATTTTGTAATTTTAACCATTAATCATTAACCATTCAACATTAACCATTAACCATTAACCATTATTAAATGATATACTGCGCTTTTCCCGTCCCGATTCCCATCCCGATAGCTATCGGGAATCGGGACGGGAATCGGGACGGGAAAAATACGAAGATCAATATGTTACAAATTATTATTTCAGGTTAATTTATTCGTTGTATATAATTATCATTTAAAATATAGATAATAAAATATACTTTGATAAAAAGTTGTATATTAGCATGATTTTTTTGTGAGCAATGATTTCAGTGAGATCAAAGAGTCTAAATAATGTACCCCCGCCGGGAATCGAACCCGAATTTAAAGTTTAGGAAACTTCCGTTCTATCCATTGAACTACAGGGGCAGTTTTGGGTTTGCAAAAATACGTTTTTAAAAGGAAATATGCAACCAATGGTAAATTGATAAATTGTAAATGAAACTTCATGAGTAAGAAAAAGAAATTTTTTGTAGTTTGGGAAGGTAAAGAACCCGGTATTTATCGTTCGTGGGAGGAGTGTAAAAAACAAATTCACGGATTTGAAGGTGCTATATTCAAAGGATTTGAAACTGAAAAAGAGGCACGCGAAGCTTTTTTGTCGCCCTGCTGGGACTATATCGGCAAAACGGCAAAGCCACACAAACCTACCCAAGAGGAAATTGAAAAATATGGTTTGCCTAACTTCGAAAGTTTGTCGGTAGATGCTGCCTGCAGCGGAAATCCGGGAGTATTGGAATACAGAGGAGTATATTCGAAGACAGGCGAAGAGGTTTTTCGTCAGGGACCTTTTCAGGAAGGGACAAATAATGTGGGTGAATTTTTGGCATTGGTTCACGGATTGGCATTGCTAAAACAAAAAAATAGCGAAGTACCCATTTACACCGACAGTAAAACTGCCATTTCGTGGGTGAAAGCAAAAAAACATAACTCGAAACTTAAAAAAAATTATACCAATGCAGTGCTTTTCGATTTATTGGCAAGGGCTGAAAAATGGCTTGCCGAAAATGAATATACCTCCCGGATTTTGAAATGGGAAACGGAAGTGTGGGGCGAAATACCGGCTGATTTCGGGCGAAAATAATCGTCGGAGAAAAAAGAATAGGAACAAGGATGAAACAGATAACACGGATTTTCGCAGATAAAATGAAAAAACAGGAAAAAAAATTCATTATAATGAAAGAATGTTCAGACTCGTCTTTTGCTACATGTTAATAAATGATCGTTGACCATGCCGGCAGCCTGCATAAATGCATAACAAATGGTTGACCCGACAAATTTAAACCCTCGACTTGTTAAATCTTTACTCATTGCATCGGACTCTGCTGAACGAGCAGGAATTTCATGACTGAAACTGAACTGATTTTCTATCGTTTTCCCTCCGGTGAACTGCCAGATATAGTGATCGAAACTACCGAATTCTAACTGTACTTTTATAAATGCTTTTGCATTTGTAACCGTTGTGCGGATTTTTGCCTGATTACGAATTATGGACACATCCTGCATCAGTTCCTGAATTTTTTCTTCGGTATATTCAGCTATCAAACAATAATTAAAATTATCGAAAGCTCGTCCGAAATTCTCGCGTTTGTGTAAAACTGTTTTCCAGCTTAACCCAGCCTGAAAAGCATCGAGCACCATAAATTCGAAGATTTTTTGGTCATTGTGAAGCGGCACACCCCATTCTTCGTCGTGGTATCGCCGCATTAATTGATCACTACCTGGCCAGTTGCAATCATTTGATAGTTCCGGATTCATAATATTCTTGTGTTGAAAATATTTATCAAAGTGTTGAAAATTGTTTTAACTTTGTATTCAATAAAAAAAAAATATTACAGATCACCCACACAATGAATCCCTACGAAATCATCAGAAAATATTACACCGAAGGCAGTGAACTTTACAAAATACTTGTTTCGCACAGCAAACTTGTTGAAACAAAAGCCCTGGAAATAGCCGAAAAACATCCCGAATTAAACTTAGACAAAAATTTTATTGCTGAATCTTCGATGTTACACGATATAGGAATTTTTTTGTGCAATTCAACGTCAATCCAATGTTTCGGGACTCGCAATTACGTCGAACACGGTTACTTAGGTGCTGAAATACTCCGCAAAGAAGGTTATCCACTTCATGCATTGGTTTGCGAACGCCATACCGGTGTAGGATTATCTATCGAAAGAATTATTTCCGGAAATCTGCCTGTGCCTCGGCGCGACATGAAACCAGTTTCACCCGAAGAAATAGTAATATGTTATGCCGACAAGTTTTTTTCAAAATCGACACTCAAAACGCAACATTCACTTGAATACATCACCGAACATTTAAGAAAATACAACGAAGCAGATGTTGTTGTTTTTCTCGAATGGCATTACCGGTTCAGATAAAAGAGAGCAAGAGCAAAGACAAAAATTAAAAGACTTTAGTTCAGCAGTTTATACGAAAACCCGAAACTCAGTAGTTGTTTGAATTGCAACTTTGCTTTTTCGCCTGCTGCAAGAATTACCGTATTGTCGTAACGTGGATTAAGCGATACACGGGTAGATAAAAAACGATTTATTGTAAAATTTCCGACTACTTCCCAGTCGATTTCTACTTTTTCGTAATTGGTGTAAAACGACAGTTTTGAATCTACCTGAAATTCGCGTACGGGTGCATAGGAGAATTGAGCTTTTAACGAACTCCCTATCTGACTTAAAACATGTTCGCCTGCCGGAATACCAAATAATTTGGGCGAAACATTTGCAATGTCGCGGGCATAAATGTATTTATAAGATACAGGCGAAAGCATTAACGAAAACATTTTTTTGTATTTATAGTCAATCCCGGCACTTATATTCAGGCGGACAGGTGTCATAAAAGTTGCTTTCATAACTTTTGAATTAACAGCCCTAAAGTTGTCGAAGAATTGTGTTGAGAAATCGACAGAACCTGAATAAAACCAATTTCCGCCGGCTTTTATCCCGAGTTTACTGTATATTTTAAAAATATCATCATTGGTATTCAACAACCGGAGCGTATCGCCTTCCACTGTATTAAATCCCATTCTCCATTCGGCATTGTTGTCCCACTGTATACTTTTTTTGTTGTCGTAATTCAACTGACCTGACAATATCCCCAAAATTGCAATATTGCTGCTACCTCCCTGATACCAGTTGTCCGAGACAAAATTTTCGGAAAATTGAACCATGGAGTTGGCTTTTTTTGCCCAGGGTCCCATAAGAACTTTTCTAACAAAAATTTTTTTATCATTTTTGTTTATGCTTTCATCCTGAACAAATCTGACATTAGTGAGTGGTTTAGGTTCAATTTTACGACTTTGCAAAGCACCTGAATCGGGCAATTTGTCGAAACGGTATGCATACAAATGAGGAGCAGTAAGCGTTATTCTTCTTTTTATTTCGGCTCTCAAATCGGTTATTATCTGATAGGGATCTATTGTTTTAAACGGCTGGTAATATTGCTGCAAAATATTTTGCATAGACTCACCATACATCAGATTTTGTAATTCGTCCTGAAAATTCCAACTGAAAATTAACGATTTATCATAATAAACCAAATCTGAAAAAAACGGATTGCATTCTAAAGTAAGACTATCTATTTCAACAGGTTTGAAAGCATTTACCTTTTCCCAGAATAAGGTGTTGTGTGCATTTTGATGGCTAATCGTATCATTACTGAAATTATAGAAACCGCTAATCAAAACAGGTGATTCAGGTTCCAGGTCAGTAATCAAACTATCAATCTGACTTTTTGTTTCATCACTTAATCTGTCGGTAAGATTCAATACTTTATTTGTCGAAGCTAAGCCTTTTGTTAACAAAAGATTAAACCCAACTATCAAAATTGTTGTAAAAATATTTTTCAACCTCATATTCAATAAATTTTTTCCTGAACACAAATCATCCGGTATTATTCTTCAAACGCAGAAGGTAATGATTTGTTGTTTCCTGTTTTTGCACCCAATTCTTTTATTCTTTCGGCAGTGCGGATAATGTTTCCCGAACCGTCTTTCATTTTTTTAATTGCATCATCGTAAGCTCCCGAAGTGCGGTCGATATTAGTTTTAATTTTGAGCATATCTTCGGTAAATCCTATGAACTTATCGTAAAGCGACCCGCTTAAACGAGCAATTTCCTGTGCATTTTTTGTTTGGTTTTCTTGTTTCCAAATCGACGAAATGGTTCGTAATGTAGCCAATAGAGTAGTAGGGCTTACAATTACGATTTTGCGTTCCCAAGCGTACGAAAATAATTCGCTATCACCCTGCACCGCCACCGAAAATGACGCTTCGATAGGAACAAACATCAACACAAAATCGGGTGTGTTGATATTAAAAGCATTCTGATAGTTTTTTTCGCTCAGTAATTTAACATGATTTCGCAGCGAATTGATATGTTCTTTTAAATTTCGTACCCGAACATCTTCATCTTCGGATGACGTAAAACGCTCGTAAGCAACTAACGAAACTTTGGAGTCAATGATAATGTGCTTATTGTCAGGCAAATGAACAACAACATCAAGACGTTGAACATTTGCATCAGCACCTGCTACCACTTCTTCCCTTTCGTATTCCTGTCCTTTAGTCAGTCCCGAACGCTCCATTACACGCTCAAGTATAATTTCGCCCCAGTTTCCCTGTTTTTTTACATCGCCTTTCAAGGCTTTAGTCAGGTTATTGGCATCTTCGCTTACTTGTGTATTTAACCTGATAAGTTCTTTTACTTCCTGACGCAAGCTTATTTTATCGCGCAGTTCTTTGTCATAAGTTTCTTCCACCTTTTTTTCGAAATTAAGAATACGTTCTTTCAACGGATTGAGTATGTCGCTCAGATTTTTATGATTTGAAACCGAAAATTCGTCCGACCGTTCTTTCAGAATTTTATGGGCAATATTCTCGAATTCCATTGTCAAACGTTTTTGCAAATCTTCCATTTCGAGTTTCTGATGGTTGAGTTTTTCCATCAAACTTTCATTGGTCGCTTTTATAGTTCCTATTTCAAGTATTTGTCCATTTGTAATTACCAAATTTTGTGCCATCTCTGATTGAATTTTTTCGAGCTCTTCCGACTTTAAACGTAATGTTTCAGCTGTTACTGCTTTTGATTTTTCGGTATCCGATAAAACAGAAGTCAACGCTTTTAGGCTTTCTTCTTGTTTTTCAGTGGTTTTTGCACATCTAAGCGAAACAATTATCCATGCTGATATAAAACCTAGCATTAAACTGACTGCAATTAAAAGATATTCCATGATTTTTAGTTTTTTTATAAAAAAACCCCATTTGTTAAGTGGGGTCGAAATGTTTAATCAAATAAGGTTGGATGATCGGCTTCAAATTTTTTTATTACGGCAATCATCAATGTTTCTCTAATAAATTTTGACTTATTCTTCACTTTGTATTTCGAGATATATCTGTTCAGGGCTTTATTTTCTTCGTCGTTGAGCGTAAAAAAATGACGATGCGTGCGTAAAGAGTTTCGTTTAGTAACTTTCTGTGGATTTTTTTTGGTCATAAATGCAGAATTTTCGATGCAAAAGTAATATAATCATTTCATATTTAGCTAAATTCATTCAAAAATAAATTGAACATAGATTAAATGCACCCGCAAAAAACGACTTTCTTTTCCATTATAGCATTTCTTTTTATGTTTTAGTGTGGGGTGCCGGCACACCTGCAATTTCTATCGGCGGTGTTCTATTCCTTATTTATTTTGAGCTACAATTGAACAAAATTATGTAATTTTGTCGAAGTAAATCAATTTCGGATAAATTTATTCTCAACCAAAAATTAAATACTGATGGCAGACCATAACGATTTGGGCAACGAAGGTGAATTGCGCGCACAGGCATATTTAAGAGAAAAGGGATATAAAATACTTAAGACCAACTGGGTTTCGGGTAAACTCGAACTCGACATTGTTGCCGAAAAGGACAATATATTGGTAATTGTAGAAGTAAAAACCCGCTCGACAGACACTTTCGAACACCCCGAAGAAGCAATAACGCTGAAGAAAATCAGAAATTTAGTAAATGCTGCACATGATTATATTTTCAAATTCGATTGGCAGGGGGACACCCGTTTTGATGTGATTTCGGTGATACCCAAAGGACAAATCTTTCGCATCGATCATATTGAAGATGCATTTATGCCTCCGCTGTGATATTTTTAGAATCAAGAGCCATCCCGATTCCCGATTCCCGTCCCGATAGCTATCTGAAATCGGGACGGGACGGGACAAGAATCAAGACTGATAGAGTTAATCCCTGATTAATGAGTTACAATTAATAAAGTAAAATGATTTGATTCGTCGTATAAAATTACAAAAAAACCTGTTGGATGTTCATACAAACTAACAGGTTTTTTAATTGTAAAAATGAAGTTCTAACGCGTTTTCTTATAGTTTAATCACATACAGATTAAACGATTTCGGAGCTAATTCCACATTGAAAATATTATTTGAAACACTGATTTCTTTTGTAACAGGAACTACTGCAAAAGGATTTTCCAATGTATTTTCCACATCTAAATTATCAGATTTCAAAATGGTATGTGTTCCTTTTCGCCCGATTTCTTAGCGTACTGAAAACTGAAAGGTTTCGGTTTACCTAACCGATCTTTTTCTTCCATTATTTTCCAAATCTGTGACAGGTGAATGCGTGAATCCATACTTTCTGTATTGTTGAAATACAAAAGTAAGGAGAGTGGTGGAGTGGGGAAAGGACAAATAGTTACCTGTAAATTTTATTTGTAAAGTGGGGTAAGTCGGGGTAGAAAATGTAGTTTGTTGAGAAATAGGTATGAAAAAAGCCACTTGTGAGGGTGGCTTTTTATGTAATCTAAGACCGGATAAAAATCCGAAGAATATAAGAGGTGGGATTGGAAATAAATCCCACCGACTAGCACGAACTTTTGCTCATTTAATTACGGATATATCCAACTCGACGGGATATATCCAGTTGGTCGGGGTCTCTTTGCTCGTTTATAGAATATATCCAGCTGGACGGGGTAATTTAATTTTACATCTTCAAACTAAAATTTATATCCTTTTTTTTGTGTAATATCCATTTTGTATTTGATTTTAAGTTGATTAATGTGTGTAATAAAAACTTGCCGGTATATAGAACTATTAATAAGACCCATGACTGAGGATTAGTTTATCTTTTTATACTTTCAATATACATTAGTATCGGAATGCCTCCACTTCCACAACGTTGTACAATAATTTTTACCTTATTCCCTGGAATTAAAAGATGAGGTAGCCAACTTTTTTGAGCTTCAGACATCCCACCATCTAAGTCAAACTGTTCCTGAACACCATACTCATCTTGTAGAATAAAATTATTGGGTTCATTTTCGGTTTTATATACTGATATAATATAACCAATTATTGTTTTAGGTGTTCTAGTGCAACCTTCCAAAATTTGGGTTTCAAGTGTTAGTTTTATTTCTCGATAAGGTGGTGCTGGTGGGACACCATACAGATATTCATTGTCTTTAGAATTTAGTACTGAATCTGCTTTTATCTTAGCTTTTAAAAGTTTAATTTCAGTTTTCAAGGAGTCAATTTCTTGTCTGTCTTTGTCAGAATTTGTGTTATTACATGACACAAGCAAGAAAAATAAAATTGATAATAAAATGTAATTTCTCATATATTTTCTACGTTTTAAGTTGTTTTTTTATTATGCCCATAACGTTTTGACTATGAGTAGTTGCGTGGGTAAGCACGAACCTTAGCTAATTAACAAAAATGTTTAGAAATTCTGATTAAAATTTCAAAATATGCGATAAAAAGCAATTACTTATAGCCATTGTTGTACGCTGCTCCTTTTTTTCCATAATAATCATATCCGTATTGTAAAAGAATTCTGTCTCCCATTTCTAATTTAATTTTGCCGTTTGAAGCTAAGGTTGCATAAAACCATAATCCACCTTCTCCATCTTTAAAAATATATTCACGTGAACATTTATTATTTGAAGAGTCAGGAATGGAAATTATAATTGTTGGATGCAAATTGTACCCATTTATTCCGACTTGTGCATTATTAACAACTGTTTTTATTAAATCTTCTTTTGAAAAACAGTTATTCGTTTTTCTATTTTTTTCTAATATTTTCGTGTTAATATCTGGAAACAAAAGCACGAAAAAAAGGAAAATTATAGTTTTTGACGTGAAGTTCATAAAATATTTAGATAATTAAAAAATGTGATAATTACAAAAGCAAAACTTTACAAAGATAAAAAAAGAAATCATCAAACAAAAAACTTATTATTATTTGATTTTAATTGAGTTTTGAAATAAAGTAGCTAATATAGTGTGGTTTAACAAAAATATACTTTTAATATATAATGACTATCGGCTTTTGCACCCAAAGGTAATGTTATTGCCAAAAAACCAATTCTGTTGTCGTAAATTGCAAATTCAGATCAATGATTTATCAAAAAGAAAAATAAGGTTTAAAACCGAATATAATTGCTGATTGTGTGGAGTTTATCGAAATATAAAAAAAATATTTCTTTAAACCTTAGTAGAGAGAAAACGATGATAACCCGATGAATCTAAACCTTATTGATATTGCTAATTTCAACTATATATTCAATTTTGCATGCAATTAACAATAAAAATTAAAAAAAAACTCAATCCAATTTTAAAAATCAAACTGGGTGCAAAAGCCGATAGTCATTTTAATTTTTTAAAACCTTCAATTTAGGGTTTTTTACTCTTCCAATAAATCAGGTCTCAATCTTTTAGTTCTTTCTACCGATTGTTGATGATTCCATTCGTCCACTTTTGCCTGATGACCCGAAAGTAGTATGTCGGGCACTTTCCATCCTTTGTAATCTGCCGGTCGGGTATAAACAGGCGGAGCTAATAAATTATCCTGAAACGAATCGGACAAAGCCGACATTTCATCACCAATAGCTCCCGGAATTAATCGTACAATGGCATCGGTTATTATGGCTGCCGGAAGTTCACCACCGGTCAGTACAAAATCGCCTATTGTTATTTCTTTTGTAATCAGATGTTCGCGAATGCGGTGATCAATGCCTTTGTAATGACCGCACAGGATAATCAGGTTTTCGGTCATCGACAAACGATTTGCCATCTTTTGGTCAAATTTTTCACCATCGGGCGAAGTGTAAATGACCTCATCGTAGTTGCGTTCACTTTTCAGCTGCGAAATAATCCGGTCCACAGGTTCTATTTGAAGCACCATGCCCGCACTGAAACCAAAAGAATAATCGTCAACCCGGCGATGTTTATTGGTGGTATATTCACGCAAATTATGCACGAATACTTCAACCAAGCCCTTATCGCGGGCTCGTTTTACAATGGAATAATTTAACGGACTATCTAATAATTCGGGTACTGCAGAAATTATATCGATACGCATTTCAAGAAATTAAGAATGAATAATTAATAATTAACAGTTGAGTGTGCAAAAGTACGAAAAAATGTACCAATAAGACAATGTACCAATGTGTTCCGATAGCTATCGAGAGTGCTAATTTATTAGCTGTCTATGTTTTATTATTTTATTGGCACATTGGCATATTAGCATATTGGCACATTACAAATTCACTGCCAGCCATTTTTTTAGGACATCGGGCTTTTTACCTGATCGGCGACAATAATCGAGGAACTGATTTTCATCTATTTTTCCGATATTAAAATATTTCGATTTCGGATGATCGAACATCAAACCACTTACTGACGCATTGGGAAACATAGCTCCATTTTCGGTGAGCATTACTCCCAAATTGCTGAAGTTGATTAGTTTATCCAATGTAAAAATAATGGATTGATCGGGCAACGAAGGATAACCCACAGCCGGACGAATGCCGGTGTAATGCGTTTTGAACATTTCATTCACATTGGGTTTTTCATTGGGTGCGTAACCCCATACCTCTGTACGCACTTTGTAATGCAACCATTCGGCAGTAGCTTCAGCTAATCTATCCGAAAGCGTTTTTATCAGTATCGAATGATACATATCATCATCCTTTTCGAATGTTGCGGCAAAAGCTTCCACACCCAAAACCGTATTGGCAAATACACCTACAAAATCGTTCTCGGATTTCAAAAAATCTGACAAAGCATAGCAAAAGCCATCGTTCGATGGAATTTGCTGCCGTAAAGTGGGAATTATAATGTTCTGATGCTCAAACTCAACAATAATATCGTCCTCATCCGAATGAGCAGAATAAATGCCCACCATGGCGTTGATTGTTACAATTTTTTCATCTAAAAAACGGCGAAGCATTTCCTGCGCATCTTTGAAAAGTTTCAGTGCTTCTTCGGCTTTTGGGCGTTCTTCAAGCGGAAATTTTTGCAACCAGCCCACCCGGCACGAAGCGCAATCGCAAGCTGTTTCAATTCCATCGTATTTTCCATTCAACCGCCATGCCATAAAAAAGAAAGTCCAGTGAATAAACGGAACTATTTCACGTATATTGATATCTGTAAATCGGGTAATGCCCGGATGTTTTGGAATCATATCGAAAAAAGTTTGATGGGTTTGAAAAGTTGATTTTTATAATTTTATATTAGTTCCTGATTTTTTTGGTCTTTTGTTTTCAATATAATTACAACAACAACAAACTAACCGCCATTACGGCCATTCCGGCAACAAATCCGGCAATCGAAAAGTGATGTTCGCCATATTTTTCGGCGCCGGGCAATAGTTCGTCGACCGAGATAAAAACCATGATTCCTGCTACCGAAGCCATTAACAAACCCAATGTAAAATCGGACATAAAAGGCATTAGTATAAAGTAGCCGATTAAACCGCCAATGGGTTCAGCCATACCCGAACTGAAGGATAACCAGAATGCTTTTTTCCTGCTACCTGTAGCGTAATATATGGGTACCGAAACGGCAATTCCTTCAGGAATATTGTGTATGGCAATAGCAATGGCTATGGGAATTGCAATGTCGGGCGATACAAGTGCAGAGGTAAAGGTAGCCATCCCCTCGGGGAAATTGTGAATGCCAATAGCTAATGCCATCATTATACCCATTCGCTTCAACTGCTTTTCCTTGTGTACAGTCATTTCTTCAACCGAGTGCATTTCGTGTGGATTTTCAGCACTCGGTATCAACATATCAATAGCATAAATCACAGCAATACCCACAAAAAAAGCCAGGACTGTAGCTAAAACCGGAAAAGAAGTTCCACTTTGTATTAACAAATCGCGTGCTTGAGGAAATATTTCGATAAACGATACATAAATCATTACACCCGCCGAAAAACCCAACGAAGTAGATAAAAACTTTGTATTTGTTTTTTTTGCAAAAAAAGCTATTGCACTCCCGATTCCTGTACTTAAACCGGCAAAAAGAGTTAACCCCAAAGCGAAAAGGATGTTATTTGAAATCATATAAACGATATGTTTGTATTGTTTTATCGAAAACACAAAAATAGCTGAAAAAGTTGTATTTTTGACGGATAATGTTCAACTCTTAATAGAATAAAATTATGAAACGATTTTTATTGCTGGTTTTTCTGATTGAGATAGTCTCTCTCCAAGAAAGGCTATCTCTAAGAAAAAAGAAAAAAAATGTACAAACTCATTATTTTTGACCTCGATGGCACACTTCTCGACACCATCGAGGATTTGGCTAACAGCGTAAATTTTGCTTTGCAACAACATCAATTTCCACCACATCCAGTCGATGTTTATAAACTTTTTATTGGCAATGGCGTAAACAAACTGATTGAAAGAGCATTGCCCGAAAATTTCAAGAATGCAGACTGGGTTTCGATGTTGAAAATAGATTTTATCAAACATTATTTTTCGCATGTCGACCAATTTACAAAACCATATTCGGGAATAAGCGAACTGATTGAAAAACTAACTGGTTATCTGCTTAGAGCAAGTTGTTAATAAATAAAATTATTTTTTTAACTCTTTTGAACGCAAAGTCGCTAAGGCACAAAGTCGCCACGAAGAATTTACTATAAAATATAGCTAAGTATCTTATTCACTTAATGTT
>JAURYY010000225.1 GCA_030653695.1 Paludibacter sp. | reverse complement strand
CCCTTTGTTGGAGAGATTCCGCTTTTCAGCGGAATGACGGTTTGCCTTAATCAGTACCGCCAACTTTTGAATGGTGGTAATTATTATGTTTGCGTTGGGGTCTTCAAGTTGCTTTTTGAGAATGGCTGTGTTTGTATTGCTGTTTGCAGCTCCTTTTTCGAACTTGTCGTACTCTTTCATCGTTTGATAATCGAGGTCTTTTCTATCAACCACAAACAATACTTTGCTGATAAATGGCAATTTACTTGCCAATTGAGCGGTTTTAAAAGAAGTAAGTGTTTTGCCGCTTCCGGTAGTGTGCCATATATAGCCGCCGCCATCAATAGAGCCGAAAGTTTTATAATTATTTGAAACATTTATTTTCCCTATGATACGCTCGGTAGCTACAATCTGGTATGGACGCATTGCCAACAGCTGTTTTTCGGAAGTGAAAACGCAATATTTTGTTAGCAGATTGAGCAGTGTATGTTTGGCGAAAAATGTATGTCCAAAATCTAACAAGTCGATAATTGGGCGGTTGTTGGCATCAGCCCACCAAGAAGTAAATTCAAAACTATTGCTGCTGCGTTTGCCTTTACGAACAACACTGTCGCCAATTTCTTTTATATGTGTAAATCGAGTGGTGTTGCTGTAATATTTGGTGTAAGTACCGTTTGAAATCACAAATAGCTGCACATATTCAAATAAACCGCTGCCAGCCCAAAACGATTCACGGTTATAACGGTTTATTTGATTAAATGCCTCTTTAATATATACTCCGCGTTTTTTAAGTTCGACATGTACCAGGGGCAAACCATTCACTAATATCGTAACATCATAACGGTGGCTTCTATTTCGAGCGTCACTGTGGGCTTGACCCGCAGGCTCTTCAAATGAGGGATTCTGACTTTCGTCAGAATGACGAGAAGGAACAACATATTGATTGATAACCTGAAGCTTATTGTTATGAATATTTGCTTTATCAAGCAGGTAAATGTTTTTTACTGTACCATCGTTGCGGGTTAAGAGTTGGATATGGTCTTCCTGAATAATAGTGGTTTTTTCCTCTATGCCGTTGTTTTGGTTAGCTATTTTACTTTTGAAAAATTGCTCCCATTCTGAATCAGTGAATTTAAAAGGTTCTCCGGGGAGATTCCCGCTTTCGCGGGAATGACAAGCGTTTTGAAGGGCTTCTAATTGACAACGCAAGTTGGCAATCAATTCATCTTCGGAAGTGATTGGTAAATATTCGTATGCCTGTGTTTTAAGCTGTTCGATAAATGCATTTTCGAGGTCAGCCTCCGATTGGTATGTGGCTTCTCTTTTGAATAGAGATTGATATTCAGCAACAACGGTGCTCTCGGGATTTTCGGCAACAAGGGTATATTTATCCATTTTATTTCAAAAGTTTGCGTTTTTCGACTTCTTGTAAAACTTTCATTTGCTGAATGGCTATTTTGTTTAATTTAACCAATCGCTCTTTTTGTGGCATGTTTTCGTTAATAAAAACTGCATTTATATTTTCCATATTCGAGAGGCAAATAAGTTCGTTAATGCTTGCATAATCGCGTATGTTTCCTTTTAAATCTGGATTGGCATCACGCCATTGTTTGGCGGTAACGCTAAATAAGGCAACATTAAGCACATCGGCCTCGTTGGCATACACATAAGTTATTTGCTGTGGAGTTAGTTCTAATGGAACAAGATTTTGCTTAATGGCATCGGTGTGAATGTGGTAGTTTATTTTTGAAAGTTCGCGTTTGGCAGACCAACCAAGTTGTTTTTGCTCTTCTTCTTTGAGGCGTTGAAATTCCTTTACTAAATACAATTCAAACTCTACGGAAACCCAACTTGCAAATTTGAATGCAATATCTCTTTGTGCATAAGTTCCACCACCTGCACCATTTTTTGTAATTAAACCAACTGCACCAGTAAGTTCAACCCATCTGGTTGGGCTCATTGTAAAAGAATTAGTGCCAGCATCCCTCAAAAGGGGGTCGAATTCGACCCCTTTAAAAGCAGCATTGTTTAATTGCTCCCAAAGTCCTAAATATTCCAATGTGTTTTTTAGCCGCATCCAGTTTTTTACTACATCTTTTGGCTCAATTGGGTTTTTTTGCTTGGCAATGTCGGTTATGCTTATGTAATCAGTACCATTTACTTTCAACGTACGAACCGACACTTCTTTTACTGTTATATTGGTTGTTTTTGCCATTTTTTTTAGTGGTTAGTTGTAAGGGGTTCAAAACTTAAAAGTTTTGAGCGGTAATATTCATATTGCTTCCGCCTTGCCGCTATCTCGGCAGGTAGCCCTTCGGTGGCTGAGCTTGTCGAAGCCACCAATGCATCAAATTTGTCCAATATTGATACAATGCGTTCCTGCTCGGCAAGGGGTGGAATAGGGATTGGAAACTTCTTTACTGAACTATTCGAAATAGAAGGATAACCAGCCCCTTCTTGATTGTTTTCTACATAATTGTAAAAACCCGTTGTTGTTAAAATAAAGAATAGAAATTTTGGCAACAGTATTTCTTGATTTGCTCTAAGAACGCAAAAACCTGTGCTGCAAATCTGATTATGATATTTAGAGGTAATCAATGAATATCTCTTTAATGTAGGTCTGGTTGTACCAAAGATAACGTCATCCTCGTTTACAATTTGTTGAGCTCTGCTTGGTGCGTTTGTTAAGTTTATCGTTTGTGATTCTGAAATTTTATTGTTCTCTCGGCTCACAGAAGACAAGTCAATGTATTGAAAATCTATATTTTGATTTTCCTTCCATTTAATATTTTCTATTTTTAAACATACTTCCCCCATCGTTTTCCACTCCACCTCTTTCCCTTCAAAATTCAATAACTCATTACGGTAGAATTCGTATTGCGTTTTTCGCGCCTCCAGCTCCGCCTCCAGCTCCGCCTCCAGCTGAGTAAATTTATCGAGAATGTTTACTATTTCTTGTTGTATGGGGAGCGGGGGAAGGGGGATTTGGAATTTTTCAACCATAGGCTTACGAATAGAACTAACTGTTGCATTCACCGCTTTTTGTAGAATAAATCTCTTAAAGTTTGACATCATATAATAATATATGAACTTAGTAGATATCTCATTATTAATTAAATGGATTCTGTAAGCTCTTTGGTGTAAAGCGTATTTCCCGTTTATAAAGTGAAATATTTCACCAATCCCACCTTCACCAGGAATTATTATTGCTTCTTCATCAAATTCAAAAGTGTCAATTTTTTTAACGAATTTTGAACGAACAAATAAAGGATATTTCCCATTATCGGTTGATTCATTTCCATTACTTCTACCAGTTCCAATTTCTGCAACCACGCTTAATTCCTTAAACTCCACTCCCTCGGGGCAAAACTGTTGTATCAATTCTTCTATCCTGCTCATAAGCTGCCTCCTTCTAAATCAGCCACAATATCGTCAATAGCAATTCGTAAATGATTTTGTTTAATTACAATTTCGGCAATACGAGCATTGAGGTGTTCAATATCTACATCCTCGGTGGTGTTTTCCTGTTCTACATAGCTGCTAATGGCTATGTTGTAATCGTTTTCGGCAATAGCGCTGTTGGGTACAAGTTTGGCAAAATGGTCTATGTCTTTCCTTTCTATATAGGCATTGAGTATCTTTTTGCGGTTTATTTCGGAGAGTTTGTTTTTGCTGCCACCACGTACAAATTCAGCAGAAGCATCAATAAACAAAGTGGCATTATCTTTTTTACTCTTTTTGAGTACAACAACACAGGTGGCAATGGTAGTGCCAAAGAATAAATCGGGTGGTAACTGAATAACGGCATCTACATAATTATTATCAATCAGGTATTTACGTATTTTTTGTTCGGCACCACTTCTATACAAAACACCTGGAAACTCAACAATGGCAGCCGTACCGGAGGTAGAAAGCCATGATAGTATATGCAAAGTAAATGCGAGGTCAGCTTTACTCTTTGGAGCCAACACACCGGCAGGTGAGAAACGAGGGTCGTTAATCAATAAGGGGTTGGCATCGCCTTCCCATTTAATTGAATAAGGAGGATTAGATACAATTGCATCAAAAGGTTCATCGTCCCAATGTTTAGGGTCGGTAAGGGTATCGCCATGTGCAATATCGAATTTCTCGTAATTAATGTCGTGCAAAAACATATTGATACGGCACAGGTTGTAGGTGGTAATGTTTATTTCCTGACCGAAAAAGCCCTGCCGAACATTTTCTTTACCCAGCACTTTAGCGAATTTCAAAAGCATTGAACCTGAACCGCAAGCCGGGTCATATACTTTATTTACTTGCTTTTTGCCCACTACTGTTATTTCGGCAAGCAATTCGGAAACTTCCTGCGGAGTAAAAAATTCGCCTCCCGATTTTCCTGCATTGCTGGCGTACATGGTCATGAGAAATTCGTAAGCATCGCCAAAAAGGTCGTTGGTGTTGTCCTGATAATCGCCAAGTTTCAAACCACCTATGGCCTCAATAATTTTAGTTAAAAGCTCATTACGTTTTGTTACAGTACCACCCAGCTTATTGCTGTTTACATCTATATCATCGAACAAGCCCTTTAAGTCGTATTCACTGTCAGTGCCTTTGGCGGAGT
>JAURYY010000034.1 GCA_030653695.1 Paludibacter sp. | reverse complement strand
AACATTAAGTGAATAAGATACTTAGCTATATTTTATAGTAAATTCTTCGTGGCGACTTTGTGCCTTAGCGACTTTGCGTTCAAAAGAGTTAAAAAAATAATTTTATTTATTAACAACTTGCTCTAAGCAGATAACCAGTTTACCTTTTATTGACACATTAACAAATTAACAAATCAACACATTTTTTCAAATGTACGGATTAATCGACTGCAATAACTTTTATGCTTCGTGCGAAAGGGTTTTCAATCCTTTGCTCGCGCGAAAACCCATTGTTGTTCTTTCGAACAATGATGGTTGTGTTATTGCCCGGTCGAACGAAGCGAAAGCATTGGGAATTCCGATGGGTGAACCGGCTTTTAAACTGAAAGAGGTAATTGAAAGTCACAATGTAGCGGTGTTTTCATCGAACTATACACTTTATGGCGATATGTCGCAACGGGTTATGACCATCATTTCCTCGTTTGTTCCCGATATGGAAATTTATTCGATTGACGAAGTTTTTCTGAAATTTGAAGGTTATGAAAATATTGATTTGCGGGAATTAGGATTGAAAATAGTACGAACCACTACAAAGGGAACCGGAATACCATTAAGTCTGGGCATTGCACCCACCAAAACATTAGCCAAAGTAGCCAGTAAATTTGCAAAGAAATACCCCGATTATAAAGGTGTTTGCATTATTGATAGTGAAATAAAACGCGAAAAAGCACTCCAGTTATTCGCCATCGAAGACGTGTGGGGTATAGGGCGCAGATATGCAAAAAAACTCCATTACCACTCGGTGAATACCGCATGGGATTTTACACAAAAATCGAAAAGCTGGGTGCGTAGTCTTATGGGTGTGGTGGGCGAGCGTACCTGGATGGAACTGAATGGAACTCCCTGCTTCCGGTTAGAAGTACAAGGTGCAAAAAAATCAATTTGTACATCGCGGAGTTTTGGGGAGCAGCTTACCGAAATTAACCCAATTTCGGAAGCCGTTGCCAATTTTGCTGCATCGTGTGGCGAAAAATTGCGTAAACAGCACTCATTGGCACATAGCTTGATGGTTTTTATACACACCAATCCTTATGCCACCAACAAATCTCAGTACTACAATCAGATACTAATGCAATTGCCCGTGCCGACCAATGATTCGACCGAACTGATAAAATATGCCGGACAGGGGTTGAAAAAAATCTTTTTACCCGGATTCAGCTACAAAAAAGCGGGTGTGATAATTACCGAAATTGTTCCCGAACGTCCGGTACAAACCAATTTGTTCGATGAGCGAAATAGGGAGAAATATAATACGGCTATGAAAGTAATGGATTCGCTGAACGCAAGCTATGGCAATCGAAAAGTCAGGATTGCAACGCAAGGTTTCGGTCGGAAATGGAAACTCAAAAATGAAAAACTATCGCCTTGTTATACTACCCGATTGTCGGACATTCTGGTGGTCAATGCAAACGAAATTCCTTTCTGATGGAACTTTACGGAGAAAATATTTTCAATGAAAAGCATAAAGAAAACGCTTAGGATTTTGAAAGCAGGTATTATTTTTCTTATTTTAGAATGAAAAATCTTTTTTATTGAAAGTTTTTAGCCCGAAAATTTGTTGTTTTATTAAATATTATTACTTTTGCACTGTCAAAACCAAAAAAGACAATTATGAACCAATTTTTTACATACTTTTATTTTTACTTTTACTTTAGCAGGTGAGAGCAGGACAAACTTATGTAATTGTGAATTGAAATAATTTCTAAAAACAACATATAAAAATCCTGCTCGAACATTCGGGTAGGATTTTTTTTCATGATACAAACTACAAACTATAGACTAATATGAAACGAGTTGCTATTCAGGGTGGAAATGGTGCATATCATGGCATTGCTGCAGAAAATTTCTTTGCGGGCGAAGAGGTTGAAATTATTCCGTGCATTACTTTCCGCGATATTTTTAAAGCCATAGGAAAAGAGCCGAATGTCTTAGGTATCATGGCCATCGAAAATACCATTGCCGGAAGTTTGTTGCCAAACTACGAATTACTGAAAGAATATAAGCTCCCCATAGCCGGCGAGTACAAGTTGCATATTTCGCATTGTCTGGCAGCATTACCAGGACAAACCATTCATGACATTAAAGAAATTCAGTCGCACCCCATGGCGTTGATGCAGTGCGATGACTTTCTGAACACTTTGACGGGTGTTAAAATAGTGGAACATGAAGATACTGCCCTTGCAGCACGTGATATTGCCGTTAAAAAATTGTTCGGAAATGCAGCCATTTGCAGCGTACGTGCCGCCGAAATTTACGGATTAGATGTGTTAGCTACTCATATTGAAACCAACAAACGGAATTTTACACGTTTTCTGATTTTCGGAAACCAATGGATGGTTGACGAAATTCAAAAAGACGAAGTTGTCAATAAAGTATCAGTTGTGTTCACACTTCCACACTCCGAAGGTAGTTTATCCAAAGTGTTGTCAGTGTTTTCGTTTTACGGCATCAATCTGACCAAAATTCAATCACTCCCCATCATTGGCAGGGAATGGGAATATCAGTTTTACGTCGATTTCGATTTTATAGAGCATGAGCGATACAAACAGTCGCTTGTAGCCATAAAGCCACTCATTAGCGAGTTTAGAACTTTGGGAGAATATGCCGAAGGACAAACGCCGAAAGAATAAAAAATAACAACCCCTAACCCCTAAAGGGGAATAAGCAAGAACCCACGACTCCTAAAGGAGTGAAAGAATTATTACAACTAATCATTTAAATTAAATTACATGATTGATAAACATGAAAATATACTCAGCGATACTAATTCTAATTCACCTTTAGGGGCTGGGGGTATTGTACCAGCCGAAAGACTGAACGCAATAACCGAGTATTATTTTTCGACAAAACTAAAAGAAATTGCCGAAATGAATGCTAATGGAATGAATGTGATCAACTTAGGCATTGGAAGTCCCGACATGCCACCTTCAGCCGAAACCATTGAAGCACTGTGTAAATCGGCTGCTCAGCCCGATGTGCACGGTTATCAGCCATACATTGGGATTCCCGAATTACGAAAATCCTTTGCCGACTGGTACCTAAAATGGTTTTTGGTAGAACTGAACCCGATGAACGAAATACAGCCGCTTATTGGCTCCAAGGAAGGGATTTTGCATATTTCATTGGCTTTTCTGAACCCCGGCGATAGTGTTTTGATTCCCGACCCGGGTTATCCAACTTATTCATCGGTCAGCAATCTGGTTCAGGCTAAAGTAATTACCTACGAATTGGACGAAAACAATGGTTGGCAGCCCGACTTTGAAGTACTTGAACAAAAAGACTTGAGTAATGTTAAACTGATGTGGGTCAATTATCCGAACATGCCTACCGGAGCAAGTGCTACGCTTGAATTGTTTGAAAAATTGGTGGCATTCGGAAAAAAACACGGAATTGTAATTGTGAACGATAATCCGTACAGTTTTATTTTGAATACCAAACACTTGAGTATTCTTCAGGTGGAAGGAGCAAAAGACATTTGTATTGAGCTTAATTCGATGAGTAAATCGCACAATATGCCCGGATGGCGTATGGGAATGCTGGCTTCGAATGCTGAATTTGTACAGTGGGTACTGAAAGTGAAAAGCAATATCGACAGCGGACAGTTTAAACCAATGCAATGGGCGGCCATTGCGGCATTGAATAATTCGGACGATTGGCACCGTGAAATGAATATTGAATTGTATAAAAATCGACGATATATAGCCGAAAAAATTATGGATACCCTCGGTTGCAAATTTGATAAAACGCAGGTAGGCATGTTTTTATGGGGAAAAATTCCCGAAAAATATGCTGACAGTGGAGAATTAGCCGATCAGGTACTTTACGATTCAAAAGTATTTATCACTCCCGGATTTATTTTCGGAGACAAAGGAAAACGGTACGTGCGTATTTCGCTTTGTGCAACTGAAAAAGTGCTTGGTGAGGCATTGGAAAGAATTAAGAAAATATTTTAATGGGATGATGGGATGATGTGATGATGTGATGATGTGATAATGAGGTAATATGCTAATATGCCAATGTGTCCCGATAGACTTCGGCGAGAGCTCAGTCGAACGCTATCGGGAGTGCCAATGAAGAAATAGAAGAATGGAAGAATGAAGAAATGGAACATTTAATTTTTTAAATTTTCAAACTCGTTTTTTTAATTTATCAAAATGTACAGACAAGGCATGCCTTGTCTCTAACTTTCAAAACAAAAAAAATATATGGAATTCGAATCAATTTTACTTCCCGGTGTGGATGCAAAGCGTCCGTTGATTATTGCCGGACCGTGTAGTGCCGAATCTGAAGATCAGATTATGGAAACAGCGCGAGGATTAGCTTCGCTCGGTATAAAAATTTTCCGTGCCGGAATATGGAAACCACGTACAAAACCAGGTGGTTTTGAAGGTATAGGTGTAAAAGGATTGCCTTGGCTGAAACGCGTAAAAACAGAATTGGGAATGTACACGGCTGTTGAAGTTGCCACCGCTAAACATGTGCGTGAAGCGTTAGCACATGATGTTGATATTTTGTGGATTGGCGCGCGTACTTCCGCTAATCCGTTTGCAGTGCAGGAAATTGCCGATGCTTTGGAGGGAACTGATATTCCTGTGTTGATAAAAAATCCGGTCAATCCCGATCTTGATTTATGGATTGGAGCCATTGAACGGGTTTATAATGCCGGCGTACGAAAAATTGCGGCTATACATCGCGGATTCAGTTCGTACGACAAAAAAATCTACCGTAATCTTCCGCAATGGCATATTCCCATCGAACTGCACCGTCAGCTTCCTAATATTCCCATCATTTGCGATCCAAGTCATATAGGCGGTAAGCGTGAACTTATTGCACCGCTTTGTCAGCAAGCATTGGATTTAAATTTCGATGGACTAATCATCGAATCGCACTGCAATCCCGAAAAAGCTTGGAGTGATGCAGCGCAGCAAGTAACCCCCGATGTTCTCGATTTTATACTGAACACCTTGGTAATTCGCGACACTACCCAAACTACTGAAAATCTTTCAATGTTGCGCCGTCAGATTGATGATTTAGACAACAATTTGCTTGAATTACTCGCAAAACGCATGCGTGTTTCCGAAGAAATAGGACAATATAAAAAGGAGCATAATATGCCTATTTTACAAGCGCAACGTTATGATGAAATTTTGAAAGACCGCATTTCGCAAGCCGAACAAATGGGAATGGATGGCGAGTTTATGAAAACTGTTTTAGTTGCAATTCACGAAGAATCGGTACGTCATCAGCAAGAAATTATGAAACAATAATCTTTTTCGTTCCGATACAAATAGGGGGGCATGCCCCCTTGTTTTCTGATGTGTGTATGCCCATTATTATATTGGATAATTTCCGAAATCCCAATCAGCAGGTTTTTCATAATAATTGTATGCCAGTTGGTTGGCATTGCGTTCGGTCCATGTATCCATGTGTATATGATTTGCATTTTTTCGCGAAAGGAAGGCGCTTTTGATGCTGGCAGGTGCTATGCGGAACCAAAAATATAAAAAACCATATTTACGAAACTGAAGAATATGACCGAATTCGTGCCGGAGTAAATTTATATTTTCTGCAAGTCTTATATCGATAAAAATACCCAGCATTGGAAATGCAAATGCTCCTTTTAAAAATTCAGTTCGAATTCTGAAAATCTTAACACCTTCAATACTTTTGTGTTTTATCATAAACTGCTATAAACAAAATATTTGAAACGCTTTCTATTCGTTCCAAATTTCCCAGGCTGCTATTGCTTGTCCGGTCAGCATGCCTTCCCCGTTGATTACTATGGCTCCGCATTCTTTGCCTTTTTTCATAAATAGCGTTTCGGCCGGATTGTAAACCACATCGAAAAGTATATGTTTATCG
>JAURYY010000023.1 GCA_030653695.1 Paludibacter sp. | reverse complement strand
GTAATTTAATAAAAGAAATCGTAACATAGCTGCCGTAAAATCACTAAAAAAACATACTAAAGTGTTTAAACCAAAGTCGCCATTGAAGGCATAAAGGAGCAGATAGGCATAGTTGAGCTATGTGCAAAATTTCGGTTAGGTTGGTTTGCGTAGCTTCACAAATATCAATTAAATTTAATGACAGGTGCTTTTCTGGTCCTTGTGCATGCTGGCGCAGGTCTGTGACCTGTGCCAAAACAGTCGCTTTCTTCTTATTTTCTTTTTAAATAAATCAAGGGACAAGCGACATCCTTGTATCTTGAAACATAAATGGGTTGAAGGAGTTTTTTCAAGCGGTTAGAAACCGCTTGTCCCTTGTTTTACGTATTTTAGGATAGTTTTAGGAAATCAAGGGACAAGCGACATCCTTGTCGCTTGAAAGATAAATGGGTTGAAGGAGTTTTTCAAGCGGTTAGAAACCGCTTGTCCCTTGATTTATATATTTTAGGATAGTTTTAGGAAATCAGGGGACAAGCGACATCCTTGTCGCTTGAAAGATAAATGGGTTAAAGGAGTTTTTCAATCGGTTAGAAACCGCTTGTCCCTTGTTTTATATAGTTTAGGATAGTTTTAGGAAATCAGGGGACAAGCGACATTCCTGTCGCTTGAAAGATAAATGAGTTGAAGGAGTTTTTCAAGCGGTTGGGAATTGAAAATCGACATAGTCAAACCGCTTGTCCCTTGTATAGTAGGGGGCAAGCGACTTCCGATAGACTTCGGCGTGAGACTTCGGCGTGAGCTCAGTCGAACGCTCAGTCGAACGCTCGGTCGAACGCTATCGTGATTTATCCGCTAAAATCAACGTTCTATTCTCATTAATAAGGAGGTATTAGGTGCTTTTTTAGAAAATAGAACAAAAATGATTTAATTGTTAACAAAGATATTAATTCATATATATTGGAGTCAAATTTATATTGTTGGGTGCAAAAGCCGATAGTTATTTAGATAAAAACGAAGCTAAAAAAGCGACCGTAGTGATGAAGTACTTCTAAATAATTGCATCCTATCCTACACATCCAACCCAATAAATAATCAATGTTCATTCGATTATACGGCTAATTCCTTTTTCTGATAACAAAGTTGATAAATTTTAGTACTTTTGCAAATGTTTTTCAAAGCATGTAAAGGTTTAATTTACAGTGAAATTTAACTCAGGTTTATAAATTCTTTTTACTATATTAATTCATAAAAGTGAACAACGAAAAATTACCGGATCATATCGTTTATTCGCCCAATGTAATTGATTTTGTCACAGTTACAGCCCAGACTTGTTTGTTTCTCGAAAATATTCCGATCCAAACCCGCGAAGATTTTATTCAAAAATCAGTTAAAATATTACCCTTACTGTACTTTAAAGCATCGATGCTCCAAACTCCGTTGCCGGTTTTCGATGATGTTCCAGAGCGTTTTGTTACGGTCGAAGACTATAATTTTGTAAAGGAACAGCTCGAAAATTTACTGGGTACCGACGATTCGTATCTCGAAGTATTTCATCCCGATATGGCACTGAGCGATACGCCGATAGCTGCTTTTATTTCCGAAAATCTGGCGGATATCTATCAGGAGTTAAAAGATTTCGCGGCAAATTACCAAACTGCCGATACCGATATAATGAACGATGCATTGGTTTATTGTTTGCAGTCTTTCGGTGAGCATTGGGGACAAAAAGTATTGAATGCTTTACGGGCTTTACATGCCATCCGTTACAATGATAAATTTGGAGAAGAACCTGAAAACGAAACCTTTAAAAAAAATAAAATAAACAAAAACACTCTTTTTGGATTTTTGACCGATGAAGAAAGCGATGAAGAAAATAATCGACTTTTGTAAATCGTTTGGATATAGATTTATGATGATAAATCTTGTATGAACCAATAATCCGAAACTTATTAGTGATTCAATTTGGAGTAGTAAAACTTATGTTTAACCCAAAAATAACAAAAGAAGAAGTTAACCTAATGCCGGTTGTGGTATTCGATGGAAAAATTACATTAATCGATGAAGAATCACAGGTAATACAGGCCATCAACGAATTATACCAGAGCCCGATAGTGGGAGTTGACACAGAAACAAAACCATCGTTTGCGCGCGGAACACATCATAAAGTTTCGTTGGTGCAAATATCTACGTTGGATCATTGTTATCTTTTCAGACTCAATAAAATTGGATTTCCCCCCGAATTAGCTCATTTTCTGGCGAGCGAAAAGGTGAAAAAAATTGGATTAGCTTTACGCGATGATTTCTCCGGATTAAATAAAATTACACCATTTAAACCCCAAAACTTTGTTGACATTCAAACCATAGTCCATAATTACGGCATTTTTGAACTTGGATTGCAGAAAATTTTTGCCATTATTTTCAACCGTAAAATCTCGAAAAATCAACGTCTCACCAACTGGGAAATAAACGACCTGACCGAACAGCAGCAACGGTATGCAGCCACCGATGCATGGGCAAGTCTGCTAATTTACGAGCAATTTATAAGAGAAAAGATGTTAACTACCGATGAATTGAAAGCTTTAGTTCAGGAAATGAACGGTAGTAAGTCCGAAACCGACAATGCGAATGAAACGGAATTAGCATAATTCTTTTCGTTGTTTTTTTTTGTTGCAAAGGTAATGCTTGTCCTTACGGGGTAAATTTTCAAAAAAAACGTAAAATAAAAAAAAATATGACTACAATTGTTCTGAAACCAAAGAAAGAAGAGAGTTTACAGCGTTTTCACACCTGGGTGTTTTCGGGTGCTATTCAGCGCATCGAAGGAAACCCCGCCGAAGGTGAACTTGTTGAAGTGGTAGATAGTAACCGCAATTTTCTGGCAGTTGGTCATTATCAGGTTGGCAGTATCGCTGTCCGGGTGGTTTCATTCGTCAGCCAAACGGTGGATGATCGGTTCTGGGCAGCGAAAATTGAACAGGCATATCAAATTCGCAAATCCATCGGGCTGGTAAATTCACTCAACAATACATATCGGTTAGTACACGGCGAAGGCGATTCTCTACCTGGGTTAATCGTTGATATTTATGATGATACTGCTGTTATGCAGGCACATTCGGTTGGGATGCACCAAATTCGACAGTTGCTTGCTAATGCAATAGTGGAGAAAATACCGGAAGTGAAAAATGTGTATTATAAATCCGAAACTACGCTGCCATTCAAAGCACCAATAGCACCGGAGGATGGCTATCTTATAGGTAATGAATCAAAAATATCAGCACTCGAAAATGGTTTGCAGTTTCATATCGATTGGTTGCGCGGCCAAAAAACGGGATTTTTTGTCGATCAGCGCGAAAACCGTGCTTTACTCGAACGTTATTCCACAGGGAAATCCGTGTTGAACATGTTTTGTTATACAGGAGGTTTTTCTGTTTTTGCCCTGCGTGGCGGAGCTAAACTCGTACATTCGGTCGATAGTTCGGACAAAGCCATTGAATTGACCGAAAAAAATGTGAAACTCAATTTCCCTGATGATAGTCGTCATGAGTCTTTTGCCGAAGATGCTTTCAAATACATGAATGCCAACGAACAAAAGTACGATTTGATCATCCTCGATCCTCCGGCTTTTGCCAAACACCGCGAAGCGTTACGCAATGCGCTGAAAGGATACAAACGGTTAAATGCCAAAGCGTTTGAACAGATAAAACCCGGCGGAATTCTTTTTACCTTTTCGTGTTCGCAGGTTGTAACACGCGAACAGTTTCGGCTCGCAGTTTTTAGTGCCGCAGCCGAAAGTAAACGAAATGTGCGTATCCTTCACCAACTTTCGCAACCGGCTGATCATCCCATCAATATTTATCACCCCGAAGGTGAGTATCTGAAAGGATTGGTACTTTGGGTGGAGTAGGAGTTTGAAAGGTTTGAAGAGTTTGAAGGTCCCGATAAATCGGGATGTCGCAAGCTCCATTTGAAAGGTTTGAAGAGTTAATCGTGGGTTTTAAATGTGAAATTTTTAAATTTTTTCGTAATTCTATTTGTTTATTTAATTTCTATCATTATATTTGCACTTTCATTATTAGTATTATTTAACCCCTCACAAAAAATCTTATGCCTATTGCCAAATTATTACACTGAAATCCCAAAATTTAGTAGTAATGAAAAGTTTGAGTTACTGTACCGATGATGAATTGGTAAAGATGTATGAAAAAGGCAATAATACAGCATTCGAAATATTGTTAATGCGTTATAAATCAAAAGTGTATTCGTACATTTTTATGATTGTGCGCAACAAAGAACTTACCGAAGATATATTTCAGGATACATTTATCAAAGCCATTGCCACCATTCAACAGGGTAGGTACATTGAGTCGGGAAAATTTCTCGGCTGGGTCAATCGTATCGCACACAATTTAATTATCGATTATTTCCGCCGCGAAAAAAACGAAAACACTTTTTCGGTTGATAGCATAGATTTCGATATTGTTAACAATGCCAAATTGTCTGAAAGAAGCTTTGAAGATACGCTATTGAACGAACAAGTACTGCTTGACGTAGTGCGGCTTATCGAGTTTTTACCCCCATCGCAACAGTCGGTAGTTCGTATGCGCTTTTTCGAGGATTTAAGTTTTAAGGAAATTGCCGAAAAAACAGATGTAAGTATCAATACTGCACTCGGACGAATGCGTTACGCTCTGTTGAATATGCGCCGCATTGCAGCCGAAAAAGATGTGTACCTCGAAATAAAATAAAATTTTACCTCGAAATATAATTTTTTGCAGAGTCTTGCGTTTTTAATACAGAACTAAAAAAAACGAAAAAGTGCCTATGCAAAAAATGACTACTCCTTTAAACAAAACTGATTTAGAAACTAAAAAACAATTGTCGTTAAATTCCTGCAAAATGCAACCCTCAAACGACACTATCCAATTGATTCTCCGCTTTGCAGCAAGTTACAGAGCGCAGCCAATCGCAAAAAATCAGTTCGTTGAAATGTTTTTAAACTAAACAAAAAAGACTTCCAATCATACGGAAGTCTTTTTTTTTTCATATTTTTGCAATAAATTGACCAGATATGATTAAAATAATTTCACCATCAATATTATCCGCCGATTTTGGTAATTTGCAAGCAATGACCGAAATGATAAATGCCAGTGAAGCTGACTGGCTCCATTTCGATGTAATGGACGGTGTTTTTGTACCGAATATTTCGTTTGGATTTCCGGTTATGGAAGCCGTAAAGAGGCACTGTACCAAAATGCTCGATGTGCATATTATGATTGTTCACCCCGAAAAATACGTACAACGATTTGCCCGTGCGGGTGCGGGAATGCTGAGTTTTCATTACGAAGCAGCTGAAAATCCGCAGCAGGTGATTGATCTTATCCGTGCTGAGGGAATTAAAGCCGGCATTACCATCAATCCCGATGTACCTGTAAGTGTGCTCGAACCCTTTATCGACAAAGTGGATATGGTGCTGCTGATGACCGTATTTGCAGGGTACGGCGGGCAAAAATTTATTGAGGAAAGTTACAGTCGCATTGATGTACTCAAGGATATGATTCTTCGCAAAAATCCGGATTGTCTGATTCAGGTGGATGGCGGCATAACGTTGGAAAATGCCTCTAAACTGTTCAAGCATGGGGTGAATGTATTGGTGGCAGGGAGTACCGTTTTTAACGCACCCGACCCGTTGAAAATGATTGTGGACTTGAAGAATGCTTAATCAAAAAGTGTTGTTATGTTGTTGTTTAATGGTAGTTTATTTGCAAGCTTTATTCCGGATATTAAAATGTTCTCGGTACATATAATCAGCATTAAACTAAATAGTTAACATTGCACTATTAAGGATTCAAGGATGGTTTCAGGTGTTTAGTTTGTCGTATTTTTGGGCAATTTTTTATAATGCCTTGTGTGCAGTTTCTGTCTTTTGTGTGGCAACACACCTACCACATTACTTGTTTTATAAAAATGGAAATATTTCGTTATTTTTGTCGGAGCAACTTGAAACTTACAAATTATGAATTTTCTGCAACGAACCCCTTTTTTCAGATTGTTGCTACCTCTCATTGCAGGGATAATTTTTTGTGAGTATTACCACATAAGCACTACTGTCTTTTTTGTTTTCTTGATACTTGCGTTTTTTTTCATTGTAATCGCTTTTTCATTCCGAAAGCCCAAATTCCAATATACTTTCCGTTGGTTATTTGGCGTATCGATGTTTCTTTTTTTATTTTTGTTAGGAAATTTCAAAATGCATCAAGCCCAAAACGAATGTCGTTTTGAAAAACTGAATATAAAAGGGTTTTTTCAGGTTGAAATCACCGAGGCACCGGTACAAAAGGAAAACTCTTTTCTTTGTCGCATCACAACTTCCCAGTTCATCGACTCTTCATTTCAAATTATACCCACAGATGGCAGGGCTTTGATTTACATTGCCAAAGACAGTGCAAGTGCTCAGTTGCAATCGGGCGACAGGCTTTTGATCGAAACAACATTCAGCAAACCCGATGGAGCACTCAATCCACAAGGGTTCAATTATGCCGGTTACCTAAGACGACAAGGTATAGGTGCAACCGCTTATATTGCTGCCGATAGATGGACAAAGATAGAAACAAACACAATTTTTTCGATATTTCGATTAGCCGAAAAATCACAAAAAAATTTACTGGCTGTTTATAATCGTTTCGGAATCAATGGCGATGAATTTGCCGTACTGGCAGCGCTGACGCTTGGAAGCAAAGATGCCCTTCACCCCGAATTGCGCCAGCATTATACCACAAGCGGCGGTATGCATATACTGGCAGTAAGCGGATTGCATGTAGGGATTATTTATATGGTGCTGGGGTTTTTGTTTAAATTTCTCGACCGTAAACCACGCTTAAAGTTATTAAAGGCAATGCTGATTATTTCACTGCTTTGGGCTTATGCTTTTGTTACGGGGTTACCTCCATCTGTTTTTCGCGCCACCATGATGTTTTCGTTGGTCGCCATTGGTGCGAGCATGGAACGAAAGGCACAGATTTACAATACAATTTCGTTTGCTGCTTTTATCATGCTGGTTTTTAATCCGAATTTTTTGTTCGATGTTGGTTTTCAGCTGAGTTTCAGTGCAGTGGTTAGTATTGTTTACTTTCAACCCAAAATTGCTAAATGGTTTACCATCCGAAATAAACCGATGCGCTGGGCGTGGGATTTGACGGCTGTTTCGCTGGCTGCACAAATCGGGACTGCACCCTTGTCTGTTTATTATTTTCATCAGTTTCCCAATTTTTTTCTCTTAACTAATTTCATTGCCATTCCGTTTGCTACACTCATTATTTATACGGCAGTTACCCTGTTTGCATTATCCCCGGTTCCCTATATTTCTGTAGCTGTTGCCTTTTTGCTTCAATGGTTGTTGAAAATTCTGAACGTATCCATTGAATTTATTCATGATTTGCCATTTTCGTTATCAGTATTTTCAATTAATTTGGGGCAAGTGTTTTTCGCTTTCGGAACTGTTATTTTATTTTCTGTTTTTTTAAACAATAAAAAATTCCTTCCCCTTGCCGGTTCGCTGGTGTTGGTTCTGGCTTTTTTGAGTGTGAATATTTTAATCAATTATCATACGCTCAATTCATCTCGGTTCGTTGTTTTTGCCGATAATAAAAATACACATATCAGTTTTATTGACCGGAAAAATAATTATGTATTTACTACCGACAGCATTTCGGTACAACGTACAGCTAAGAATTTTTGGTTAAGCAATAAATTGAATAAGCCCCAAAAAATAAACTGCGAACAATGGTTCTCAAGCGGTTTTGCAGATTTTGCGGGGAAGCGTTTTCTGATTATGACCAACGATTGCATGAAAGGAAAAACTGCCGAAAATCTCCTGAATATCGATTATCTGATTATTGGAAATAATCTTAAACCCCGCATTGCTGAAATTCTGGAATGTGTTCATCCAAAAAAAATCATTGTTGACCTAAGTGTTTCGGAATGGTACACCCAAAGCATAAAAAAAGCATGTAATGAAAAAAACATCTCGTTTTATTCAGTAGCCGAACATGGTGCGTATATGCTGAATTTGACTGAAAACTTTTCGGACTGACAAAAGTCAATTAAAATCGCAATTTTTTTGCTATTTTTGTGGTCAATATTAATACCTGAACAAAAATGATTTCAAAAATTATAGCAGAAGAATTAATTCATAAAGTACAAAAGGCAATCAAAGGGGTTGAAAAAATTGCAATTGTGGTGCATGTAGGTCCCGATGGCGATGCAATGGGTTCCTCATTGGCTTTGTGGCATTATCTGATGACCATCGAAAAAGAGCCGGTTGTGATTGTCCCCAGTCCTTTTCCCGATTTTCTTGGTTGGATGCCCGGCGCCGAAAATGTGCTTGTGTACAAAAACGCAAAAGAAGCTTCAGATAAAATTCTTGAAAATGCAGAATTGATTTTTGCGCTTGATTTCAACGTACCCGAAAGGCTACAACAAATGGAACAGGCAGTTATGAATGCCACCGCACCCATAATTCTTGTTGACCACCATTTGCAACCCGGCGATTTTGCCAAAATAGTTGTTTCTTATCCCGAAATCGCTTCTACCAGCGAATTGATTTTCCGCTTGATTTGTCGTATGGGCGATTTTGCTCAAATAAATCTTGCCTGTGCCGAATGTATTTATACCGGCATGATGACCGATACGGGCGGTTTTACATATAATTCGAATAATTTCGAAATTTACACTATCATTTCCGAATTAATTAAAATCGGTATTGATAAAGATGATATTTTCCGGAAAGTTTACAACACATACTCAGCCGAACGAATGCGACTTATGGGCTATGCTTTATACAAAAAAATGAAAGTTTATCCTGAAAATAAGGCTGCGTTAATAGCACTTACGGCGAAGGAACTAAATGAATTTGATTATAAAAATGGCGACTCAGAAGGCTTAGTCAACATGCCGCTATCAATAGATGGCGTTGTTTTTTCGGTTTTTATGCGCGAGGAAAAGGACAAAGTAAAAATTTCATTGCGTTCGGTGGGGACTTTCCCTGCCAATAAAGTTTCTGCCGATTTATTTAACGGAGGCGGTCATCTGAATGCGGCGGGCGGCGAAAGTTTTATCAGTTTGAAAGAAGCTGTCGAAAAATTTGAAAATGCCCTGGAGGATTATAAAGATTTTTTATAACACCTAACCCCGTTCGACTGAGTGTTCGACAGAGCGTTCGACTGATCTCACGCCGAAGTCTCACGCCGAAGTTTAAAGGGGAATGTTTTTTAAGATCAAATTTTTCAAATAAAATTTAATTATCACTAACTTAAAGCCCCTTTAGGGGTTAGGGGTCTTATGAAATACATTATAATACTCGGCGACGGAATGGCTGACGAACCCATCGCATTGCTCGATAATAAAACTTGCTTACAAGCAGCCAATAAACCGAATATTGACAAAGTAGCGGCATTAGGACGCTGTGGAATGCTCGATACAATACCTGCCGGCTTTGCACCGGGTAGCGAAATTGCCAATTTGAGCGTTTTGGGTTACGATGTTCCTCAAGTTTTCGAAGGGCGCGGTTCACTCGAAGCTGCAAGCATGGGCGTTGCAATTGAAGCCGGCGAAATGGCCATGCGTTGCAATTTGATTTGCATCGAAAATGGAAAAATAAAAAATCACTCAGCCGGACATATCAGCAATGAAGAAGCCGAAGAGTTGATGCTGTTTTTGCAAAAAGAACTTGGAAACGAACAGGTAGATTTCTTTCCCGGAGTTTCATATCGTCATTTGTTGAAAATAAAAGGCGGCAAAAAACAACTGCATTGTACTCCGCCTCACGATGTTACGGGTACAGATTTTACTGAAGTGATGATTCAAGCAGAAACAGATGAAGCGAAAGCAACTGCCAATTTGTTAAACGATTTAATTCTTCGTTCGCAGGCTTTGCTCGAAAATCATCCGGTGAACCTGAAACGTGCAGCTGCCGGAAAAGATAAAGCAAACAGTATATGGCCCTGGTCGCCCGGCTATAAACCCGACATGAAAACGCTGCTCGAATTGTACAATCTGAAAAGCGGTTCGGTTATTTCGGCTGTAGATTTGATTCGAGGTATTGGAGTGTATGCGGGACTTAAAGTAATTAAAGTGCACGGAGCAACCGGACTTTGGAACACTAATTACGAAGGAAAGGCGCAAGCTGCCATCGACGCACTTCGCACCGACGATTTTGTGTATCTGCATATCGAAGCCAGCGACGAAGCAGGGCACGAAGGCGATGTGGATTTGAAAATAAAAACCATAGAATACCTCGATTATCGGGTAGTAAAAACTATTTTCGAAGAACTTAGTACATGGAATGAGCCGGTAACAATTGCTATTTTACCCGATCATCCAACACCTTGCGCCATTAAAACACATACAAGCAACCCTGTTCCGTTTATCATTTACCGCCCGGGCGAAACACCCGACGATGTAATGGTTTACGATGAATTTGCGTGTGAAAAAGGAAGTTATGGATTGCTGAAAGGAATGGAGTTTATGCAAACGTTGATAAAAACCCCTAACCCCTAAAGGGGAATAAGGCAAGTACATTCTATATTAACTATATTAAAAATTTAAGTACAATTTACTAACTAGATCCCCCTTTAGAGGTTAGGGGTCAATATTACTAACTAAATTACCCTTAAGGGCTTATGGGTCATTATGAAATACTACAGTACCAACAAAAAAGTAAGCGGTGTAAGTTTAGAAGATGCCGTAATTAAAGGATTAGCCGAAGACAAAGGTTTATTTATGCCCGATCATATCACCGAAATTCCGGCGATGTTTTACGAGAATATTGATAAACTTTCGTTTCAGGATATGGCTTACACAGCTGCTTATATGCTTTTCGGCGAAGATGTACATGCCAATATGCTTCGTACTATGGTGTACGATACGCTCAACTTTGATGTGCCATTGGTCCGATTAGAAGAAAATATTTACAGTCTGGAACTTTTTCACGGACCAACATTGGCATTTAAAGATGTAGGCGGACGGTTTATGTCGCGTATGTTGTCGTATTTTATTCAACGACAAAATGAGAACCACAAATTGGTAAATGTATTGGTTGCCACTTCGGGCGACACCGGAAGTGCCGTGGCAAACGGGTTTCTGGGCGTTGAAGGTATTCACGTGTATGTACTTTATCCCAAAGGGTTGGTAAGTCCCATTCAGGAATGTCAGTTTACTACTCTGGGGCAAAATATTACTGCGATTGAAGTGGACGGAACTTTCGACGATTGTCAGGCTTTGGTAAAATCGGCTTTTATGGACGAAGCGTTGAATGCCGGCATGAAACTCACATCGGCTAATTCTATCAATGTAGCCCGTTTTCTGCCACAGGCATTTTATTATTTTTATGCTTATGCGCAATTAAAAAAAATATCGGAAGCTGCAGCTCACAATATGGTGGTTTGCGTTCCGAGCGGAAATTTTGGAAATCTCACCGCCGGACTTTTTGCAAAACGGATGGGTTTGCCCATCAAACGTTTTATTGCTGCCAACAACCGCAATGATATTTTTCTGGAATATCTGAAAACCGGCGAATTCACACCCCGTTCTTCGGTTTCGACCATTGCCAACGCCATGGATGTGGGCGATCCGAGTAATTTTGCTCGAATTTTGGATTTATACAGCAATTCGCACGAAGCAATTTGTACTGAAATAAGCGGTGTGAGTTATACCGATGAACAAATTGCGGAAACAATGAAAACCTGTAAAAAAGAAACCGGATATTTGCTCGACCCACATGGTGCGTGTGGTTTTCAAGCCCTGAAAGATATGTTACAACCCGGCGAAACAGGTGTTTTTCTCGAAACAGCACATCCGGCTAAATTCCTCGAAACGGTGGAAGAAATTTTAGGCGAGAAAATTGAAATACCGGAAAAACTCCAGGAATTTATGAAAGGCGAAAAGAAAAGTGAGCCGATGTCGAAGAAATTTGAAGATTTCAGGGCGTATCTTTTAGCAAATGACCCCCCAACCCCTAAAGGGGAGTTAAGAGAATTATAGATTAAAAAAAGCATTAAACAACTAACCTAATCCCCCTTTAGGGGTTAGGGGTAAATTTACAACAAATGTTTTCAGGAATAGTAGAAGAAGCAGCTCAAGTGGTTGCATTGCGTAAAGAGCAGGAAAATTTGCACATCACCATGGCATGTTCCTTTGTGGACGAATTGAAAATTGACCAGAGTGTGGCACACAACGGCGTTTGCTTAACGGTGGTCGAAAAAACTGATAATACCTACACGGTTACAGCCATAAAAGAAACGCTCGACTGTACCAATATCGGTAAACTTGTGGTGGGGAGCAAGGTGAATCTTGAACGCAGTATGATGATGAACGGACGATTGGATGGACATATTGTTCAGGGACACGTTGATCAGACTGCTGTTTGTACGCAAGTTGCTGAAGCTGAAGGTAGTTGGTATTTTACTTTTGAGTATGACTTCGACTCTGCTATGGCAAAACGAGGCTACATGACCGTGGATAAAGGTTCTGTAACCGTGAATGGCGTAAGTCTGACCGTGTGCAATCCGACCAATAACAGTTTTCAGGTGGCGATTATTCCTTATACTCACGAACATACCAATTTTCACCAAATTGAAAAAGGAACCGTAGTGAACATCGAGTTCGATATTATTGGTAAATACGTAAGCCGAATGATGTCATTTTAAACCAAACCCACTCATTTCTGAGTTTTGGCAAACATTTTCATCTTTTTATTGTTATAAAACAATAAGGATGAAATAGCCCGTTGAACATGCAAAAACTTAGTAATCAAATTGTAGAATCTTTTTTTAATCCCCTGTTTCACTTTCTTCCGTTACTCATTTTTGTAGTAATGGGAGATGTTTGGGGATTTAATACTGCCTGGAAAGTTGCCTTTGCAGTCAATATAATTTTATTAATATATATTTACTTCCGCTACCGCCGAATTACAGACTGGTTTTTATATTCGACAGCCATTTTTTTCGTCATTGCTACTATAGTTTTATCATTTCCTTCCCACTTTCTGAATTCTTCAATCAGTCACCTAACAGCTGAGTTAGTAGTATTGATATTTTTTACCGGTTCTTTGATGTTACGTAAATTTATTCATAAACTAACCATTCAGTTTTCGCCCAAAAACTTTTCTATGCTTAACAATCTTGATGAATTATTCAGGTTGATGTGGATTTTCACAATACTCTTTTTTGTGTATATCTTATCTGTGTTAATTTTCGTACTGGATAATCCCGAAAATTTAAAAACGATTCAGGATTTTATATTCAGTCTGTATATAATTGCAATTGTAGTTATTATTGTTTACGAAATAATCAGAGTTACAATTGTACGAATTCGACTTCTAAAAGAGGAATGGTGGCCTATTGTAAACGAACAGGGGAAAATGATTGGTTCTATTCATCATTTGACAAGTCTGAATGATGAAAGAAAATATATACACCCGATTATCAGGGTCATCCTTATCGACAAAAATAAAATATTTCTTCAAAAGCATTGCCAAGATGATCTGGTTTTTGCCGGATTGTGGGATACAGCAATTTCAAATCATGTCTTTTTAAATGAAAAAATTGAGCATTGCATTGTTCGAACTGCAACAGAACAATACGGGATAAAGAATATGAAACCGATATTTCTTTCTCATTACATACACGAAACACCTCAGGAAATTCTTTATGCATACATTTTTGTTGCCTGCAAGTATTCAAATTTAACGCCTAACCCCAGATGTTTCGAACAAACAAAATGGTGGACCTTACAACAAATTGAAGATAATTTGAATTCGGGTATTTTTACAGAGAATTTTCTTATAGAATTGAATTATTTGAAAAGGAGCGGATTGCTCGAATCGGGAAAATGCGAATGTGAATGTAAAATAAAAGAAACAATCAATCAAAACATAAATAAAGCAATTTAGTTTCTCGAATTGAGCAATTTGTTGTTAATGAGAACTTCATTATTTTATTTTTGTTTTGTTTTAAAGTGTAAAATGTAAATGGTAACTCCAATTGCTATTACTGCCAGAATAAATTGTAACCATATTTTTCCACATGCCGGCACTGCGATTGTATAAAGCATGGTTGTCCACATAAAACTTAGCGAAATTATTTTTGCATGTAAACTAATGGACTTGTCTATGTGGTAGTCCCGAACTATTTTGCCAAACACTTTATGATGCATTAACCAGTTGTAGAGTTTGTCCGAGCTGCGGGCAAACAGCCAGGCGGCGAGTAAAATGAACGGTGTTGCGGGCAGTAATGGCACAAAAACTCCTATAATACCTAATATCAGACTAATGATCCCAAACAGGATGAGTAATTTTTTCATCATTTTCAATAATAGACTTTATATGGATTAGATTTCTATGTAATTAAATATAAGAAGTTTAACACTAAGAACACTTAATTGCACTAAGATACACTAAGTGAATTAAACCCAAATATAGATCACTAAGAAATAAAACATAAATGTTTTAT
>JAURYY010000018.1 GCA_030653695.1 Paludibacter sp. | reverse complement strand
AATGCAAATGCATTAATTGCTGCTGCCGAAAAAATTGACTCTAAAAACTTTATTTTAATTGCCCGTACAATTAAGCTCCACTCAACCCTCTTAACAACGGATGCTTTTGGCGATATGCCGCATTCGCAGGTTTACAAATCCAATTCGCCAGCTTACGACAAAATGGAAGATGTGTACGTGTGGCTGAATAAAGAAGTAAATGAGTTGATTGCACTTTACGATAATCCGGCTTGGGTAAATAATCCAACCAATAAAGCCATCACAAAAAAAATGGATCGCATTTTTGAAGGCGATTTGGGCAAGTGGCGAGCATTTACCAAAGCATTGAAAGCACGCATCATGCTGCGCAAACTCCCCAACATGGACAATACGCCGCAAACATGCGATAACATCATTGCAGCGGTCGATGCTGCGCTCACCGACCTTTCGTATCAAGATGTGCTTTACCGATACGATGGCGGATCGACTGAGAAAAACTGTCCGTGGGGACCGGCCCAACCCAAACTCAACTTGGGATGGGCGCAAGGACGCGAGAATTTACTGACCGAAGCCATCCCATCGAAATTTTTAGTGTATGCCATGATGGGAGCTTATCCAAATAATCGTGTCAGGGGTTTTGCCCTTGACCCTCGTGCCGTTGAACTGATGACCCCACGTATCGATGATAAAAGTTTGCTGATTTTACGCTATTTAGACAACAATATTGGCATGGCAACTTCGATGAAAGTAACTTTTTACCCCGACTTATTTGCAGGTAGCGGTAAAAACCCATACGCTAAAAATAACGGATACGTTATGTTGATGTCGGAGGAAGAGTTGTTGTTTATGAAAGCGGAAGCGCAATACTGGAAAGGCGACAAACCTGCTGCATACACAACTACAGTAGCGGCAGTCAAGAAAAATATGGAACGAGTGGGAGCTACTACCGAAACATCACAGAAACTGATCAATTACAATAAGTTTTTCGAAATAAAATTGCCAGGCGAAGCAGTTTTTACGATTGCTGATTTGATGCAACAAAAGTACGTAGCCATGTATATGCAGCCCGAAATGTGGACCGATGTACGCCGATACAATTACAGCAGCAAAACCAATGGTATTGCTTATGATGGTGTTTTTGTGTACACCGTAACAACTTGCCCCGATAACACAAACGGTGTGTTACCTGCCAACTTTAAAGTAGAATATTCGCTTACCCGTCCGTTCAATTTGTACGAACCGTATTGGAATACACCGGCGGATTTTGGAATAAATGCCCGCTTTTCGCCCAATGCCTGGATTACCCGTTTGAATTACGACCCCGAAACAGAGGACAAATACAATAAAAAAGAATTGGAACGAATAGGAGCATACAAAAACCCCGAATGGTTGAAAAAACGTTTGATTTGGGCGCAAAAAAACAACTCGAAAGTTACGGCTGCCGACCCAACCATCTGGAAGTAGAGACGTGGCATGACACGTCTATGCAGTCTAAAAAACAAGAAGGTCGAAATTAGAAATTAGAAAAAGCAATTTTTATGAAAAAAATAATTTATAGTTCCGTAGTAATTATCGCAACACTATTTACTGCTTGCGATTTGAATGACAGTATGGACGATGCTGTAATTGTGGGAAAAATGGCACCACACGTTTATTGGGAAGTAGGAAGCAGTACAGTGAGTGCAGGCAGTAATGTTCCATTTATAGTGCAATATTATAATACAGGAAAAGAAGAGCTTGATAAACTTGAGGTATGGTACAATTTAGTCGAAGATGAATCGAAAGCAGTTTCGTGTCCATGGACAGCCACTTTCACTTACAGTGTAACTTCAAATAAGTCGGTTCAAAAACGTATTTCTCAAAAAATTTCGGAGTATCCACACGTTTCAACCTATTGGTCCGATTCGTTAAGAGCATTCTCGTTTAAATCAACTTTTCCCACAAGTAATACATTGGCTACAACCAGCTGGGTAAAGCCATCCACTTACGACAACAATAAAATGTTGACCTACTACGGACAGCCTTTTATGACTCAATTTAAAGACAGTTTGTATAAACTAATGAAAGTAACCGATTTTCAAAAAATGTATCTCGGTTTAGGCTTGGTCGATAATTTTAAAATCTATATTGACTCCACCAAAAACAACAATACCGGTGGCTGGGATTACCATTTCCCGAAAGATGCTCAAGGGAATACGCCTGTGCCCCAAATTATCATAAATTTATATCAGAATATTCCTTTTTCGGATTTAATATTGAACAAATCGACCAATACTTACGATGTTGAATACATTCGCTCGTATAAAATAAAAGCAATAATTAAAGCTTTAGATAAAAAAGGAACAGCCGGAGTTTCAATGTCCACTGATATTTCATTAAATTAACCCATTAATAATCAGCAAAATGAAAACAAAATATATTTATAAACTTCTGTTTGCCACATTGTTGTCGGTTACTTTTTTGAGCAGCTGCGCCGATGATATTTTACCCAAAATTGAAGATTTACCAAGTCCTGCCGTAGCATTTAATTATTATGTTTCGGACAATACTTACCGGTTAGATTATTACGTGGGTGCCAACATCAAATTTGAGAGTAAATCGGCAGCCAAAGGGCTATGTACATGGGATTTTGGCGATGGAAAAACTGCTACCGGCGATATTGTTACATATAAGTATGCTGTTGCCGGTACATACAATGTGAAACTTACTGTTGAAGGAGCTGGTTTTTTAATTGAGAAAATCCTGATAAGCGACATAAAACCAATTTTAACATTAAAACCCATACCGGGTGGTTTGTGCGAAGTATTAAGCACATTGGTTGAGTTTAATGTTGAGCTACCCAACCCTGAAGTGTTGGGCGAGGAATACAAATGGATATTTCCGGCTGGCACTTTGGATGAAAATGGCGTTGCAAGAGAGTCATTCACAGGAAAAAATCCGGACAAATTAAAATTTAGTCATGTCGGTTCACAAAAAGTGCTATTACAGGTAAAACTTGGTGGACGTTGGCTCGAAGATGGTGTACTGAATGTACCGGTGGCATATAACCAAACAGTACCAACGCTTTATTACGCTGTAAAATTGGGTAATATTATGGCTTTGAAATTGGTTGCTGTACCTCCGGCGGGGATGATAATCAATCCCTTTGACTTGGGCGTTAAATCGGGTCAAAAACCCTTGAATATTTTGTTCAACGATACTTCGCTGTATGTGTTGGATGCGGGTCGTCAGTTTACTTACGTGAATGATGCCGATGGTAACTTAGGCGATGGACGCATTTTTGTGGTTTCAAAAAGCGGCAGCAAAGTTGAAACCATGCTCACAAATACAGGCGCCGCATTCAGCGACCCTTTTTATGGATATGTCGAAGGTACTCGTTTGTTTTTTGCCGACCGCAACACAGGAATCTGTACCATTAATCTCACCGAACGAAACAAATCGCTCGTTCGTGGCGATTTTCCGTATTATGTACAAAACGCCACCTTGGGTTATTACGGACAAGGCTTGAGTTTTGGCGCCATGAACGCCGGTTTTGGTAAAATAAACAATGTGTGGTATTGGTGTAAAACTTTCAATGGGAATGGAATTTTCCGTTTTGTTGATGCTGATATTCTGAAAACACCGATTACCGGCAATGGTATTTTGCCCACTTCGGGCGTAGTGCTCGAAGGTATGTCGCCCAAATCGTTTGTATGGGATGCTAAAAATCAGGTGTTTTATTTCACGGTTTACGATACAGGTTACGAAGGGTTGTACCGTTGCACTTTAGCGCAGTTGGAAGCCATCAAAACACGCGACCATTTAAATCCCTACAAACTTAAATTGGCAAATGGGAAAACAGTTACCCCAATTACCGAAGCCGGAAAAGGCGAAGGTTCTTCCGGTGAGTTTATCGGTATTTGTCAATTGGCGTTAGACGAAGCTGATGGATCAGTATATTTTGGGTTACGATCGGCTGATGCCACTGTAAAATCGGGGTTGATGCGCTATAGTCCTGCCAAAGGATTTATTGAACACGTGATTGAAGGTGTCGAAGTGTATGGAGTTGCAGTGAATAAAACAAAATCGAAATTATTTTAAA
>JAURYY010000007.1 GCA_030653695.1 Paludibacter sp. | reverse complement strand
GTCCGCTAAATAAAAGCTGAAATAGGAGCGAACTCAGTCATTACAGCTTCGTTTAATTATGTCAATAAACGGACAGTTCGTCAAAGATTTTTCAACCAAAAAGTCTGTCTTTTTTGCTTTGTTACTATGGCTGCTAACGACCGAGGCTATGCGCACCTGCGGTTTGCGGGAGCATCACTGTCGCACAGCGACAAAGTGAATGCGGGCGCAAAACCTCCAAATTGCACTTCAGCCAGCCTGTGCCCATAGGCGTGTATTAGGCGTATGGTGTTTGTTTTTCTTTTGTTCTATTTTTTTTCAAAAGTAAATGAAATATATCCATTATTCGAAAAACTATTAGATTTTGTGAATTTTAATCTTCGGGCTATATTTAACGCTTTTGAAATTTGTTGTTCATTTTTTACAGTAGTAGGGGAACTTATTTCTGCAGTAGTATTACCATCCATGTCAACATATAATTTGATAGTTATAATTCCTTCTTCATTGTCATTTGTTATATATGAAGTGCTATTTGTAAAACTAAGTAAGTTCCTACCATTAACTACACAAAGTTCTTTACATCTCATGTTGCTTTTATGAACTGTTGACCCAATAGGTAAGTCATTGTTTAATAAATCTTGATTTTTCTGAGGTTTGATTTTAGTGTAAATTTCTCCTGTGTTAGTGTTATATATCCATATTTCTTGAACATTCATATTGATACATTTATAATGTTTCTTAAATTCATCGGGTGAATCTAATGTCGCTTTATTAGAAAAATATTCTCCTATTAGAGAATAAGGTTTACTTAGTTTTCCAATATAAAGAGTTCCAAGAATTCGTTCCTTTCCATAGTTTAAATCATTTTCTTTAATTTTCTTTGCTATTATTGGATCTACTTTAATCTCAAAATTTATTAACGATTCATTAAGCCCAGCGTTAGTAAAATTGCTCCAGTTTTGAAAATACAAAGCATAATTAGTTGATTCCCAGTAATAGACTGTTGTTGAAGCGCCAAAAGCATTGCTCGCTAAGTAAGATTTATCAGATGTTATTTTCTCAACTAATACGACTAATTTTCTATTTCTATTTCGAATATCCAATTTATTTCTATCACCTAAGTCATAAACCCTACTTCTTTCTTCATCGTTTCGATAATCATCAAGCTCCAAAGTCAAATCTAATAACTGTTTATCTGCATCGTATTTAAAATCCAATATGTACAACTTAGTTTTAGAGGGTTTTAAAGCAATAAGACTTAGTTCATTTAAATTTCCCAAAATGGGGTTTAAATTTTCAATTAGTAGTCTTTCTTCATATTGCGCTGTTGTTTCAAACTCTCCTTTATTAATTCCAATTGTTTTCTTCTCTAATCTATTATAAAGTTCAATTGGGTTAACCCCCTTGAAATAAATAGGGATTTTAGTTATATTTAAATCAAATGGAACAATGCTATAACTCACTTGGGGATTTTGTTTTTTTACAGTAGTATTTGCCTTTTTTAATTGCGTTACTATTTTCTGACTACTTATATTACAGTTGAAAGCGATTAAAAGTAAAACGATTATTATATTCTTTAAAAAGAAAAAATCAATTACGGAATCTAAATTATTTTTATTCATAATAACCTTAAATTAAATGTTGATAGTTAATTATTTATTGCTTGCAAAATACTGAACAGATATACAATAGACTTACTTTTTTATAATTAAAAAATTTGTCAAATCATTATCTGTTAAATTTTAATTAATATAAGATATAATCTTGTATTTACCTTGAAAAACTACTTCTAATAAAGGATTGTCTGATATATAGCCACTTAAATAAAGTTTTGCGTGATTCAAATAATCAATTGAAGTTATACAGCGAGAAAAATCAGAAATAATACTGTTGTCAAATGTAAAGGATTTTCTGGTCTCAATAAATTCAACTTTCACAATTTGAATTTCACCATTGCAATTAAATTTCGGGTAATATTTATTACAATCATCAGCAGATTCAAAAAAGAAACTCGAGTTAAACCGACTTGGTAAAATTACATTTTCTTCAATCTCCAAATTTTTTCTTTTTTTCTCTAAAATATAATCTATAAAAAAATTACTCTCGTCATTTAATATAAAATTACATTTTTCCCTTTCTTTTGCAAGTTTTTTCATTTTTACAATGTACTTAATTCCCTTTATAATAAATGTTTTATGTAATTTCATCAATTTTAGTAAAGTGTCATTTAACACCAAAGAAATTGACAATTCAAATTCATTTGAGAAGTTTTCCGCCTTTTCAAAGAAGCTTTTAAGCTCGTTGTTCCGCAAAACTCGATATTCATTAATACAATAATTTGTATCAATTATTTTCCCAACTGGTACGTGACTTTGTATGACTTTATAATAGAATTTCATTGAACTTATTTTGCTAAATGAGCTGTTTTCTTTTTTTTTACACTTACACCTAACGACCGAGGCTATGCGCACCTGCGGTTTGCGGGAGTATTCACTTTCGCAAAGCGAAAAAGTGAATGCGGGAGCAAATACTGCTAAGTGCATGTAAGCCAGCAGGTGAGCATAGGCGTGTGTTATGCGTTCGTTCTTTTCTTTTCGTATTTTTTGTCTTTTTTATTCTCTAAGTCAAGTCAAAACTGGTAACGAGAATAGTTCTTCAAGCGAAAGAACTTTAGTTTTTATGTTACAAAATTCATAGGCAACTTTGGCTTTGTTTCTTGCTCTTTTGTCCTCTGAAATAAAGTAGTCACAACCCGAAGCAAAAAATGTATGACCAGCATCGTACATACGTGCTAAATCAGATTTGTCAGTTTGTGAATCTCTCCAATAGCCTACTATGTCTAAAAAATTAAAGATAGTATTAATTTTATCATGTCGACTTCTTCCTGCCAAATCAACTATGTATTCAAAGTCAAATCCTTCTTCACTATACTTTAAAAGAGAGTTTATATGTCCAATCACCTCTTGTGCATTATAGTTGTTTATTCTATTTTTATCAATTCCAAGTTCAACCATGAATTTATTCCTGTCAATTGAAATATTACTAGCATAATGTCTAAAACTATTGAAAATAGAAGAGTGTCGTTTTATGTCGTTTATCACATTCCCCGGGTGATTTTGAGTTACTTCTGTTGTTGCACCATTAGAAAAAATGTAATTATAATCAGTTGTTTCTATTAATGTGTTAATTCTTTTTTCTTTTAAAGTAACAAAGTCTATTTTTGACTCCAATAACTCTTGTACATGAACGTAGCTGTATACAAATTGAACATTTAAGGGAAATTGCTTCTTGATTTTATTAAAATCAAGTCCCCTGTCTTCAATAGAAACGAGAATATTGTTATCTAAATAAACGGTCATAGTGATAGTTTTTTGTATTAAAAGAAGAAATTATAGAAAGAAAGCATTCAAATTGTTTTTATTTAGCATTCTTCAAAAAACTAAATTTAAATTTTTCAAACCATGACTTTTTCAGGATAATCTTTTCATTTGGTTTCTCTTCTGTATTAATTTTCTCATTTAGACTCTCTACTGTATTAATTGTTTCATTTAGTCTCTCTTCTGTATATGTTTCTTTTAATGTTGCATCAACAATAAAACTGTAATTACATTTTGGACAATTAACTCTCGCCAGTTTATTTTGTGTAATTCTCATTTTGTTATTGCAATTTGGGCATTCAAATTGAAGTAAAAAACCTAAATCTTGTTTAGATTTATTATTTATATAGCTGAAATTGACGTAGTTTATGAACTTAGGGAATGCATTTCCAATTTTAGTAATCTCATTTTTCTTCTCAACTATTTTCTTCTTAAGAAATTTGAGTTCTTCTAATGCAACTAAATTTTTTATGTAGTTGTGAGCATCTTTGTTAAATGACTTATAAGCAGAGATATTGATTGCATCTATATTTGTTTTCGTATATGAATGAAACTCTTTACAATGTTGCTCAGCGGACTTTAAAATACTTTCTTGAATCACTTTGATATTTCTATTAAAGTTCGCAAACGATTTTTGAGAATCACCTATTTCATTATTCATTGCATCTGAAATTTCTCTTAATATCAAATCATTACTAAAATGCTCAGAATTAAAATATATGGTATTCCCAATTGAAGAATTTAACACCTCGTTAGACGCTTCAAACGTCAGCCCATTCAACATTTCATTGTTAGGTATTCTTCTCATTTCACAAACTAATCTGTATACAAATGCAAACTGTTCTCTATTCATATAACCCACTTTCTGTGTGGTTTTAGTTTGATTATAATCATGATTTTCAACAATTACTTTTTCACATCCGTTTAATGAAAGTTTACCCAATCCAGTGTAAATTGTTGTTGCATCAGTCAACATTTCATTTTCATATTCTGGAAAAAGTTTAATGTTATTAAGTTGAAGGTATTTATGACAGATTTCATGAGCAAGAATTGCTAAAACAAAATCATTATCGTTTTTAAACTTTAAATCAATTTCGATAAACACATCCGTATTACTATCTAGCTGAATATTACCACCTACGTTCTCCTTCTGAGATACAAAAGTGATAAAAAAGGTAAGTGGTGGTAACCCTAAGTGATTAGCAATTTTTTTTCCAACTTCATGAACTTTAATAGTATCAAAGCTATCAAACTTTATTGGTTCAAATGTAGAAAAAGTCCACCTTTCACCAAGTCTTGATTCGAGTAGATTTATCTTTTCAATAAGAGGCAGTTTGTTCATTTATAACTCACTTTGTATTTTTAATAATAAATTGTACAAAATCTGGAATTGGATTGGAGCCATATGCTGTTCCACTAGATTTTTTTGTGCTGGGTGGCAAAGACCCTTTTATCTCTTTTTCACCAGTAACTTCAGAAGTTTTCAAATCAATAATTTTGTATTTACATGTTCTCTGGATTCCTTCTGCATTATCAGTATATTTACCAACCACCGTTTCCGTTCTCCAGACTTGAATTAGAGTATTTACATTCTCATATTTAAATGCTATAATTGATTCAGGAAGATTTTTCATTATTTCATAATCAATACATTTTTTATCCATATCTATAACAATGACACTTTGTTTAATATTGATATCCCAGTAATTATATGATTCAGGAAAGTATGCATCTAATTGATTGATATAAATTGTCATGTCTGAAAATCTGTTTTGAAAATCAGTAGTTTTCTTTTCTGATATACTATAAGCCGCAAAACAAATGCCTACTGAGTATAAAACAATGCCTAAAAAAATTAAATAATTTCTTATAGCCTTTTTTCCTGTGTCGATTTTTTTTGTATTTCTGATTGAACTTAATAATCCACAGCTTTCACTCTCAAAGAAGTTAATATAATAAAAAATTCCAAATGATATTCCAATGAATAAATTAATGTATGCAAACCCTTGAAAAATCTCATTTGATTTATAAGGCATATAAAGTATAATCAATGCTAATAAAAGAGGTTCAATTAAAACACCAATATAAACAAGAGGTATTGATAGTACAATAAAAGCTGATCCTAAAATATATCCTAGCGACAGTTTCAATACATTCTTAGCAAAATCTCTGTATTTAAGATGCGAGTATTTATTTGCATTTTCTTGCGCTTTTTGAGTCCAATTTATATAATCACTTTCATTACTTGCTTTTGTTTGTTTGTTACTATACCCATAAAAGTTATTATAAATATTGTCGTAACTTATTCTTTTATTTTCATCAACAAGTATTTCATACGCCTCGTATATTTCTCTGAATTTGAAAGAAGCATCAGCAGATTTGTTTAAGTCTGGATGATATTTTTTAGCTAAAAGTCGAAATGATTTTACAATCTCACTTTTTGTCGCTTTTTTGTCAATTTCAAGAATTTTGTAGTAATCTTTCACGTTGTAATTTGTTGGTTAGTTGAATTTCGCTTGACGGTTTTCGCTCACTTTTTCATTTTTTAGAATGACGCATAACGACCGAGACTATAAAAAGTGGCTACGTTGCGGGCGATGTCATTTACTAACTTGCACACAGTACAAGCGGGCTACAAAACCTCGAAAACGCAGTATTGTAGCCATTATTTATAGGCGTTTGTTACCAAACCGTGCATT
>JAURYY010000001.1 GCA_030653695.1 Paludibacter sp. | reverse complement strand
TACATTGGTTTTAGCTTTACGGCTAAGAAAAAAAGAAGCCGATAAAGCTAAAACCAATGAACTGTAAGTTAATAATTGGGGGTTGTGGTATTATGCTTTATTGTATCTTTCTTGTAAGTGTTTTGCGGTTTTGAGCCATTCGTTTAATTCCTGAATGGATTCTTCGTATGTCAAAGAATTAAAATTTAGCAAATTAGTGATATGACAAAGCGAGTTGAAACGTTTGCCGTTTGCGTGTTCATCTCTAAACCTACCTTGTATTTGAATGGCCTCGCTGAGTGGGTCAATAGTCCGCCCTTTTAGCGTTTTGAGTTCCTGCTGCGCAAAATCAAAGAACAAACCTACAATCATTGTAGTGTTTGAATCTTCTTCTAACGTTTTTGGGTCTAAGGACCAAATACTTTTGTCTTTGAAATATATGGGTATTTTCATTTCATTGAAATCTCGTAGAAATGACCTTCCATCAATACTACTTCTGCTTAATCGGGATACTTCATATATGAATATGACCGATATTCCACCTGTTTTACAGGTTTCTTTTAATCTTGTAATTGTCTTTCTTTCACTTATTCTTATATCATCTTTACCAGTGATATGCTCCCCAAAAATATATTCATCAGGCACTTCATACCCAAAATTTAATGCAACAGGCATTAAATCATTCTTCTGACTGTCTAAATCTTGCTGCTCAGTTGAAACTCTTAATAATAATGCTGCTTTCATATCGTTATTTTGTAGTATTTTTGTAGTGCAAATAGACACAAAACATTTTAAAATACAGAATAAGAATTCCTTGCACCAAAGGAGTTTTGTAGATTTACTATTTATTCATTTACCATTTACTAATTAAATGAGATTTTCAACTAATTCTTTTTTTATTATTATATCATTAATTTTCTTTAGTTTAGCTATAAGTGCACAGGCAACCCGTCCCCGTTTAGTAATCGGAATAATGGTTGATGGGTTACAGCAAAAACACATTGATGAATTGTGGAATACATTTGACGACAACGGGTTCAAGCGATTTATCAGAGATGGAGTGAATTTTCGTAACGTACATTACAATATTGTATCAGCCGGAAATGCATCGGACATAGCCAATGTTATGACCGGGTCCATTCCTTTTTACAATGGAGTTACCGGAAATTACATTTTCGACCGCAGAACAAGCACTATTCAATCCATTCTTCAGGATGAAAATGAGATTGGTATCGGAACTAAACAAACCTTTTCAGCCTTTAAACTGCAAAGTTCAACCATTGCCGATGAATTAAAAATGGCTTATCCCGATAAATCGAAAAGTTTTGCCGTAGCAATACATCCCGAAAGTGCCATCATGCTGGGTGGTCATACGGCAAATAGTGTGGCATGGATAGATGATATAAATTTGAGATGGGTTACCACAGGATACTATACCGAAGGTTTGTCGCGCTGGGCAGATGAAATGAACGTGAATGGTGAATTTAAAAGTATTTCATCTCGAAAATGGGAGCCGATTTTCCCGTTACGTTCCTATTGGATTAGCCGACTGACAGGGAATAAAGCCAATAATTTTGAATATCATCCTACCGATAGAAAATCAAAGCTATCACCTGAAACTTTACTAAAAAAAACACCTTCGGCAAACTCGCTGGTTGCTGAATTAGCATTGAAAACTGTAATGAACGAAAATTTGGGAACCGATGATTATCCTGATTTATTGATGCTGCAATTCACTGTTCGCATACCAAAAGAAAGGTTAAACGCATTGAATACTACCGAAAAGGAAGATATTTATGTCCGGTTGGACAGGGAAATACAGAATTTAACGGATAAAGTCAATAAAAAACTCGGAATCGAAAATGTTTTATATTTTATGTTTGCCAACCAGACCGATCCCTATTCGCCCAACGAACTCGGAGAGAAAAAAATACCTGCCGGATACTTTAGCGCAAACCGTTCAATGGCATTGCTAAATAGCTACCTAATGGCATTGTACGGACAAGAAAAATGGGTTGAAAATTATTTTGGGAAAAATATTTATCTCAATAAAAGGAAAATAGAAGAGCGAAAACTTAATTTTTACGAGGTTCAGCGGGTTGTTTGTGATTTTATGCTCGATTTTGAAGGAGTACAGGCAGCTTATACACTTTCAGAACTTTTGTCTATGGGTGTAGATAATAATTCGGAAAAAGCACGCATAAGAAATTCTATACATAAAAGCAATGTGGGCGATGTGGTGATAAGTTTAATGCCCGGTTGGCTCGAATTAGATGAAAATTATGGCTTTATAGGAGAGTCGGGCTCGGTTATGACAAAAACTCCATTTTATATTTACGGCTGGAAAATTAAACCACAAACAGTTGAAAAGTCCTATCTTACAGCGGATATTGCACCTTCATTGTCAAGAATTTTAAATATTCCTTTTCCGAATGCATGCATTGGGAAAGTAATGGAAGAGATTGTTAATTGATTAATAACTAAATGTCTTTACTCTTTTCCCGTCCCGATTCCCGTCCCGATAGCTATCGGGAATCGGGACGGGAATCGGGTTTACTCTTTTTTCTAAAAAAATGAAATATAATTTTGACGAAATAATTGACCGGAAAAACACTGATGCAGTAAAAATTGAACGCTGTAAAGCACTTTTCGGAACTGAGGATGTTTTGCCGCTTTGGGTGGCTGATATGGATTTCAGAACACCCGATTTTATTCTCGAAGCCATAAAAAAACGGCTCGAACATCCAGTGCTGGGTTATACCATGCCGCCCCGCAATTTGATGACTTTATTCGTTCAATGGGTGAACGATCATCACAATTGGGGATTGAAAAGGGAATGGGTAGGGTTTGTACCCGGCATCGTTCCTGCGTTGTCTTTTGCAGTTCAGAGCTTTACAAATGCAGACGATGAAGTTATTGTTCAACCGCCGGTATATTATCCTTTTTTTAATGTGGTGAAAAATAATCACCGCATGTTAATAAATAATGTATTGAAGGACGATGGCGAAAAATATGTAATGGATTTTGATGATTTTGAAAGTAAAATTTCATCAAAAACCAACATGTTTATTTTGTGTAATCCCCATAACCCCGGAGGCAGAGTGTGGACGAAAGTTGAACTGGAAAAACTCGCAGAAATTTGTGAAAAGCACAATATAATAGTTATTTCCGATGAAATTCATGCCGATATGGTTTTGCCCGGAAAAACAAAACACACACCATTTGCCTCCATTTCGGACTGGACAGCTGAAAATACGGTTACTTTTATGGCACCGAGCAAAGTATTTAATATGCCCGGTTTAATCAGTTCTTCCTATATTATTAAAAACAAACAACTTCGCGAAAAATTTGTTGATTTTCTTGAAGCATCCGAAATGAATGCCGGTAATATTTTTGCTTATACAGCCACCGTTGCTTGTTACGAAAATGGTGAAAGCTGGCGACAGCAAATGCTTGAATATGTGAATAATAATATAGAATTTGTGTCTGATTTCTTGAAAAATAATATTCCTCAGATAAAACCAATGATTCCTGAAGCTTCGTTTCTTTTGTGGCTCGACTGTAAAGAATTGGGAATGGAAACGGATGAATTATTCAGTTTTTTTGTTGATAAAGCAGGTTTAGGATTAAATAAAGGTACTATTTTTGGACCCGGTGGTGAAAATCATTTGCGAATGAATGTGGCTTGCTCGCGCAAAATTCTTGAACAAGCAATGAATCAGCTTAAAGATGCAGTTG
>JAURYY010000349.1 GCA_030653695.1 Paludibacter sp. | reverse complement strand
GTCCGCTAAATAAAAGCTGAAATAGGAGCGAACTCAGTCATTACAGCTTCGTTTAATTATGTCAATAAACGGACAGTTCGTCAAAGATTTTTCAACCAAAAAGTCTGTCTTTTTTGCTTTGTTACTATGGCTGCTAACGACTGAGGCTATGGGCATTTGGCGGTTTGCGGGAGCATTCGCTGTCGTGAAACGACAAGGTGAATGCGGGAGCAAATACTGCTAAGTGCATGTCAGCCAGCAGGTGAGCATAGGAGCGTGTGTTATGCCCTCGTTCATTTTTTTCGTTGAATGTTCTCAATATTTTGTATAGTTTGTAATGAGTCAACTTTTAATTCTAAACTTGAAATCTTTTCGTCTTTGTTTTTTGAATCCTGAGCAACTTTCACACTTGCAATACCAATAACAATTATTATAGTCGCATTCAAAATCGCTGCAATTGTTTTAAAATTTGTCCAACACTTAATACGTTTAATTGATTTACTTTCGGCAACATAACCTCCACGATTTAAAAAAACTCGACCTCCAAATGAAATATAAAATACTTTTTCATTTGACGGCAATTCGTTTTTTGTTATGTAATTAAAGCTTACATAATCGTCTTTACATAGTTTTTCTAGAACTAGATGTAATTCCTTGTCATTCAGATTGAGTTTGTTGTTTATCTTTATTTCTTCAAATATTTCTGGAAATACATTGTCATTGTCAAGATATGTCAAAATGTTATTAAGTTTTTGTTCAGGAGTCATAGATTTTTGTCTTTAGGTCATTTTTTAAAAATTTACGTCAAAATCAAATATATTTAATTAGAGGTTTATCAAATTTATGGCATTTGAAATTGTAATAGCAAATTTTGGTTTTATATCATATTCTAAATATCCACTATTTGTATAAATTCTGATTTTTGTTACTTTTTCATCCAACAAATCGTTAAATTTATTGTCGGTCAAACTAACACAAGACAGAAATATGCCTTGAGCACCACTCCCATTTAATCCAATTGAACCTTCTCCAATATTTGTAATTGTATATTTTAGATTATTCAATGTGTAAATTGAGTCATTAGACAACTTGAACATAATTTTCGGACCCTCATCTACTGAAAATACAGAACCATTCATTAGTTTAATTTCAAAATAACAATTGCTGTCAATTTTAGAAATTCTGAAATATATTGTTCCTTTCATTTCATAAAATAGTTTCTCCCAAGAAGTCCTTTTTATTGATTTTTTCGTAAAATCGTCAACTTCATTCTCTACTATTTTTTGAGCATAAACTGTTGAACATAATAAGACTAACGACATTAAAATTAGTTTTTTCATAATTGTTTTTTTTTATTTTTTTTTGAATGGGGCATAACGACCGAGACTATGTGCATGTAGCCGATTTGCGGGAGCTTTAACTGTCGCACTACGATGAAGTGAATGCGGGCGATGAACCTCCAAAATGCTACAAATTAGGCTATTGCACATAGACGTGTGTTACCAAATCGTGCATTGGTTGTATAGAATTGGTTTTGTTTCTCATTTTTCTTTCATTTTCGCCCAAAATGGCATTAACTTCTCGGTTATTAGTCGCATAACTTCTTCAAATTTGAGTTCCTTGTCTCTGTTTATTTTGTTCAGAAACGCTTTCCAACTTCTTTTCCTCAGCGTATTTGTCGCAAAGTCTACTGAAAAAAGTGCGTGATTTTCTGTATATGATGTTTCCCTGTTTGCAAAAGTTGCTTTAATTGCCTCTTCCAATGTGTTGTTGTCAAATTCGTTGTCAGTTAATAACTTATACACATCATAGAAATCTTTCATTCGACTATTTGCTACCGATAATTCAATCATTGCTTGAAACTTTTCCGCAATTACTGTTTCTTTTGAATATGCTTGTATAATAGGAACCTGCATTTCATCCAACAGTATTGGATATTCCAATTCTTGTACAACCGGAATCACAATATCGCCAAAACCAACGTCAATTTGTATTCGTTGTCGAACCGTGTGAAAAGTCGCATCAATATTAAGTCTAACACCGTTATACTTGTCTTGTTGGGTTATTAATTCACCAACAACACTTTCCGGAATAAATGTTACTTCATCTACTGACTGAACCGTACAAATTTGTCTAAACACCTCACAAAGTACTTCAATATCATTCGATATTTGTGTTCCCAATAAGTCAACATCAATTGTCGGGCGACTTTTTAGACCTTGCATGGCATAAATAAATGCTCCACCTTTCAGAATCAGCTGCTGAGAATAATCAGAAGCCGAAAGTCTGTATAATAATCGTTCGTGCAAAAAACGGATAATGATTAATTGAAAATCAATTCCTTCTTTTTTTGCCAAGTTGAGTAATCTTGCTCTTATTGAAACTGCTTTGTTGCTCATAGCATTACGTTTACATATTGGTTCAACACTGTCGCAATGCGCATATTTTCTGCATATTTCATTAGTTTGTCCAAATTGCGGTCTTTACTTTTCAGGTAATTTTTCAATACTTCGGAAGTTATGTCTATTCCCACCTTGCTCCTGTAACGAATGGCATCGCACACCGATTTTTCAATGTCGTAAATTGTAATTTCTTCTCCATTGTAGGTCGTTTTCTCAACTCCTGTTTCATAAAACCTTTTCTCCCAATAATACAATTTAATGGGAGGATAATCAGGCAAAAGCACTTTGTTTTTTGCTGGTATGGCAATATGAATTTCTGTTGGTGTTTGAGTAGATAGTTCATAAAATCTCCATGCAGAAAAAAGACAAATTACCGCTTGAGGTGCTATTCTGCATACTTCACCCCAACTGGCTTCTTCGACAAAATCAACATGACGATACAAACCACGTTTTATCTGAACCACTTTTTCGTTTTCCAACAAAGTTTTCAGCTGATAGTAAAGCGATCTATTCCCACGGATAAGTTTTGATGTCAAATATCCTTTGTTCTTCGCAAATATTTCATCTATTGTTTCCATTGCGTTTAGTTTTGCACAAAAATACGGAGAATAATTATTATTACCGTGTTTTTGTGCAAATAATTTTACTTTTGACAATATTCATTTTTATTATTCAAACTAGCACAACAGCAATAATTAACTTACAGTGCATTAGTTTTAGCTTTATCGGCTTCTTTTTTTCTTAGCCGTAAAGCTAAAAATAATGTACTGATACCGCTCTGCCTATTATCAAAAAGCTATAAAAGCCACTGCAAGACAACTCCAATTCAACCCTAACTTGCTGTGGCTTTTTTTGCTTTTTGGGCGATTAATCTTACTATTGTTCACTATTTATATGATATTGACTGTTTTCAATCATTTTACAAACTCCAATCCTTACTTGTTCCATCAATAATCATTGACTTTATTAACTCTTGGTTGTCTTCTGCAAATCTTTTTGCAAGTTCAGTTCTATCCCCAGATTGTCGCATTTCTCCATCCCAAATATTCACTCCTTTTTTTATAGTAGGATATTCTGGTTCTATGGAGTTTACAACTACGGCACAATTAACTCCTGATATTTTTTCCTGATTTATTTTATCGGCAATTCGTGCACCGACTTCCCCAACTCCGATTATTAATATTGACATAAGATAATATGTTTAAAATTTAATACTGCAAACTTTCCTTGTATTTTTGTTAAATTTATTTTTTCTTTAATACCGACTTTGGCGAAGCTGTACGCCGAGAGTGTGACTTAATTACAGCCTACAGGAAACTGTAGTGTTTTTTTTATTACTCAAGGTCGATATTACCAATAACTTCAAGGTGTTTTTTGATTACTTTTGCATTGATTTTCTTTGCAAAACGTATTACTACATCACTCGCGAAAGGGTCTATAATAAATGTTTTTTTCTTATTATATTTGGGATTACAGGATTTAGTATGATAACATGTCTAATCGACCAAGAAAGAACTATTTTTGCAGTCGCACAATAATTCATAATAAAATTAATTCATGATGGAAACCAGTACAGATTTTTTAGAACGCTTATTAAATTTTGGTG
>JAURYY010000342.1 GCA_030653695.1 Paludibacter sp. | reverse complement strand
GCATCCACAAACCGTAACGCCGTTTTCTTTTTACCCAGTTTTCTAAGTTGGCAATAAACTCAGTTACCGCCGGGCGGTAGTTATCAATTTCGGTTTGTTTCCATTGCTCCACCAAATTACTCACAATTCGATACAATTTAGCATCTAATTTTCTTAATCTTACTTTTGCCAACGAATAATCTAATTCCGGATTTGGATCACACAAAACTGCAAATAACTTACCTACGAGGGTATCTAAACATAAATAGTTGAGATTACGATATAACATCTCCAAACTTGATAATTCAGCTTCGGTGCATTTATGTACATTATAATCAGCAATAAACTTTGTTTTCTCAAAACCTAATTCAAGAAATAAATCATAGAAACGGATATGTTGTAATACATTACCAATATGATCGCCTAATTCACTTTTCAACAATTTGGATAATACCAGACTATCTGCCATATACATTTTCAGGCAACCATTGATATAACACCCTTGCATACTCATTTGGGCAACTATTAATTACCTGTAAATCTATTAATTAGCGTAATTTAACTTGAATTTTAGTTCGGGTTAAGTATTAAACTACACATTATACAGTATCTTTGCATTGTTCTTTACCCTTGGTAAGGAATCTACAAAGGTCTTAAACGTTGAACCCGAATCAACGTTTTTTTTAATATCAATGATTTGAAAGTTTATTGAGTGTAATATAGCCAATGTATAATATATCTTAATAAAGCAAAATAAAAGTCCCACTTATATATAAATGTATATATATTTGTACTGTCATTGCTCAAAGAGTAAAGGACGTGGCATGAGACTTGTTCTTTCGACCGCAATGCCTTAAGTTGCGTACCTCGCCCACGAAGCGAGGTTTTTCTTTTTTATATACCCTTATATTCACGATACCATGAAGAGTACATGTACTCTTCTATTGGGTCAACACAAAATGCTGTAACAACGGCAAGATTAGGATTTACTTCACGAAGAATTACCATAAAAGACTCTTCTTTGTACCAAAAATAATGCTGATTCTCATTGTCCTCATTTATTTTCTGAAAGCACTTAATACGTGGATCATTTGCATTCTCTAAGATTGGACGAATCCAATGGATACGATTTGCCCTATTTCTATCATATTGTCTTTTTTGTGAATATATGCCCTTTCGTGTTATAACATGAACAAAAGTTTCAGCTTTGTTTTTAAAGTCTCTATGCTCTGATTTACTTGTATTTACGGTCAATTCTTTACCTAAAACAGTGATTCTATTGTTTACAAAATCCTTCAAGAAAATACCATACATTGTGAAAAGCTGTTCGGTAGTAGGAGCATCAAAACTTAAATCATCCAAATCGAACAAGTCGTCTAATTCGTCTAAACTCATTTCGACATTGATTTAGGTTGAAAATCAAAGATATTAAATTTAGATTCCCACGGTTCAGTACCTTCCGATATATTGTACCCAAACTTAGCTTCAATATAGTCAACAACTGCTATTTTTACTTGAGATGCATCTTCTTTTAAGTGTTCATTTCTTGCTTTATAGGCAATTGCACCCATTAGAAAATCAACTAATTGTAGAAATTCATTTTCGCGAGAATGAATATGTTGAAAATACACAAATGGCGATTTCCCAAGGTGTTTATTTTGTAATACTTCTTCAATTTTTTTCAATCTGCTTTTGCCACGTGTATCTTTAATGTCGATATATGTGCGATATTGATTAGATGCCGGATTAGTGTATGGATTATTCAATAAATAATAAATGCTTTTGTAATAAAAGTTATCAATATCGCCTTCGTTAAACTGATCGTGATCGAGTCTTTGTTTATTTTTAATCAACATACAACGAAATTCAATTGGATTGTCGTAGATAAAATCAATCAGGGCTTTGTAAAAATCAAACCTTTTGGAAGACAATGTATTCCATTTTAATTCTGTAGGAGCATTATGATTTAACTTTATGGATTTGATTTGATTTTTTAAATCTAAATAGTTATTTCTTTCTATTTTAGTGTAACCCAAACACATAACTGACTGACCATCGCTTTTTAAGTGACAGCTTTCATCGCAATAGATATTATAAATTTTATTTCCCATACTTATACTTTTTTAATTCACTTTCACTTCCGCATACTTCTCTTCACTCAGCCAAAAATCCGGACATACCACCTTTACTTCGGCATAAGTTAAGTTGTAGAGTTTGAAAATCTCTAAAGTTTATTGTACGAATTTCCATTATTCATATCATAATTAGCTTTCAAGTATTTGTTTAAGTATATGCAGGACTTCTATTTACGACCTTAGCGATTTGTTCAATAGTCATAAATTCTGATTTACAGGTATTTATTATTAAACTATTGAGTTGCTCTTTTGAGAAATTTTTAGTGTTTCTCTGAATCGAGGTGTCAACCTTTTGAACTGAGGTGTCAACCTTTTGCACTAGGGCGTCAACAATAGGTGTCAAGATTTCTGAACTGTCAACCTTTTGCTCATAGGTGTCAATCTTTGAATAAGATTCGGATTCTACATTTTTTGTAAAATTTGTATTCAAATGATAGGTTGTCCACCTACTTTTATTTTCAGAAATAAGAAAACCTTCTTTACATAGTTCCTTAAGAATTTTGGTAATATCAGTTCTATGTTTATCAATAGAATCCTGCAAGCGATTATTGTTTACTTCGCCCTCGATATGACAAATGGCAAGGATATTTAATTCATCCTTACCCAGCAAATCAACTCTGTCACTAAAAAGATTGCGAAGATTTATCGAGCTTTATAAAGTTATCTGTTTTCTTTATCACAAAACCAGCTTCCCGGAATGTATCAATGTAACGATAAACGGAACGTTGAGAAATTGAAAGCTTTGCTGCAATTTCATCAACGGTTAATGAATTATTTGCTGTAAGCATTTTCATTAAACGTAGTAGGCGTCCAAGTTTTGGTTGATCCATAGTTTGTAAGGATTATTTTTTTCTATTCTTCAACAAAACCAGCTCTTTTTAAAACATTTAAGTTCATCAAACAAGCATAAATATATTTACCCTCTAATGGATATTTACCCTCTGTGATTGATTTCATAGTGTTCCATTGTTAGTCTATGAGATTCTTTCGTTGTTTATACAACTCAACCAACCGCCATTTTTGCAGATTCTTTCCAAAGATAAGGTGGCATTGGTTCACTTAATTTCCATGTAATACTCATTGGTTTTGAGCCATAAAAATCATTTAATTTTGCTTTGCCGATAAAAACATAAGACATCGTATTTTTAAATTCATTTTCATTGGATTCTCTTATAAAAAGTAAAATATTTTTGCCTTGTTCTTCATGCTTAATATAGGAAAGTCCTTTCCCTTTATCTGGACGTGATGCATTTTGAGATTGCCAATGAAATAATGTATCACTTATTGCATAATCTTGATATAGAGTAGTTGGTGAAAAATCTTTTTCCGATTTGATTAAATCGACAAACAGAATTTCGGTATTAAGCTCTTTGTTTTCAGCAACTCCTACACCTATTCGATTAGATGATGCATGTTCAAAAGAAGACATTCCAAATGCAACAAGTATTTGATCTCTTGTATATCTACTGTGTACTTTTAGTGGTTGATTATAAGGTAGTTTAATGTCTTTTTCAAGGAAATCTATTTTATTGAGTAAAATTTTAAGTAACTCAATGATTTCTTCAACGAGAATTTGATTTGCACCAATGGCATTGATGCTTTCTTCTAATGAATTGAATAAACCTGGATTTTGCCAAACGTCATAATAAAGCATCAAGCACATCTTTTTTTCATTTACACTCATTTCAGCCATTTCAATTTGGAATCCCTTCTTCGCTAATGACAAAACAAACTCAAAATACGAGGTTGAACTACATGAAAGCCATTTTTTACTTATTGCTCGATAGATTTCAGATTCATTTATAGCTGAAAAATCTTCTATCTGGCCAGCTTTAGCACAAAGTCTTTTCCATGTAGATTTTTTATTGTATATTAATTCTAATGGTAAATGATTGAAATTTAGAAAGTTTCTTAGTGTTAGTTCCAGTGTTGTTTGGTGTCTGAAATTTCTAATTTTCACAAGCAGTTGATTAATATTAAATGAACTTGCTTTTTGAATATTGTCAAGAATATATCGTTTTGCTTTCTTTTCTAATACAATTGAGCAACCCAACGGAAGATGCGGAAAATCAGCTTCAATTTCTTTGTGAATGGGTGTGTTTGTTTTACCAACTAACGCTCTGAATTTGCCTTCAAAATCATATTCTGGACGAGAATTTCCAACAAAGTCTAACACAGTAAGACATCCTTTGTCCTCTGAAAGTCTTAATCCACGACCCAATTGTTGTAAAAAGACAGTCAAACTTTCTGTTGGTCGAAGAAAAAGTACCGTGTCAATTTCAGGTATATCAACACCTTCATTAAAAATATCAACTACAAAAAGATAGTTGATTTCTTTCTTTTTAAATTGTAACCTTAACTCATCTCGTAAATGATTGCGACCACTAACTAAATAATTTGCTTTTAGACCGAATAATGTAAATTTTTCGGCCATATATTGAGCGTGTTCTTGTGTTACACAAAAACACAAAGCTCTTACATCTTCAATGTCATTTAAATACTTGTTGAGATTTGAGAATATTTCACCTACACGTTTATCACTTTGTGTATAGAGTTTAGTTAATTCGCTTGGTAAATATTTTCCATTTTGCCAACTTACATTAGATAAGTCGATACTGTCAGTAATTCCAAAATATTGAAAAGGACATAGTAGCTTACGGTTGAGTGCTTCTGGCAATCTGATTTCAGCAGCAATTGTGTAACAAAAATCTATGAGAATATCTTCATTGTCCATACGTTCGGGGGTTGCGGTCAAACCCAACAGAATTTTTGGACTAAATTTATTTAAAATTGGTCGATAGCTATTAGCAGCAATATGATGAACTTCGTCAATTACAATGTAATCGTAAAAAGAATCTGATAAATTTAGTTCTGAAATGCGATTATTCAAAGTTTGAACTGAAGCAAAAACACAATCGAATTTTTCAGGTTCAATACCATCAACCCATAATTCACCAAAATTATTATCTCCCAAAACACCTTGAAAAGTAGCCTGAGCTTGTTGTAGAATTTCTTTCCGGTGAGCTACAAATAATAGTTTTGAAGATGGATTTGTTCTTCTGAATCTTTTGTAATCAAAAGCTGAAATTACAGTTTTTCCAGTTCCGGTTGCTGCAACAATTAGATTTTTAAAACGATTGTGAACAATACGTTCTACTTCCAATTTTTCAAGAATTTCTTCTTGAAACGGAAATGGTTTTATATCAAAATAAAAAGCAGAGGTTGTTCTATCATAGGTACGTTCATTTTTTAACGCAGTTTTGAGTTTTTCTGAATGATAGTTTTTATTAAACAATTCAAAATCTTTATCTTGCCAATAAGTTTCAAATGTTTTCTTGAATTTATCAATAATATGACTAACTTCTTTGGTGGTTATTTTTATATTCCATTCCAGACCATTTGTCAATGCCGAACGCGACATGTTGGAAGAACCTATATATCCTGTATCGAAACCAGTTTTCCGTAGAAATAAATATGCTTTTGCATGTAATCGCTCACTCTCAGTATTATATGAGACTTTAATTTCAGTATTTTTTAAACTTGAAAGGAATTCAACTGCTTTATAGTCAGTTGCACCCATATAAGATGTTGTGATAATTTGCAGATTACCACCTTTCTCGGTAAATTCAATTAATTCTTTTTGGAATATATTGATACCTGACCATTTAATAAATGAGACTAAGAAACAAATATTATCAGAGGAAAGTATTTCTTTTCGAATTTCACTATCTAAAGATATTCCGGCATTATTTCCTGTAAATAACTCACTTTGTGATAATCGAGTATAAGGAGTAATTTCTTTTAAATATTTATCAAAATCAGTGATTCCAGAATCGATTTTATTAATTATTGCTGACAATATATTTCCCTGTGTATCAATTAAATCTTCTTCAAAATCATCTTCATTAATTTCATCCCTTATTAACCGAATAATCTTATTAGAAACTTCGATTTGTTTTTCAATGTCTCCATTAATTAAACTTAAGCCGTACTGGATCACGCTAATTAAATAGCGAGAAAGTATTTTGGCGGCTTCTTGTTTGTCAATTTTAGTTGATTTTATAAAATAAGTATTTCGATCTAAATAATCTAACTTAGAAGAAATGAGTTTATTTATAAGTTGCTCGTAAAGACCGACTTCCATAAATTGCAAATTATTTTTTAATAAAATTTTGAGTTTACCGCAAGTACAATGTCTGCCGGATAGGCATCTTTATCTTGTAAAAACTCTTCAACAAGATTGCAAAGCGCTTCGTTAAAAGCATCTCTTTCCGTGTAACTGCTTAAATCTGACATATTCATATGATTTAAAGGATTTGCAAAAATACTAAACTATTTTGACACCTTATGACAAAACCAAAAATATTTCTTACAACAAAAATTCTCAAGTCATTTTTATATCGAAGGGGTAGTTACAGGCGATGACTGTAATTGTCTATTGTCAGTAGTTGATATTTCAAACATTCAAAAATAAGAGGGATTCACGATCATTTGGATTCATCTTTTACCTTTTTTTCAGCTTGTTTTTTTTCAGTAGTTTTTTTTGCCTTTTGGTCAAAGTAACCTTTTAAAAGGAAATTATTGCCCCGATAGCGGTGGGGAAGGCTCAACGCTAAAGGTTTTCGCTATATGTAAACGTTTTTGATTTCCGATTTTTCAAGCATAATTTCTTCGTGAGTTGCCCAAATTACCAATGGTTTATAAGTCGAAATCCATTCGTCTAAAACCTCTATTATTTTTAATTTCAATTCAGCATCCAGTCCGTTCAAGGGCTCATCCAACAATAGTAAATCACTCTTTGTAATCATTGCCCGCACTAAACTGACTCTTTGTTTTTGTCCGCCGCTCAATTCGTTGGGTAGTTTATGTACATGTTCGGTTAATTCAGTTTTGTTTAATAATTGATTGATAAGTGAAAAAACTTCATCCCTGTTTATTTTGTGTTTATTAAGCACATACAAAATATTTTCTTCGACAGTTAGCCAGGGTATCAGTCTCAAATCCTGAAATGAATAAGCAAAACTGTTAATATTTTTATGCGTAATCTTTCCATTGTCAGGCATTTCAATTTCTGAAATCAGATTCAACAAGGTTGACTTTCCTTTTCCGGACAAACCCTTTATGCAATAAACTTTATCGGAAGTAAACACCTCAGCGTAGCTACTGAAAATACGATTCTGATTGAAATGCTTTGTTATTTCTCTAATTTCTACAATTTTTACTTCATTATTACTTATTACTTTCTTATTGGTAGTCCAAAAATGTTTGTTGAAATGATGCATTAGATTAAAATGACTGATTTTCCGGAACATATAATCGAATAAATAACTTACCGCTATTGCCACAGCTGTCCATGCGATTAATTCCGAGATATTTATATAAGATTGTGCCTGCTTCATGTTGGTGCCAATGCCGTGTAATGGCTGGGCTAACACTTCGCCGATAATCACTGCGCGCCATCCAAAGCCCATTGCAGAACTGATTCCACCAAAAATAACTGATTTTGCCGATGGTAAATAAATACTTGTAAACCGGATAATGGACGATTTTCCAAATACTTTTGACATATCTATCAGCTTTTTATCGGTTAATTCTAATCCGTTCAGAATATTCTGATATAGAATTGGAAACATGGTCAAAAATGCAATGAAAACAGGTAGATTATCGGGCGAGAACCAAAGAAGGGCGATTAAAACCAGCGAGATGACAGGTATTGATCTTGTAAAAACTACTAAAGGATGAAAAAAAGATTTCCAGAAAGGTGAAAAAACGGCTATAGTGCTGAATGTGAATGCTAATACAAATGAAATTAAAAAACCTATTAATCCGCGAAGTATGGTTAACGAAATCGCGATATAAAACTCATGAGTCAAAAAAATCGCAATTATCCGCGTAAATAAAACCGGCAGCGATGGGAATATTGCGGGATAACCCATTGACCATGAAAAAATCTGCCATAAAAATAATATAGCAATAACGGCGAGGAGAGCTGGTATTTGGTTTTTCAGAAAAGTCATTCAATCAGTATGTTTGATAAATAAAATCTTTTGCCGGAATTTTTCCGCCAATACTTTTAGGGTCATAATTCAAGAACAGATGCAGGTAATGTTTTAGTTCTTGTTCAATAGCAAAAGCACTCACATAGTGTATGTTACACAATGGTAAGGAAAGCATGGCGGTGTTTAAATCGGGTAGTATTTTAAGTTTCACTGCCAGGTTAGCTGCTTCTAAAGGTTGGGAATTAACGAAATTACAACTCTTTGAATATTCATCGCAAATATATTTTACCATTTCAGGGTATTTTTCTGAAAATGTGTTGTTAACAGTAAATGCAGTTTGTACAAAAATATCAGTGTCTAAATTATTAATATAATCTTCACAATTCAGTTTCGTAATGTTCTTTATTGTGGTGTCTTTAGTAAGCAAAACACTTACCAACGGTTCGGATATGACTGCGCATCTGATTTTTTTTTGTAATAAAGCATTAGCCAAGTCCGAATTGGTAGTAAAAGTATAATCAATCCTAAGGTTTTTTACGTTATTTATTTTCAATAAATTTTGTAAAAGAATATCGGGTGTGATGCCCTGTCCGAAAATGCCGATGTTTTTATTTTCTAAATCCTGAATCGACTTTATGGCGGGGTCATTCGACAAAATGTACATTGTTCCCCATATAGGGCAGGCAAGCATTCTGAAGTTTACACCTTTGTTGTACAAATTGGCTGCCATTACTGTGGGTAAAACTGCAAAATCAAGTTCTTTCTGAATCATTAAAGCCTGAATCTGCTGTGGTTCGCTTTTAATGATTATTTCCACTTTTTTCCCTGATATTTTCATTGGTTTTTCTATCATTTTAATAAAACTAATAACAGATGGTCCTTCTAAAATGCCAATACGAATGGTATCCTGAGATTTTTTGGTACACGAAAAAAAACTGAAAATCATTGTTAATAAAAATAACAACAGTTGGAGTTTTTGATTTACTTTCTTCATTTTGCTGAATTTGTAGTTTGTAAATTAATTGCTTATTCGAAGCGTTAATACTGTTATTTCCGGTCTGACACCAATTTGCATCGGGATGCCGATATAACCTAAACCTCTGTTGATATACAAATATTGATTGTTAATCTTATGCAATCCAGCCCAGTACTTAAACACGAATGTAGCAGGCGAGTATATTCTTTTCCCAATACGGATTCCCATTTGGGCTGCATGAGTATGACCTGATAAGGTCAGGAAAATATCTTTTTTCCCGATTACCTCATCTTCCCAATGAGTTGGATCGTGTGAAATTAATATTTTGAGCATATCGTGTGGAAAACCTTTGATGGATTTGTTCAAGTCGCCGTAGGTTGAATAGGGCACTTTTCCAACATTCTCAACCCCAACTAAAAGTAAGCTGTCCGAACCTTTTTTTAGATAAATACTTTCGTTTAATAACAACCGAAAGCCAAAATCACGTATCGCTTGTTTTATTCCGAGTTTGTTTGTGTTTCGTTCTTTTACTGATTTCCATTCGGAATAATCGCCATAATCGTGGTTCCCCAATACGGCAAATTTCCCGCTTTTTGCTTTCAGTTCCAGAAATAACGGACCCCAACCCTCAGCCTCTTCAGCAAAATTATTAACCATATCGCCCGAAAACACGATTATATCAGCATCAAGCCGGTTGATAAGTTCAATAGCTGATTTTAATTTATTGTGCTTATTGTTCCAACTTCCCAAATGAATATCAGAAATCTGAACAATTTTAAATCCATCGAATGAAGCAGGAAGATTGGGTGCCCGAACAATATTTTGTGTAACTTCGAAATTTCGTGGCGTAATAAAAGCACTGACAAGCATTATGCCAACAACCAATATAGTCAGTAGAACACGTATTCTATTTAAAGTATTGTTGTTTCGGCTGTATTTTTTTTTATACAAATAATTTAGAAAATGGAATATAATATGCAGTAATTTAGGAATATAAATCAATAAAAAGAAAAAATAAAACCACATAACTGCAGCCACAATTCTGAAATTATGTTGATGTATCAGCCCGAATTTAATGTAAAAAAATATACCTGTAAAAAGAACAGGAGGAATCAGATGCAAAATGATATAAATAGGTTTTGCCTTTTTATTCTTCAATTTCAGGTAAAAAAATATATCGGGTAAAGCGATAATCAGCAATAAAATTATTAAAACCGAAGTGTACAATCTCATATTGATTTGGATTTTTAATCAAGTACAAAGATACTTTTTTTGTACAATATTTTACAAAAATAACTTTGTTTTGTAAAAGTTTATTGTATATTTGTGGCTGAAAAAAACAAAAAATACGAAATACTTGATTTAATATGCCGCAAATTTTCTTTTTTGCAATTATTTTCATACTCGTTGCCGATTTCGGTTTGGAGCGCTTCTTAGCCTATCTCAATATCAAACATTCCAAAAACAGTTTACCACCTATTCTATCAGATATTTACGATGCCGATAAATATGCCAAACAGCAAGAATACTTCAGAACAAATGCAAGCTTTGGTTTGATTACCGGTAGTTTTAGTTTTCTGATCATTATTTTAATGTACTCACTTGGCGGATTTGGTTGGCTCGACGGACTGCTTCAAACACATATCAATAATGATATATTTCGTTCATTAGCATTTTTTGCTATTATTTTCATTGCCAATGATATACTTAACATCCCTTTTCAGCTATACGATACTTTTGTAATTGAACAAAAATTTGGTTTTAATAAAATTACACCTAAGATTTTCATTTTCGATAAATTGAAAGGTTTTGCATTAACAGTCATTATCGGTGGAGGTCTTTTATATCTGATCATCTGGATTTATTCACTTACTCCCAATTTTTTCTGGTTGCTTGCATGGTCATTGGTTACTGTATTCGGTCTGTTTATGAGTTTGTTTTATTCCGAATTGATTGTGCCGCTGTTCAACAAGCAAACACCCTTACCCGAGGGAGAACTTAGAACTGCGATTGAGGAATTTGCCGGCAAAGTTCATTTCAAACTTAAAAACATATTTGTAATTGATGGTTCAAAACGCAGTACCAAAGCCAATGCTTATTTTACCGGTTTTGGGCCAAAAAAACGCATAGTACTCTACGATACTTTGATGGATAAAATGACTACCGATGAAATTGTATCGGTATTGGCGCACGAAATAGGACATTACAAGCACAAACACACCATCAAAAATATAATCATTTCGCTGCCCACTTCTTTATTGTTATTTTATCTGCTCGGGTTATTACTCAACAGCGATTCACTTGCCATTGCATTGGGTGGTCATTCAGCCAATTTTCATCTCAATGTATTGGGTTTTGGAATTTTATATTCTCCATTTTCGTTAGTTTTGGATTTATTTTCCAATCGACTTTCGCGAAAATACGAATATCAGGCAGACCATTTCGCTGCATCATACGGTTTTGGTAATCAACTCGTTTCGGGGCTTAAAAAGTTGTCGGCTACATCATTAAGCAATTTGATGCCTCATCCTGTATATGTGTTTTTTCACTATTCGCATCCTACACTATATCAAAGAATTAAGAATATTATAAAAGAGTCCCAAACCCCTAAAGGGTGGGGTGTAAAAAATTAACTACATCTTTTTTAAATCTTCGTCCCAAAATGTGACAATATTAATAGAACGCGGATTTACGCTGATTTAGCGGATTAAAAAACGGATAAGAAAAAATGCAAACATTTTTGATTTTTCGTTTAAAATCAATTGACAAAGTCAATTTTAAATCCGTTTAAATAGAAAAATCTGTCTTATCCGCTAAATCCGCGTTCTATTCTTTTATTTTTCTATGTGAATTAGAATATCTTCGGCAATATTATTGTAACGAAAATATTTTTCAATTAATTGCAGATTCTTTACACCCCGCCTAAAGGGACTTTTTAGGGACACTTCTAAATAATAGTTTATCACAATAAATGAGCTTCTTACTCCACCTTTAGGGGCTGGGGGTCGTAAAATTGAACTTATATGTTACTTGGAATCATTGGTGCCATGCCCGAAGAATTGAATAAGATTATTGCAGCTATCAGTAATAAAGAAATTATTGAAAGCGGTAGCCGCATTTATTATCGAGGTCAATTGCACGGACTTGAAGTGGTGGCTGTTTTTTCGCGTTGGGGTAAAGTGGCTGCTGCCACTACGGCTACCAATTTGATTTTGGAATTCAAAGTGGACAGAATTGTTTTCACAGGTGTTGCCGGCGCCATTTCACCCGATTTGAATGTGGGTGATATCGTCATTGCTCAACGCCTTTTTCAACACGATATGGACGCACGTCCGTTGATGCGGAGGTTCGAAATACCATTAACAGGCAAAACGTCTTATGAAATACCGCAACAAAATGTTGAAATTATGACAGGAGCAGTGCATAATTTTTTAAAAAACGACAAAGATTTCCGGAAAACTCTTGCCGAACAGGGAATTTTACACCCGAAATTAGTAGTAGGCGATATAGCCAGCGGCGATTTGTTTATCTCAAGTAAAGCAATGAAAAACGCACTCCTTCGTAACTTGCCATCGGTGGTTTGTGCCGAAATGGAAGGTGCTGCTGTAGCGCAGGTATGCGACGATTATGGAATTCCGTTGGTGGTTGTGCGTGTTATTTCGGATGCGGCCGACGAAGAAGCATTTGTATCAGCCATTGGTTTTGTAAATCAACATGCAGGCGATTATTCGTTTTCTATTTTAAAAGAATATATAAATATTATTCGTAATTGAAAAATCATACTTTATTAACAATCTAATGTAATCCAATTACTTTTAAGGTTAAAGAATATATTGACCGTTCTTACTTCAAAAGCAAATACTTGATTCATTTTATTGTAAAATTTTAAATTTACTTATCACACGAACGAAAAATTTCAACATCATATCAAAATCAAGGCATTAAATCAATCAAATTTTGTAACTACTCAGCACCCCAATTTTTCTATAACTACCTGACTGTAAGAAACAATAAATTGAGTAGAAAGTAAAAAAAAAACAAAAACACACATATTCCCCCACTTGCTGCATATTGTCGGTAAATCATCCATTGTTGGGTACGTTGACAACAGTTTGGATATCACATATATGTGTTGCAAATTTTTAAATCATGGGGGTGCTGAGTAGTTACCAAATTTTACTACGAACGAGTAATGGGTGGTAAACGCAAAATTTATTTGATTGAAAGACCACGTAAAGAGAATTATTTACCCGAGGTTCTGAGCGAAGAAGAGATTGCATCTATACTGAGAGTAATTCCAAATTTGAAGCATAAAGCACTAATAATGACTATCTATTCGGGTGGACTACGTATAAGTGAACTTATCAATTTAAGGGTAAAAGACATTGATAGTGACCGTATGCAAATAAGAATACAGCAAAGTAAAGGAAAAAAAGATCGTTATACTTTGTTAAGTAAAAAAACTTTATTATATTTACGCCAATATTTTAAGGAATATAAACCAAAGGAGTGGTTGTTTGAAGGCGAAGGTGGCGGACAATATGCAGATAGTAGTATATATAAGATTTTCAAAACAGCTTTGAAACAAGCTAAGATAAACAAAAATGTCTCTATTCATAGTTTACGGCACAGTTTTGCCACACATTTACTTGAAAATGGAACGGACTTAAGGTATATACAAAATTTA
>JAURYY010000319.1 GCA_030653695.1 Paludibacter sp. | reverse complement strand
AATGCCTATCAGAAAGCTAAATAATGGAAGAATGGCAAAAAGTTATTTCAAACATGGTCTGACTTTTATTGCAACTGTGCTTTTAAATGCTGGTTTTCAATCAAATATTGATATTTTTAAATTTTTGTCATGTACTTAGAAAAATTTTATTAATCTTTCCGCTTGCACATCAATGCTAAAATGCTCTTCAGCTACTTTTCGCCCATTCAATCCTACCCTGCGAGCATTTTCTTTATCCGACAATGCGCGGTTCATGGCATCGGCAAACGAATCGACACTGCCCGGTTCAGCCATAAATGCCGAAACATTGTCCTCGAGATAATCGGGTATTTCACCCACGCGGGTAACACATACCGGATTGCCGGTAGCTAAGTATTCGCCTAATTTGGTGGGGAAACCCCCCTGAGCCTGATGGGAATCGGGTCGGGAAAGCACTAATAAATCAGCGTTTTGGAGAAATTCGGGTATCTGATATTTATTCAAAATACCTAAATAAGTTATTTTATTATTCAGCTGATAATCTTCTATCAGTTTCTTTTGCATTGGCACATCGTAGTGATAAAAACCTGCCAGATACAAATGAAAATCAGGATAGAGTTTATTTGTTTTTGCAAAGGCATGTATCAACACATCAACGCCATCTTTAGTATTGGTATAGGTTCCTGTAAAGGCAATATAGGGTTTATTATAGTTGTTTGTTTTCTGAATTGCTTGAAATCGTTTCATATCAACGGTCATGGGTAAATGAAAAAAATGGGCATCGGGTTTTGCCAATGTTTGAAAATGCCGGATAAGTGTAAAAGTCATCACGGCAAATAAATCAATCTTTTTAACTGCTTTTAAAAAATTTTGATTTGACATTTCGGCTTTTCTAAGTTGCAGCGGGTTCCCTATCTGCCCTTCCCCTTTATAAAAATCATTAAATTCATTGAGTTCAATAATAGTTTTCCCTTTTATCAAACCGAAATTTTTATTAAAAGCAGCCAATATATCTCCATTGTTTGTTAACCACACAAAATCGAAATCTGCATTAAAAAGCCTTTTTAGTTTAATATTCGATATTAATGCAAACAACCATGATAACAAGAATACATTCATTCTGCGTAGCCAGAGTTTATGACTAAAAGTGCAAACGGTATAAATTACCGTGAGATTTTCATTTTTCTTGTTCTTCCTGATTTCTTTATATTCATTTACATCATTGTATCCTCCTGTTACTACCAACGTAACTTTTACACCCTGTTTTAACAATCCATCTATTATTCCGGCAAAGCGATTGCCCGAAGCAGAGGATTCGAAAAAGGGATTGAGGGGGCGGAGAAGGAGGATTTTCATAGGATTTCTTTAATTATTGAAAATTCAACATGAATTTATGCTGAATTGATACTATATTGTGTTCTTGTTTAGCAATATTTAATGCATTAGTACCAATAGACACTCTTAACTCTTCATTGGAATAAAGTTCAATAATGCCATTCTTAATTTTAGTCTTTTCATTGTCTTTTATTACGTATCCCCAGTTTTCTTTCAATGCTGATGATGTTAAAGCTGTGTTTTCTGGCGACACAATCAAAATCGGAGTACCACTTATCATATACTCGGAAACTTTAGTTGGCATTGATAACCTTATAAAATTAAAATTACTGCCTACAAAATCATAAGGTAATAATAATACATCGACATGTGAGAATAATTCAGGTAATTGATTATATTCTATATAATATGAAAAATGAGAATTATTAAAGAAATTCAACCATTCAGGTTTATTATTCGATTGGATTCTTAAAATTATGTTGAAGCCATTTTCAACAACTAATTCTTCAATACATTCAGCAACTTTTTTTAGTGTTTCAATGATACCCTGGCTTATTCTTCCAGAATATAGTATTTCAAATGGTTCTCCTGCTTTATAGTTAAGTTTTGGACTACAACCCCAAAACTCAACATCTACTGGATTGTGAAAATAATCCCATTCACCTCCAAACCTTGTTTTATACTCTGAAGCCATTTTTTCAGAAATAGCTAATCTTCTATAGCTAATGTCAACCAATTGTTTGAATTCTTTGTTAACTATTTTGTTCCAACTTACAGGAAACAAAGTGTCAGTGCCAATGACTGCGGGCCAGTCATCCATAATATGTATAACTAATGGTATATTAAATTCCTTTACAACATCTCTGGCAAAACGTATCGAATGTCTTGTTGACAATACTGCATATAAATAATCCGGGTCTGCCTCCTTAATCCATCTTTTTAAATCATCGGAGAGAAAATATCTAAAAAAAAATAAATCTAGTCCAAATAATTGAAAATAAGTTGTTACTTTTTTTATAAAACCGTTCTTAACAGAATTACGCTTTCTATTGTTAAGGTTCTTTTTATCTGAATTATCAACTATATAACTTCCAAGTATTACATAAGCCTGCTCATTATTATTTTTCGTAAATTTTGAAAAAAATAACTTAACCAAATTCAAAGGAAAGCGATGTTTTATTTCATTATCTCCTAAATCAAAAGTATTATGATATCCTTCTTCGTTAGAGTATTTAGTTCTGTCAGGAGTTCCTATCATATACAAATCATCTTTTGACCATGCTCCAAAAAGATTAGATAATGTAATGCCTGTGGCATCCTTGTGATGAAGTGTAGTGTCAAGTAAAAGAACTTTTTTATCAGGTATCATCATTGGTTAATTTGCTTTATAAATCAATATCAACAAACAATTGTGTCAAATTTCATCAACCTAAAGCAGATTTGAGTGCTGCCAAAAAATTTTCTCTCACAATTGAGACTTCAGAATCAGTTTTTACAATCTCAAGTGCTTTTATTGCATATTTTCTACGCAATTCAACGTTCTGGTATAACACTTTGATGCCATTCATTATCGATTTAATATTATTTTCATGCACAATATGTGCACATTCTAAACTCTTAGCATAAGAATACAATGCTGTATCCTTGGGTGATACAATTAAAATTGGAGTACTACTCGCCATGTATTCTGAAACCTTGGTTGGCATAGAATACTTGATATAAATTAGCCCCCTACCACTAAAATCATAAGGTAGTAATAATAAATCAACAGATGAGAAAAGAGCAGGAAGTTTTTCATAGTCAATATACAATGAAAACTTTGTCTGCTCAAATTCTTTTTCCCATTTTGGAAATTGGGTTGTTTGAATTAACAATTCAATATTATAACCTGATTTTATAACAAGTCTATCAATACTGGCTGCTATCATTTTTAAGGTTTTATCAATACCTGCACCAAGTCTTCCAGCATAAAGTATCACAAATTTATCCTTGAATTGATAATTCTTTTTCAAATCTGTTTTCCAAAAAGATAAATCTACCGGATTGCGGAAAGGAATAAATTCTCGAGAGTATCTTTTTTTATATTCCTCACTCATTCTAACAGAAATACTTAAACAAACAGCAGATTTAGCAATTATATTTTTGAATTCAGTGTCAAGTTTTTGATGCCAATAATGATATTTCAAACCACGCTTTATAATTATATTTGGAAAATCATCCATAATATGAATTACTACTGGACAATTAGTATAGTTTTTCAATAGATTTATCAAACGGATGGTGTTAAATGAAAATATTTGACAGTATAACAAATCGGGATTAAATGTGTCAACATAATTTTTCAATTCATTTGATAAACAAATGCTATATAAAGAATGATAAAGACCAATTCGATGCAAAAACTCTATGATTACATTCCGTGAAAAATAATAAACGGGTTTTATGGCATTCTTTAAAATGTGATTTTTGTTGTTTATATGAGTAGTAGAATTTGAATTGTTGAAAATAATATGTTTTGAACCAGAATTAGATAAAGGATTAAAAACTGATAATGGAAACTTAAATCTTATCTCACTTTTCCCTAAATGATAATAGTTTTCACAAACTTTACCATTAGCCTCCTGAGTTCGTTCTGACAATACAGAAAGATTGCCTGAAGGCCAATCAGCAAATAAATTACTCATTGTTATTCCTCCTCCTGAATTAAGCTTAAAAACCTCCCCTATAATCAATACTTTAGGATATTTTTTTTTCAATTCCATTTTGGCGTTGTCTTAAAATTAAAAATTTATTTCGTGGTAATAATAATTGTTTTATTTGCTTATTATTGTAAGACAAAAACTTCTCATTATAACAGAGTCCTACACACATCCAAACGATAACATAATACAGTCTTGCCTCAGAATTTCCGGATGGGTACATTTCCAATATACTTATTAATATCAAAAATCCAGCACCCTTTGCGAACCTGTTGTTTGACTTAAAAATTCCTTTTATAGCCGCTGGTAGCAGTAACAGAAGATGTAATATCAAATATAACAGACCACCTTTTAAGATATAAGTCAAATAACCAGTCTCAATTAATAATCTTTGTTCGTCTTCGCCCGTTATTGCTCGACTGAAATATGTACCATTTATACCTTTACCCAAAATAAAATTATTTGGTGATTGATACATATCTAAATAAAAATCATCAACGACTTTTTCTCTTGAGTTATCCATTCTGTTTTTTTCAGATAATTCCTCAGTTAAGATTAAATTATCTGTAAAAAATAATGTAAGGATAAAGCCAAAACCAATTAATAATACTGTGAAATACAATACTTTCTTTATTTTGGTTATTCTTTTGTAAGTTATTGCCAAAAAATAAGTAAATATACCTGTAAGACCAATTGAAAAAATTAGATTTCTTCTTGCGACTATTATTGCAATAACTAATGCAACAAGAAAAGAAATAAACACAATTAGTTTGGTTTTTTTGTTGTAAAAAGAATATGTTAATACCATTAAGGCATTTGACAAATAAAAAAGTCTTATATGGTACTCTGTGAAAAATGGGTCAGATATAATCGAAAAATAAAAAACATTGAATATTAAATATACAATATCAAAAATCAATATATATTTTAATGCATTCTTCAGAAAAAGACTATTGCTGCTTATAAGTAAAGTTAAAGGAATTATTAATATTGATAATAATGAATAATAATAACCTGTAAATGAAGAGTATAAGTACGCTAATGAAAACTCAAATCCGGTCATTCCAATTTTGACAATCCACAATATATATATTGAGTATATTATTTTGAAATAAGTCGATTTAGGTAATGATTTGGGTAATAAGAAAAACGGAGTAACTATTAGTAAAAAACCGAGTGTTTTTATTAAAACACTTCCACTTAATATTGTGAAAATTCCTTTTCCAGTATTAGTTGAATATGAATTCAATGCCGTCATTAAAACGCTTACTGAAAATATTAGTATTCCTATAAAGAAAAGATTTATGAGTTTATTTTGATCTGATTTAGCAAGGTTCATTATTCAACTATTTAATATTGAAAACTATTATATAATTCAACATATTCAGTAAATTGTTTTTCTTTATCAAAATACATTTCTGCCCTTTTACGACAAATCGCAGAATAATGTGATTTACCTTTATGTTTAATTTTATTTATGGCATCTAAGAGCTGATCCAAATTATTTGGTTCTACAACATAACCTGTCTCCGAAGTTATTAATTCTGGACTAGCTGTAGTGTTATAAACAATCCCGGGTATTCCACAAGCAAAACCCTCAATTGTAGTGAGTCCAAATGACTCCTGATATGATAAATTAAGTATTACATCAGCTACAGAATATATTTCAACAAGTTCATTTATTTTTTTAGTTTTTTTTACGCCTATCATATCAGAAGGGAAAGAAAGGAGTTGTTGATCGGACAAACCCACCATTATAATTTTATATTCATCAGATAATAAACTATTTAACTTAATAAAATCTTCAAAGCCTTTCATTTTAGTCCACGCAGAAGCAACACCAAGTAATATAAATTTACCATTAAGCCCATATTTTGTTTTGATTTTAGTTACATTTTGAACAGGATGAAATAATTTTAAATCAATTCCGTTTTGAATTACTTTTATTCGATATTTTGATAAATATGATTCTTCGACAATACCTCCCAACCAATTTGATACGGGTACCATTGTCATTTCTTTGACCGAGGTAAATAGTTTTTTCTTCAGGTTATAATTTATTCTCGAATTATCAACTTTGTGTGAAACAGCATATTCATATTTTGCTGCTTTATAAGGGCATTTTTCACATTGTGTCTTCCATTTTTCACATCCAATATACGAAAAATGTGTACATCGTCCTGTCATTGCCCAACAATCGTGTAAAGTCCAAACTATTGGAATATCTGCTTTAGCCAGATATTTAAACAACAAATAGATATTTATATAATATCCATGTATATTGTGTAAATGTATTACGTTGGGTTTTATTTTTTTTATTTTTCGAATAAGATTATATGTTGCCAACCATGAACCTAACCCATGCAAATCCAAAGTCCATGTAAAAAAATGAATGTGCAGATATTTTGAAAGTTTAGAATTGTGAATTCGGATACTTTTAAAATCAGAACTATTTATTTCATTGTCATGGGCAAAATACACTTGCCATCCCTGCTCTTTTGCTTTACGTCCAATTCCAGATGCTAAACTACCGGTTGAGTAACTATTTTCAATTGTATTTATAATAAAAACTTTCATGATTTTTTTGATTATTTCACCCAAATACCTTTTTTATTTTGAAAAAATATTTTGTTATATTGTAAAGGAGCTAAGAAAAAACCATTCACATTTGCTAATATTGAGGCAATTACTATTGAGTAAATCCCAAAGTGCAAAAGTCCAATCATTACATAACATATCAAGATAAAAATGATTGGAGATATAATAGATGCATAAAACTGAATTTTTAAAGCACCTATACCATTTAATACGTTTACAAAAATACCACCATAAATAAAAACCATAATATTTATCATTACAAAAAATGATAGTAAATATGAGATATTTACTGTATTATTTCCAAGCCATAAAGTGTAAAAATTTCCTGATATTGCAAACATTAAAATTCCACATAAAAGGAATACAAAAAAGGTTTTCTGATATTTTTTTACTGTATTTTTAATCCATATAATATCATCTTGAGCATTTGCTTCAGTAACAGCAGACCATACCGGGGTTATAAGAATTGTAAACACCATATATAACATATTAAAATACCTAAATGCAATATTGTAGGATGTTACATCGGAAGGTCCAAAATACCTCATTATAATAAAGTTTACTGTTTGAAATTGTACAATTCCAGCTATTTGAATAATAAAAAACTTAAAACCAAAAGATAATAAACTTTTGGTCAATGAGAAATCTACCATACTAAACTTAGGAGCATAATCTTTATACTTCTTTGAAAATAGAATTAAATTAAATGCAACTAATATTATAATGGGTACAATACAATACACAGAAACAAGTAATAACAATGTACCTTTAGTAGTTTGTACCAGGAAAATAATGATTATAACAATAACAAGTTGCTGAACAAAATCATATATCGAAGACAAAGCCGGCTTTTGGTCGGCCAGTAGAATTATGTTTATTGATGATAAAACAAATCTCAGACAAAAATTTACAATAACAATAGACATTGCAATTGTCAATTCCTTAGACATTGATTTTGGAAGGTTAAGTAATGATGACCAATCTATGAAGAAATTTAGAATTGTTAAAACTATCAGTAAACTTCCAAATATTAATGCCAATAATGCATAAGTTGTACTAACATATTTTTGAGCTAAAACATGATCATTCTTTGATTTTGCTTCAGTAAATCTATTCCTTAAACTTTGATTTAATCCAATATCAAAGAAACTCATCCATCCAACTATTGAAGATATTGTAATCCAAATACCATAAGTATCTGTATTAACATAACCTAATGTTAATGGAACCATAAAAAAACTAATCAGTATTGAAGTACCTCTTAATAAAAACATGAAAGCAATATTATTTTTCATGTTTTGAGAACGTTTATCTCCTTTTAGAAAATAGCTTTTTAGATTTTGAATTATATTCGTATTTTTAAATAACATAGAAATCTTAGTTGAAAAATAATGTGTTGAAAAAAATGTTCTATCCCTAACTGATGGCAAGGATTTGCAAAAAATAGTGTTCGGTAGATGGATTTTTGTACAGGCATGCTATTTTTTGCACACTTTTCAAAAAAAATTGTTGAGTATTAATTGTTTTTGATTTTTGTGGATAAATAGAATTAAGAAACTACCATCTCTGATGCTATTTATAAGTGTCATTTACGCTGCTGGCGCGGATTTGTAATCCGTGCCAATATCAATTATCAAAGTTCAATATTTTTGTTTATTCCACAATTCAATTACCAATTTCTCCAGCTGGCGCAGGTCTGAGACCAGTGCCAATTTTTTTTATTCCTATTTGGCGCGGATTACAATTCTTTGCAAGCAAAGCCCCGCTGCCGCACGATTGCATCGTGTGGCAACAAAATCAAATCAACACAATATCCAATAGACCTTTTTCTCCCGCATAATCAATAGCACTACTATATACATATTGTTCTGCTTTAAATACCAAACCTTCTTCAACAGGATTGTTATGTATGTAATTTAACTTCTCGTCAATAACTTTATTACTCCAAAGTTCTATTGGCTTATTGTCGTGTCGCCATAATTGATACTGTTTTACATTGGATGATTTACTCCCTGCTTCTTCAAATTGTTTAAGTAGCCATTCCTTTCTGCTTTCTTGTGGATTTACTTTTATTGCTGCCACTATGGCCTTACTCGTAAAACGCTTAAAACTACCTAATATCAATTCCGGCTTTTCTTCTTTTATACTACTAAATATTAAATGTACATGATTGGACTCCCGATAGCTATCGGGAACACCATGCATATATTTCCATTCCTTTTTCCTGTTGGCAATATCGCAAACTGTCAAGAAGTATATCTTTATATTCATTCCTTGTAAACACATCTATCCATTCAACAACAGCAAAACTTACAAAATATACACCTTCAGGATTTTTAAATTTATAATTTCTACTCATTTTTGTTTATTTTTTTCCACTCTTGCTTACTTGCCACACGATGCAATTCCCGTAACAAGCGGGACAAGCTGTGCGGCAGCGAGTGCAATCGTGCGGCAGCGAGCGCTACCCCCGCTGGTGCAAGTTTGTAACTTGTGCTATTCTCAATTTGCTGATACAGGCAATGCGGAGTTAGCGTAAACTTCAAAACATCGATAGTTCCGATAGCTATCGGAATGAAAGTTTCTTCAAAATACTTTACCAACCAAAGAAACGTTTTCAAGTCTTCGACGTTGAAAAGTTTCAGTTGTACGAAGACTGTTATGTGTTTTTTAAAAAACCGAAACGCAAAGATAACAAAATTAATTGTCCCGATGGTTATCGGGTAAATAATTTAAAAAATCAGCATTTACTTACTTGCCACAGGATGCAATACCCGTAACAAGCGGGACAAGCTGTGCGGCAGCGAGGGGAAGCTAAGGGGAAAAACCTGACAGGTTTTTGGGAACCTGTCAGGTTTAGCCGTTTGGAGGCTTGCGCATTCCCGCTTGCCTGTTATATTTCTTTAATCAGGGTTTACAACTTCCCAATAGCCACCTTCTCCCCTTGTTGAACCGCGTCGGATTATTAATCCTTTTTCTTTTAATTTCTTAATATTCCATTCAACTCCACGTCTGGACAGATTAAGTTTTTCAATAAGCTGTTGCTGTGTAATGGACGGGGTTTGTTCAATCAATTTCAAAATAGTTTCCACAGTTGTTTCCACAGTTGTTTCCACAGTTGTTTTTTGATTTTCGTAACTTATTTCTGTCAAAAAACCATGTCCTGAATTACTGAAGGAAAACTTCATAGTAGGATATTTGGCAATTGCTTTGCGAATACGGATAAAACCGCTACCGTATTTTTCGATATCATTGGTAAGATAAAATACTTCAGCAATTTGTTTATTGCGGGTACTGGCCTGGTAATTGTCAGTTTTCAATTGCTCTTCAGTAATGTTTCCGAATAGTCCGCTTGGATTGAAAAAAGTAATACTGTTGTCGTAAATACGGATTTGAATATCAGTAGGACTTTGATAATCGCGATGAACCAACGCATTAACCAACAGTTCTCTTATGGCATCCATCGGATATTCAGGTATTTCGGTTCGTTGCGTAGTTTTTCCTGTTATTTCAAAAGCAAATTTCAAATGTCCAACAATAGTTTGCATCGCATCTTCAAGTACATCGAATAGATTACCATTAATCATTTTATCGGCAATTATCATGCTTGCGGTTTTGAATCGTCCAATATGAACATTATACCTCAGATTTTCCTTCGAAAAAAGAATCATTGCAGCGTTGGTGGGTGTTTCAACCTTTATCATGTTCAGTTTAAATAATGCATCAACCGGATTTTCAGGAAGTGAAAACCGCTTTACCTGATTTACTTTATTGATAAATGATTTAATTTTTTCAAAATTTAAATCATCCATGTTTGCTCCCAAATATGGATATGAATCCCACGAATACTGCATGGTTTGCATATATAAATCCGAAATTTCAGAAGCAGACATCAAATGATTTGAATTCCCTAATCGTTTATAATATCTGCCTTTGGTTGAAACAGGTTTAATAGGAAATTCACTAACACTTAACATTACAATAATTTCTTAACTTTCGCAAGCTCTATTACCCCGCTTGCATAAGGCATTTGTAATTTAACAGTTTTTCAAATCTTTGATTATCAGTGATTATTTTCTCCATTAACACTTCGGTTTCTATGTCTAATAAATCAGCCAGTTGAGCTATTATTTCTGTTATTATTAACCAGATACGCTCGGCGATGGTCAGTTCGATAATTTCGGCATTTGCCGTTCGAAATAACTCACCCAATGTTTCATAATGGGAGAATCGTTTTGCCACCGAGAGAATATTGTATTGCAACATGCTTATGGTTATGCTGGCAATCTGTGCGTCAAAATCCTGTGCTTGACATTTACCCAAACCCAAATGTTGCTTACTCTCTTTGAAAAACACCTCTATTGACCAACGAGTGGAGTAAATTTTATATGCCTGTTCAAAACTCAATTCTAAATTGGTAGTTAATAAACCATGCCATTTGCCTTTGTGTGATGTTTTACAAAAGAATAATTTCACTTTAATTTCTTGAAAATCAACAATACATTCAATGTAACTATAACCTAGTTTTCTTGAACGTTTGAGTTGCTTCTTTCTTTTAGAATAATCGACTATTTGCTTGGCAGATAATAAGCTGCCATTAAATAAATACTTTGTAATCCCCATTTTTATCATTCCCAGAAAGTTGCAATCTATCTTCCTGGTTTTGATAAATTGCACTAATTCAAAGCAAGTGAACCAGCTGTCAACCAGCAGATAATCGAAGCGAATACCTTTTGTAATTGCAAGTCGAATCATCGACATCATAGAACTAATCTTACTTGTAAAGCATTCCTCTGTTCGTTTTTTAGCACTCGACTGGTTCGCTCTTTTTTTAGAAAAGCGTTCTTTGGCTTGCGTGGGCGTTAACCCATAAGGCTTCTTTTGATTTTTGCCTTTTTCGCAGTGCAAAGCGGCATCTAATGCGAACAGACTTTTGCCATCGTGATAAGCCATTACAAGTCCCTTGAAGCCAAGAATGCTCGTTTTAGTTACATGGTTAAATATCTTGCCAATATTCTCAATATGGCGACCCGTTTTGTGCAGGTCGGTATCATCAACAATCAGGCAGCGATTTACTTTGGCCTCTTGCGGTTCACTATTCGTTGCCGTGGTTTTGAGCAGCCTCAAATTCAACCGGTAAGAAATAGAACGCCAATCTATGCTTGAGTCGTTTAACGTGCGGTAGAACACATCTTTGCCGCATGAAATTATCTTGTATAAAGCAGAGCCTCCAAAATGGGACGCATCTTTTATTTCAAAGAATGGAAACAGTAACAATAATATCAATTTATCGATACTGCGATACTTGACATTACAGGCATCGTTTTTGAAAAATAGCTTTTCAGACACCTGCATTGAATGAAGTACCCTGAAAATGCTCACAATCGC
>JAURYY010000301.1 GCA_030653695.1 Paludibacter sp. | reverse complement strand
TGGCGATTGAGGATGCAAAGGTCGAACATTTATTCCATTAGTGAAAAGGGGAAGGAATCTTTCTTCCTCTTTTCCTAAAAAATATATAATCGAAAAAATCTCAATCTGTTAAAAGTTGCGTTTAACACTTGAATTTAGGATATGATAAATTTGCAATTTTCAATACTCAATTTTCAATACTCAATTTTCAATTTTCAACTTGCAATGTACCGGATAATGATCGGATGCTCTGAATCTACTCACTTTAAAATCAACAAGTTTAAGCTCAGGATCATAAAATACATAATCAATTCTGAAACGGTAAATAAACTGGTTAAAAGTCCAGCCAAGACCAGTACCTGTCTCTGCAAAAGCATCCTTTAATTTTTTACCTTTTACTTTGGTATAAGTATAAGAAGAGGGCACATCATTCAAATCGCCGATCACGACTAATTTATAAGGCGATTCATTGATAAGACCTTCTAAAACATCAGCTTGTGCTGCTCTTGCTTTATAGGCAACACCTAATTTTCGGGACAAATGCAATGTGGTTTCAGTCAAATTATCAGTGTTAAAGTTGTTTTTCAACGCTATGGCTTTAGCTTTATCCTGATGGGTAAGTCTGTTCGATTCTAAATGATTGTTTATGAAACGAATCGTATCATTTCCAATCACAATATCCGAATAAATTGATAAATTTGTTTCGGATTTAAAATCAACAGTATCTTTATTTATGATGGGGAATTTCGAAAAGGTAGCCATCCCATACATACACCATCCCTGCGACAATTTGTACACTATTTGTTTATAGGGGTAATTACTAAAAATGCGGTTGATATCTTCATGTGATAAATCGTTTTTTGTGTATCCTACCGCAAATTCCTGAAGGCAAACGATATCGGCATCCGTGTCAAGTATATATTGAATGACCTTGTTCGGTTTCGCTTTTGTATGTTTTTTAACTGCTTCATTCATCATTGTATTATAAGTCAGAATGGATATAGTTTTACCCTGCTCAATAATTTCGGGTTTATTAAAATGAATGGGAAAGGTATTTCGAATATGCGTAAATGAAATTATAACTAATAATAGTGAAATGAAAAACAGCCATTTGCGTAATATTATCCAAAAAACAACAAAAGCAAAATTTAACAGAATGATAAGTGGAAAAATCAGAGTGGTATATGCGGGTAAAATTAACTTCTGAGGACTAATTACTGACCCAAGAAGTGTAATAATCATAATAACTGCAACCACAATATTTGCAATCAGCATGGTAAACACGACTATTTTTTTTCCAAACTGCATATATTTTATTTAAAGACATTTGAACTATCCCGATTGCTGTCTGTCGGGACAATACGCAGGATATATATCCTATTACGAAATTCAAAGTGTAATACAAATTGAAATTTGAAACAGCAATCAAATTTCTGTTTCTATTTTCTTCCCTGGTTAAAAAGTCTGCTTTTTTCATCTGCCGATAAACTTTCGTACCCTGAGGTTTTAATTTTATCGAGAATTTTATCAATGTCGGACATCTTCTGCGCTTTATTGGCATTATACTCGGTATCGCTCATTTTTCTGTATCCGTTTTTGTTATTGGGCTTAGTTTTAAGTTTAGGACGTGAAAACAAATCCGTAAAAAAATCAACAACTCCACTGATCCATTTTGTAATATCCGTACCCAGACGCAAAGATACAACAAATAAATAACCATACAAAGCTCCACCGAGATGCGCTAATTCGCCTCCGGCATTTTTCGAAGTTATTCCGAAAAAACTGATAAGCACTGCCGCCAGTGCAATATATTTCAGTTTAATATTGCCCAGAAACATCAAACGCATTTGCATGTTGGGCGACTGAATGGCTGCTGCAGCAATTATTGTCATGATGGACCCTGAAGCCCCCATCAAAACAGTTTGATTTAATTCAGGTTTAAAAAAAGGAAATAAATTGAAAGCCACAATATAAACCAATGCCGAAACCAATCCTCCCGTTATGTATAATCCCACCATTTGTTTTTCGGAAAAGAAAAGCAAAAAAAGTTTCCCGAACCAGTAAAGAGCAATCATGTTGAATAAAATATGCGTCAAACCGGCATGCATAAACATATAGGTTATGATGGTCCAAGGTTTTAATAAAAGTTTATTAACTTCGGCGGGTACCGACAAATATGGGCTTATGTCAACATGTAAATTGAAAAGTGTGAAAATAATATTTATCACGTTATATATCAAATAAATGCCTACATTTATATAAATCAATCGGATGACGGTATTCCCTTGATTGAACGCTATTTTTAAATTGTCTAAAATATTCATTTTGTTTGAAATTAAACATTTTGTTGAATGCAAATTTTTTCAATTCAATATCTTCTTTTTTTCCAGATAAGGATTAAAATGATGCCAAATAACATCCCGCCGAGATGGGCAAAGTGAGCAATGCTATCGCCCGAAAAACGAGCTACACCCAGAAAAAGTTCAGCCACACCATACAGAATAACAAAAATTCGCGCCTTGATAGGAACGGGAATAAATATCAAAAACAAACGCTCCTCGGGAAATAACCACCCAAAAGCTAATAACAGCCCAAAAACCGAACCTGAAGCACCAATAGTTACAGGTAGGTTCAGGAACATCTGTTTCATATCAATCACTGAAGCAGCATCGAAATTAGCCAGATTAGAGAATGAAAAATACCTGCTCAACATATCTTGATAAGGAAGCAGTCCAACGCCCGAATTGGCTGAGATTGCTATGTTCATAGCATTGACTAAGGAGTGATATTCGATGGTCCAGAAGAGTTGTTGAATAATACCCGCTCCGAATCCTGTAAAAATATAAAAAAACAAAAAACGCTTGGTACCCCATGTATGTTCGAGCACACTGCCAAACATAAACAAAGCGAACATATTGAAAAAAATATGATTCAATCCGCCATGCATAAACATGTAGGTGAACATTTGTGCAATATTGAATTTCTCAGATGCCCAGTAATGCATTCCCAGAATATCGGTGAGGTCGAAATTTAAATTCCAGCGACCGAAAATTCCGGGGAGTACCAATGTTGCCAACCATAAAATCAGATTTATGGCGATAAGATTTTTTACAATCGGGGGAATTGAACTTAAAAATGAAGAACGATTATTAAACATTAATTAATCTGAATTTTAGTATTTACAGGTAGAAAAAATGAACTTTTAAAAACATTTTGTAAAATGCCAACCCTATTAGTGAGAAAAAGTGGCATATCATCTGGTTTTTGAACCGCAAAAGTAGTGAAAATAACGCCTGAAACATGTTTTCCAACATATTTTTTGCAAATATGTAAAAAAAATTGATTTTTTTTTAAAAAACATTTGTAAATAATTTTCAAACGATTACATTTGCAGTATCAAAGATGTATATACACTGAGTTTCTAATTAAAAAATCTTTATTTTTATGAACAAAGCAGAATTAATCAATGCCATCGCAGCAGAAGCTGTTCTTAGCAAGGTAGATGCTAAAAAAGCGTTAGACGCAGTTGTTAAAAGTGTATCAAATGCTCTTGTAGCAGGCGATAAAGTTAGTTTAGTAGGTTTTGGTACTTTCTCAGTAGGAGAACGTGCTGCTCGTCCGGGTATTAATCCCGCCACAAAACAACCTATCACCATTGCAGCCAAAAAAGTTGCTAAATTCAAAGCTGGTGCTGAATTATCTGCATCAATTAACTAACTAAGGGTTGAAATTTATTTAAAAAGGAATATGAAATCATATTCCTTTTTTTATTGGGTTAAAAATACAGTGTAATTTATTACAGAAAAATAGCTTTCGAAATACTGTCGGCTACTTCTTTTCCCTTCATTTCTTGTACCAAATGCAATGCAAACTGTATAGCTACACCAGCAGCCTTAGCCGTATGAATATTTCCCGATTTTACTATTTTTTCGTCTGAAATTTTAGCATCAATCAACAAACCTTCAAAGCCAGGATAACAAATGGCTTCTTTGCCTTTCAATAATTTCATTTTACCCAAAATGGAAGGAGCAGCACATATAGCAGCTATCATTTTGTTTTGTGTAGTCTGACTTTCTATCAGGTTTTTTAGCCCTGCATGATGATCCAAA
>JAURYY010000214.1 GCA_030653695.1 Paludibacter sp. | reverse complement strand
TATTGTACTAATGGCAATTGTTGTATTGTTAGGTTTAACTATAAATTTTTAGACGATGAGTTATTTTTCAGATATATATAACGGTATTAAAACCTTACTTACAGGAATGTCTGTTACTGGTAAGTATTTTATAAATGCCCGTAAAGAAATCATCACACAAGAATTTCCAGATAATCGCGACACTTTAAAAATGTTCGATCGTTTTAGAGGCGAAGTCGTGATGCCACATGATGAGAACAACGAACACCGTTGCACCGGATGTCAGAAATGTGAATTGGCTTGCCCTAATGGATCTATCGAAATAATTTGGGATAGAGTTGTAGATGCTGAAACAGGAAAGAAAATAAAAGTTATTGATAAACATATTTATCATCTTTCTATGTGTACTATGTGTGGTTTATGTATTGAAGCATGTCCTACAGATGCAATTGAATGGAGTCAAAACTTCAGCAATTCATCTTATGACAGAACTCAATTGACAAAAGTGTTGAACAAACCTGGCTCTAAAATTATGCCTGGTGTAAAAGACAAAGAATAATATGGAACAAATCATTTTTTACATTTTATCAATTATAATATTGGTATTTGCAATAGCTTCCGTAACCAGTCGTATGATATTAAGATCTGTAGTGTATCTTTTATTTGTGCTTTGTGCAATTGCAGGATTTTATTTCTTGATTGATTACAATTATCTAGCTGCTGTTCAATTAACAGTATATGCAGGAGGTATAATTGTATTGTTTATTTTCTCTGTATTATTAATACATCATATTGAATCTAAACTTGAAGTAGCTTCTTTAGCTAAAAGAATTTTAGTAGGATTGGCCAGTTTAATTGGAGCCGTTTCAACCCTAACTGTAATTTGGGCGCATCCATTTATTGTTCCAGAAAACAGTACAAAACCTACCGAAGTAAGAGAAATTGGTTTAGGAATGTTGAATTATGGCGATGGTGGCTATATTCTTCCTTTTGAAGTGATCAGTATTCTATTGTTAGCAGCCATGATTGGGGCCATTATTGTAGCCAAAGGAACTCGTTTAACTGTAAAAGACTAATCGTATGATTCAAGGAGTATCTATATATGAAATTTTAACCGTTACAACCTTACTATTCTTTATCGGAATATATGGTTTTATAACGCGAAAAAACTTAATCTCAATTCTGCTATCTGTTGAATTGATTTTAAATGCAGTGGCAATAAATTTTGTGGTAATCAACAAATATTTATACCCAGATATGTTACAAGGAGTTTATTTTTCTGTATTTATAATTGCAGTTGCTGCCGCAGAAACGGCATTGGCAATTTCGATTATCATCAATTTATACCGTTTGGCAACATCCGTAGAAGTAACAGCAACTGAAACCATGAAGTATTAATATTTAAACAGATGGATTTTACATATACCATATTAATTCCCTTAATTCCACTCGCAGTTTTCCTGATTTTAGGAATCAACGCGCTGAAAATTAAAGAAAATGTAGCCGGAATTGTAGGAGTTGGCGGTTTACTGGCTTCTACCATTTTATCATTTTATACCGCTTATCAATACTTTTTCAAAGTAGGAAAAGTAGAGGGCGTTTATCAAACGTTTGTTGAAAAAACACGTTGGATGAACTTTACCGACACCCTTCATATTGATATGGGTGTTTTAATTGATCCTATTTCAGTGATGATGTTAGTAGTTGTTTCTACTATTTCATTAATGGTACATTTATACAGTAGAGGTTATATGCACGGAGACCAAGGTTTTACCCGTTTCTTTGCCTATTTATCACTCTTCTCTTTTTCCATGTACGGATTAGTTTTAGCCACTAACTTATTCCAGATTTATATTTTCTGGGAATTAGTGGGAGTTTCATCCTTCTTATTGATTGGATATTATTACACCAAGCCATCGGCGGTAGCAGCATCAAAAAAAGCATTTATCGTTACCCGTTTTGCAGATTTCGGATTCCTGATGGGTGTTTTGATGATTGGTTATTACACAGGAACGTTTGATTTTATAACCTTAAATAATCCTGTGTCTTTACAAGATTTAACTTCTCCAATTATGCAATATGCAGGAATTACCTTTATGGGATTCTCGGTTATTACAACTGCTTTGGTGTTAATTTTTATTGGTGGTGCTGGTAAATCAGCCATGTTTCCATTACACATCTGGTTACCAGATGCCATGGAAGGGCCAACTCCCGTTTCTGCTTTAATACACGCAGCAACAATGGTGGTAGCTGGGGTTTACTTAGTAGCACGATTATTTCCTATGTTCTATTTTGTAGAAGATGGAATCGCATTACAAGTAGTTGCCTATGTTGGTGGATTTTCTTCCTTATTTGCGGCACTTATCGCTTTAACACAACATGATATCAAACGAATATTGGCCTTTTCAACCATGTCACAAATTGGTTATATGATGATGGCTTTAGGTATTTCTGGTTATGGTAATGTTGATGGTTTGGGTTATACCGCTTCCATGTTCCACTTATTTACACATGCCATGTTTAAAGCGTTACTTTTCTTAGGTGCTGGTTCTGTAATTCATGCTGTTCACAGCAACGTATTACAAGATATGGGTGGCTTAAGAAAATACATGCCAATTACCAATATTACTTTCTTAATAGCTGCTTTAGCCATTGCTGGAATTCCGCCCTTTGCAGGATTTTTTAGTAAAGATGAAATTTTAGCGGCTGCTTATGAAAGTAACCAATTATTATTCTGGGTAGAATGGACTGTTGCAGGATTAACCGCTTTTTATATGTTCCGATTATATTTCGGCATATTTTGGGGTAAAGAAAGG
>JAURYY010000213.1 GCA_030653695.1 Paludibacter sp. | reverse complement strand
GTTGTTGGCAATTCGTACTGATAAATATCCCGCTTCACAGCCATTTTTAGTGCTTTGCCCAATGCTTTGAAAATGCCTTCAATTTTATGATGCTCATTATCGCCTTCGGCTTTTATATTTAAGTTCATAAGCGCTGCATCGCTTAATGATTTGAAAAAATGCAACACCATTTCGGTTGGCATATCGCCCACATATTCGCGCTTAAATTCGGTATCGTAAACCAACCAGGGACGACCGCCGAAATCGAGTACTACTGCGCATAAACAATCGTCCATCGGAAGGCAGAAACCATACCGTTCAATCCCTCTTTTGTCGCCTAATGTTTTTCTGAAAGCCTCACCCAAAGCCAATGCAGTATCTTCTATGGTGTGATGTTCGTCTACTTCAAGGTCGCCTTTTACCTGAATGGTCAAGTCGGAACCGGAGTGTTTTCCGATTTGATCGAGAATATGATCGAAAAATTTCAAACCTGTGTTGATGTCACATTTTCCCGAACCATCTAAGTTTAGCTCGATGAAAATATCGGTTTCTTTTGTAGTGCGTTGAATGGTAACTTTGCGCTCACCGGCAAAAAGAAATTCGGCAATCTGATTCCAATCATTAGTTTGTAGTGCGCAAAATTCAGTTAGCTCGTTTTCTGCTAAAATATTCTCATCATCACTAATAAAAATAGCTTTACAACCTAAATTCTGTGCTAATTTCACATCAGTTATTCTGTCGCCAATAACAAAGGAATTTATCAAATCGTATTCGTCTGAAAAATATTTGGTCAACATACCGGTTCCGGGTTTTCGGGTAGGTAAATTATCTTCCGGAAATGATGTGTCAATAAAAACTTGATCGAATTCAATTCCTTCTTTTCTAAGTATTTGTGAAAATTTATCCTGCACTGCATCGAAGTTTTCTTGCGGATAAACGGGTGTTCCCAAACCATCCTGATTGGTAACCAACGCCCATTCGAAATCGAGTTTAGTACGTATAAAATACAAATTCCGGATGACTGCCGGCAAAAATTCAATTTGTTCGACACAATCAACCTGAAAAGTTACAGGCGGTTCAACAATAATGGTTCCATCTCGGTCGATAAACAGTACTTTTTTCTTGTTTGATTTAGTTGTCAAGCTCATAATATTTTTTCTCAGATTGATTGACCACAAAAATAGTTTATTTTTTAGTTAAAAAGAAAAATCAAAGCTCAAAAGAGTACAAATAAAATTCTGACACAAATGAAATCTTAAAAATGACAATTATCTCAGGATTAGTTTGTAATTTTGTAATCGTTTTTTTAAGGATTGTTTCAACTCTTTTATTTATTTATAATTCAACAACTTAACTTTTATGGAATGGTTTAATTCTTTGCTTTTTAAAGAAAGTATCGCCCATATAATTTTACTTTATGCTTTTGTGATTGCAGGTGGAGTCATGCTGGGTAAAATAAAGTTTTTCGGCATTTCTTTAGGGGTAACTTTTGTATTGTTTGTGGGCATTTTTGTCGGACATTTCGGATTCACGGTAAACGATGAAGTACTGCATTTTGTAAGAGAATTCGGATTAATTTTATTTATTTTTTCCATTGGACTTCAGGTTGGTCCGGCATTCTTTTCATCGTTCAAAAAAGGCGGAATGATACAAAATTTGCTGGCAACTTCTGTTGTATTGCTTGGTGTAGGTATCACCATTGGTATTTACTATGCATTTCAGAAACAGATTTCGATGCCTATGCTTGTGGGTATTCTCTCGGGTGCAGTAACCAACACTCCGGGTCTTGGAGCTGCTCAGGAAGCTTTAAAGCAATTACATGAAGCCGGTCAATTACCCGAAATTCCACACATTGCGCTTGGTTATGCAGTTGCATATCCTCTTGGAGTTGTTGGTATCATTTTGTCACTTATTTTAATCCGCATTATTTTCAAAGTTAGTTTTGACAATGAAAATGCAAAACTACTTGAATTGCGTAATGCTCCTTCAGAAACCACAATAATTGTGACAATAAAAGTTCAGTCGAAAGCAATTGATGGGAAAAATCTGCAACAAATTCGCAAACTTATTGGCCGACAGTTTGTGGTTTCGCGACAGTTAAGTAAGGGAAATTTCACAGTACCGAATGGAAAAACAATTTTATATAACGACGACATTATTCTTGTGGTTTCTACTGAAGCCGACTCGGAAGCTATTGTAGATTTAATGGGCGAACTAAGTGATTATGATTGGAAAGAATCGGAAAATAAAATGATATCGCGCCGAATTGTAATTACCCGTGGAGTTATTAACGGAAAAACCCTTGCATCACTGAAACTTCGTTCGGTAAACGTTAATTGTACACGTGTAATTCGTTCGGGATTCGATCTGCTGGCAAATCCCGATCTGGTGCTTCAGGTGGGTGACAGAGTGGTAGTGGTGGGTACGCCGGATGCTATCAAACGCGTAGAAGACATGCTCGGAAATACATTAAAACGACTCGACGATCCTCATATAATTACCATTTTTGTGGGTATTTTCTTTGGTATTTTATTCGGGAGTATACCTATGTTTATTCCCGGAATACCAATGCCTGTAAAGTTAGGTTTAGCCGGGGGACCTTTGGTTGTAGCAATTCTTTTGGGCCGATTCGGGTCAAAACTCAAACTGATAACTTATACCACACAGAGTGCCAACCTTATGTTACGCGAAATCGGTATCACTTTATTCCTTGCCAGTGTGGGACTTGCTTCAGGAGGTAAATTTGTGGAAACAGTGGTTTCGGGCAATGGACTTATTTGGGTACTTTGCGGGTTCTTAATCACCACCTTACCATTGTTAATTGTAGGTTTTGTAGGTCGAAAATTTTTGAATATGAATTATTTTAATTTAATGGGAATATTATCAGGAAGTATGACTGACCCTCCAGCACTGGCATATTCGAATGCTACTGCGGGAAATGATGCACCATCAATTGCATACTCAACGGTTTATCCGTTAACTATGTTTTTAAGGGTGGTACTTGCACAGATATTAATTTTGGCATTTGCATAATCTCGGGTCTCATTGCTTCTACTGTTTTTCCTTTGGTTTCGGGAACCATTTTCCAGACAAAAAGAGCTGATAAAATCTTATACCAAGATCGCTATTTTTTCGATTTATCTTTTTTTTGATATAGGAAACGTTTTATTTTTTGTGAAGCAGTTTTCTCAAACGGTTCATCAATAATATCCACCCGATTTATTTGCGACTTTTTGTTTAGTTTGGCATTCAACTCTTTGGTGAAATGCTTTTTCCATTCATTGAACTTGTCTTTATTTTCTTCGTAAACATGTTTCATGTGTTCTATATGTTTTTCGAAGGCTTCGATATCTAAAATTACTTTTGCCACCAAAAAACCATCCTCTTCAATAACTAATGATTCGACTACAAACTGAGTATTATTTATAACTGATTCAATGTCTTCCGGATATATATTTTCGCCGCTTGGTCCCACAATCGTGTTTTTCATGCGCCCTTTGATATACAATCGTTTTTTTGAATCAAATTTGCCATAATCGCCGGTGCGAAACCAGCCATCTGGCGTCAATACTTCGGCAGTGGCTTCGGGATTTTTATAATAACCTTGCATCACATTGGGTCCTTTTGCCCAAATTTCGCCTATTCCTTTTTTATCCGGCTCATTTATTTTTAACTGAACTCCTTTCATAGCGTAGCCCGTTGATTGTAATTTGGTTTGGTGGGTTCCGGCTCCGGCAAGTAGCGGTGCCGTTTCAGTTAATCCGTAACCAATTGCATAAGGAAAATTTTCCTCCTGAAGAAAGCGCTCGACACGCGAATCGAGTTTGGCTCCACCTATTCCAAAAAACTTCAACCTTCCCCCAAATGTTTTATACAATTTCTTTCCGGCTATCCGGTGTATCAGTAATCTGAAAAACGGTGTTTTATATATCAGTCTTGCGAATTTGTTTTTGTTGAATTTAGCCTGGATCTGATTTTTATATATTTTTTCCATAATTAAAGGCACCGAAAGCATCATGGTAGGCTTTATTTTTCCCATTGCCGGAATCAAAGTGGCTGCTGTAGGTGGCTTGTCTAAATAAAAAATAGATGCTCCGTACATTATTGGATAAAGCAATCCAATGGTGTTTTCGTAAGTATGCGAAAGTGGCAAAAACGACAGGAAAACATCTTCGTGGTTAATGGGCTGTATTGTATAAGATTGCATGGCCACAAATGTGATGTTTTTGTGAGTCAGCACCACTCCTTTTGATTTTCCGGTGGTTCCCGAAGTATAAATGATAGCTGCAATATCATCCTCGGTAACTTTTGTTTTTTTCGTTTCGGTCAGTTCGCTTGGCTCTGATTTTTTTTGGAGAATTTTAAAATCTTCAAGTTGAATAATCACCTCCATTTCAGGCAATTCCAATCCATTAACCCGCTGATTCAAGCGTTCGCTTACAAAAAGTGCTTTTGTCTCGGAATGTAACAATACGTTTTCAACTTCTTCGCGTGTGAAATCGGGTAAAATGGGAACAATAACCAAGCCTTTGCTGACTACCGAAAAATACGCGATTACCCAATTGGGCATATTCTGACTGAATAAAGCTACTTTATCGCCTTTTTTCAGTCCAAACGAAAGTAAAACAGTAGCAATTTCATCAATCTTTTTACCTAATTCGGCATAAGTAATAGGAGTGTCATCCACAAACGAAATAGATGGTAATTTAGCATAATGTTTTACAGAGTGATGCAGAAACGATTGAAGTGTGAGTGGTTTTGGCTCAAACTTTTTGTGTAGTATATCCATTTTTTCGGAATTTGATATTAGATTTTTTTTTATAACTGATTACAAAAATAATCAATTATTCCTAATCTTTGCACATAAAAATTTTTTTTGTGCAATGCTTTTTATGATTTATGAAGCGTAACCAACCCTACTTGTAAATTATAAATATACAAGGTCGTTTACTCAATTCGGGTAATTGCGTTTTCCACTCTTTCATGGTTTTTGTTTTGATAAATTCGGTTTCGAGCGTAATGTCGGCGGCTATACAAAGGCGGGTGTGGGCCTGGCACGATTGTAAAATCTCTTCCAACATTTTCATATTCCGGTAAGGAGTTTCGATAAATATTTGCGACTGATTATCGGCGAAGGCTTTACTCTCAAGTTTTCGCAATGCTTTTGCTCTTTCGGCGGGCTGAATGGGTAAATAACCGTTAAAAGCAAAACTTTGTCCGTTGAAACCCGAAGCCATTAATGCTAATAAAATTGAAGAAGGACCCACCAAGGGCACTACTCTGAAATTATTTTTCTGAGCAATAGCCACCACATCGGCACCCGGATCGGCAATAGCCGGGCAACCAGCCTCTGAAAGCACGCCCATGTCATTCCCATCGAACAAAGGTTTCAGAAAGCTGCTTATTTCTTCGGTAGTTGTATGTTGGTTCAGTACAAAAAAAGTCAATGAATCGATTTCAATTGCAGGGTTTGCTTTTTTCAGAAATCGTCGGGCTGTGCGCACATCTTCCACAATAAAAAACTTCAAGATTGAAACCACTTCGGTATTGTAAACCGGCAAAATTTTATCGTGCGATGTTTCGCCCAGCGATGTGGGTATTAAATAAAGTGTTGACATATTTTTAGTTTTTGTGCTTCGCGTTATTTGTGCTTTGCACGTTATTTGCTTCGCGTTATTTGTGCTTCGCACGTTATTTGCTTCGCGTTATTAATAACGCCCGCAGGGCAAATAACTTCAATAACGGCAAAGCCAAATAACTTCAATAACGGCAAAGCCAAATAACTTCAATAACGGCAAAGCCAAATAACTTCAATAACGCCCGCAGGGCAAATAACTTCAATAACGGCAAAGCCAAATAACTTCAATAACGCCCGCAGGGCAAATAACTTCAATAACGGCAAAGCCAAATAACTTCAATAACGGCAAAGCCAAATAACTTCAATAACGGCGAAGCCAAATAACTTCAATAACGGCGAAGCCAATTAACTTCAATAACGGCGAAGCCAATTAACTTCAATAACGGCGAAGCCAAATAACTTCAATAACGGCAAAGCCAAATAACTTCAATAACGGCAAAGCCAAATAACTTCAATAACGGCGAAGCCAAATAACTTC
>JAURYY010000284.1 GCA_030653695.1 Paludibacter sp. | reverse complement strand
ACAGCCCAGTTGCGTGATGTAGAAATTTTATCGCCTTCGAGATTCAGGAATTCATTTGCAGGAACATTGTCAGGCAAAATATACGAGCCTTCGGCTTTAAGCATTGCAGGAAAAACGATACAGTGAAACACAATATTGTCTTTTCCGATAAAGTGGAGTAATCGTGTTTCATCGTCTTTCCACCATTTTTCCCAAGTATCAGGCAATAATTCTTTGGTGTTCGATATATAACCAATTGGCGCATCAAACCACACATAAAGCACTTTACCTTCAGTGCCTACAACTGGAACGGGAATTCCCCAATCGAGGTCGCGACTTACGGCACGGGGTTGCAAGCCCATGTCGAGCCAGCTTTTGCACTGTCCGTACACGTTTGGTTTCCATTCTTTGTGGTCTTCCAAAATCCATTGACGCAACCATGCTTCATGTTTGTCGAGCGGGAGATACCAGTGTTTGGTTTCGCGCATCACCGGAGCCGAACCGCTGATAGCAGATGTTGGGTTGATTAAATCAGTCGGATTCAACGAAGTTCCGCACGCTTCGCATTGGTCGCCATACGCATTTTCGCTGCCACAATGTGGACATTTGCCGGTAATATAGCGGTCGGCAAGGAACTGCTGAGCGGTTTCATCATAATATTGTTCAGTGGTTTGTTCCACAAAACCGCCTTTTTCGTTGATAGTTTTGAATATTTCTGAAGCTAATTCTTTGTGAGTTTTAGATGTGGTGCGCGAATAAATATCGAACGAAATTCCAAAATCCTCGAACGATTTCTTGATAATTCCGTGATAACGATCCACAATATCTTGTGGCGAAACGCCTTCTTTTTTGGCTTTGATGGTAATGGGCACACCATGTTCGTCGGAACCGCCAATAAAAAGTACTTCTTCACCTTTCAGGCGGAGATAGCGCACATAAATATCGGCAGGAATATATACACCCGCCAAATGTCCGATATGAACTGGTCCATTGGCGTAAGGTAATGCGGAAGTTACGGTGGTACGTTTGAAGTTTGTCATTTTGTTTATTGGTTGATTGGTTCATCGGTGAATTGGTTGGTTGATGAATTAATTGTAGGTAAATGATTAACCAATTCACTGATTCACCTTTTTACCAAACCGTGTTGCAAAGATACGGACAAAAAATTAAAATATGGTTACCTTTTTTGTGTTGAAATGAATGAAATATTATTAAAATCATATTACATTTAGTGTCATTGATAAGTAATGAAAAGCTATTATTGTTACATTTGTTAGATTAAAATTATTTGTATATCAAGGCTTTGCTTAATTATGACCTCGATAGCGTTCGACTGAGCTCACGCCGATAGCTATCGGCGAAGTCTCACCGGACAGTTTAATTCGCATTCCTATTTATTTACCTACCTATTTCGTTATAGAGCCAAAAAAACCACACTTTGATCAATATCAGCGTGTGGTTTTTTTGTAAGATGAAATTCTTAAGTTTTTGTTTTAAAATCACATATTTATTTTTGAAGTGCAAATTACCGAATAATCACTTTTACGGTACAACTGTCAGCAGCAGGTTTTGATTTTTCCCATGGTCTTTGAAATTTGTATTTCAATTCACTACTACCACTTGTTTTTGCTTCAAAATAATATTCGACTAATTCTTCTGCATCATCGTTATCCGATTTCATAAGGCGATTTTCGTTTATCATAACGATGTTTTCGGTTTTATCATTTGGGGTGAGCAACCATGAAAATGCTCTTCCGGGACGTTCGGTAAACTGCAAAATCAAGGTGTCATTTTTATTCAACTCTATCAACGAGTCACAACAAGCAGGATGCTTTACAATAACAGTTTTTGTCTGTGTAGAGTCACGAACCTTTGTGCCTGCACATCCTGATAATAATATAATCAATAGGTATTTCATAGGATAATAATTGTTATTTAAAGGTCGTATGGAACTCGCATGTCAGTCCTCGATAACTATCGGGACACTGATTTTGGTGAATGCTTGCGTTCATGCTCGTTTCATTTGATTACTTTTTTATTTTGCCAATCCTACATATACATCACCTAATCCGGGCTCGGCGGCAGAACTACGAAGGAATGTAATAAGGTCCGCTTTTTTATCTCCATTAAAATCACCGGTCATCGGAATTTCGTTAGCCAACCCAAACCAGTCGTGCACTTTTACTCCCGAACCGACAAATCGGCTGCCATTGGAAATTGCTCCATAAACATCACCGGTCGGATTCCGCAGAAACGTGAGTATATCACATTTTTTATCGCCGTTATAATCACCTGTTACAGGAAGTTCATTTCCATAGCAGAATGTATCGTGCCATTTTATTGAAGTTCCAACGAATGAAGTACCATTAGAAAGCGCCACAAAAACATCAGCATACGAACCTCTGTTAAATGTAGCAATATCAGTTTTTCCATCACCGTTGAAATCGCCTACAAGTGGCAATTCGGCACCATAACAGAAACTGTCGTGCCATTTAACAGCAGTACCTACAAATGATGTCCCATTGCTTAAAGCTACGAAAACATCGGCATTGCTACCTCTTGAGAATGTGGCAATATCATCTTTTCCATCGCCGTTAAAATCACCTACAAGTGGAATTTCAGTACCAATACAGAAACTGTCGTGCCATTTGACAGCGGTTTCCACAAAAGATGAACCATTACTTAAAGCCACGAAAACATCACCGGCAGTTCCACGGGTAAAAGTAACAATATCCGATTTCCCATCGCCGTTGAAATCGCCAACCAATGGAATTTCAGTGCCTAAGCAGAAATTGTCATGCCATTTTAATCCAGTTCCGTTGAATTTTGTGCCATCCGAAAGTGCAACATAAACATCTCCAGCTGTTCCTCTTGTGAAAGTAATAATATCATCTTTTCCATCACCGTTAACATCGCCTACTTTAGGTATTTCGGTACCAACACAGAAATAATCGTGCCATTTAACACCGGCTTTGAACGGGTAGGTAAGTTTTTTTTGAGCCTGTACCCATGCAGCCCTCCTTCCGATATTGTTAGAAACTGTTTAAAAAAATAATGTTAAAGTCTATTTAGCATCAGTTTAATCATTGCTAAGCGTATCATATTCTCGCTTGTGTCAGTAAGAAACTCGAAATCTTTAGAAAGTCTTCGATAACTTTCAAACCATGCAAAAGTTCTTTCAACTACCCATCTTTGGGGTATAACTTGAAATTTAGGCGAATCATCTTTTCG
>JAURYY010000256.1 GCA_030653695.1 Paludibacter sp. | reverse complement strand
GGTGGGACCAAATGGATTGCATCTTATTTCAATGTCGTCGGCAATTGAATTGCTTGGATCAATTGGGCTGCTTTATATTATGTTTATAGCAGGGCTTGAGATAGATTTCGCAGATTTTAAGCGCAACAAGAACAAAAGCATAGTTTTCGGGATGCTTACCTTTCTGATTCCGCAGCTTACAGGCATGATTGTTTTCAGGTTGCTTGGATTTTCGTGGGCTGCATCCATTTTGGTAGCCAGTATGTTTGCATCTCATACATTGGTGGGTTATCCCATTATCACCCGACTTGGTATTACTAAGAATATAGCTGTACTTACCACAGTAGGCGGAACCATAATTACCGATACGCTTGCTCTATTAATTTTAGCTGTAGTAGCTCGTTCGGTAACCGGAAGCCTCGATACCCTGTTCTGGATTTCGCTTGCGTTTTTCATCTCGATGTATTTTGCGATTGTAACTTATTTCTTGCCCAAAATCGGGAAATGGTTTTTTAAACACAATGACGATGGGACGCTTCAGTTCTATTTTGTGCTGATTGTGGCGTTTGGTTGTTCGTTCTTAGCAAAATTAATTGGCATTGAACCTATCATTGGGGCATTTTTAGCCGGATTGGTACTGAACAGAATGATACCTGCATCGAGCATACTTATGAACAGGGTGCAGTTTGTAGGGAACTCTTTGTTTATCCCCTTCTTTCTGCTTTATATAGGGATGATTGTTGATGTGGAGATGTTGTTCCGAAATCCCTCATCATGGTTTGTAATGATAGCTATGTTAGCAACAAATACGCTTACAAAATTAGTTTCCTCGAAGATAACACAGAAGATATTTAAGTTCACGCCTGCCGAAGGTTGGGTAATTTTCGGACTGTCCACCACCGAAGCCGCCGCCACCCTTGCCGCCACCTTAGTAGGTTATCGGTTGAAAATTATTGGAGATGATGTTTTGAACGGAGTGATTTTAATGATTCTTATCACATGTATTATAGGTCCGTTGGTGGTTGAATACTTTGGCAAACAAATAGCACAACAAAAAGATACAAACTTAAAATTACACCATAAGGGTTTCAAACACATTTTAGTACCGGTTTATAATCCTTCGAGTGTCAGTAGTTTGTTGTCGTTGGCTTTGATACTCAAAGAATTTGGGTTAAACCGGATTTCGGCACTTTATGTCATTACAAATAAAAAGAACACTGACGATGAGATAAAAAAATCCGATCTTGCTTTTGAAGAAGTAAGAAAGGTTTTACACCATTCTGATTTTAAACTGAACACCATTAAAAGATTAGACCTGAATGTTGCCAACGGAATTAGACGCGCCACCATTGAAGAACATGCCGACGTAATTGTATTGGGGTGGAACGAGAAAGCCTCTGCACAGGAAAAATTATTCGGGACTATATTGGATCAGATTTTGGAACATTCAAATCATCCTGTGTTAGTTTGCCGTACTAATTTAATTAATATCCCAAAAGCAAGAATACTACTTTATTTGAATTCAGATGTGGTACTTGAGCCCGGATTTCCGGTAATATTTAATACAATTTTGTCTATTGCAAAAGGGATTGATGCCCACATTTGTGTTGTTGCCGAACAAAAATTCATCGATTCGTCCGAAAATCTTTTTTTGAAAATTGACAGGAGACATCAACTTACCCATGTAGTACTGACGGATGTAAGGTCATATTACGATCAGCTTATCGATATAATACGGGATGATGATTTATTTATTGCCATTGGAACACGCAAAAGAAATTTCAGTTGGCTACAGCCGAACGAGAAACTGCCGCAAAAGTTAGCAAATAAATACAAAAATCTGAATTTTATTTTTGCCTATCCCGGAATTCAATACGATAACAGTATCATTCTATCCGAAAAGGAAATTGGTTGATAACAATGGGGCATGCCCCATTGTTGGTTGATGAATTGCTTTTCTCATGCTATAAAATCACAAAAACCAATTCGGAGTTACGCTGTTGAGCGAAAAATATTAAAAAGCCTCAAATCATTGGTGAGCTAATACTTATCAATGGGTATTGTTGGTTACTTTGCTCAAAGCACTTTCTCTGAATTTCACTGGTGTTTTTCCGGTAATGCTTTTGAAAACACTGTAAAACGAAGATTTACTGGTAAAACCACATTCGTAACCAATTGCTTCGATTGAGAACTTATTTTTCGGGTCGTTAAGCATTTCGATGACAGCTTTGATACGGTACGAATTTACAAATTGAAAAAAATTCATCCCGATTTCGGTGTTCAATACTTCGGTTATTTGATATTTGGGAGTTTTAAGCCGGGCCGACAGCAAGTCCATATTCAAATCGGGTTGAAGATACGCTTTATTTTCTTCGATAAAAGAGCGTATTTTTTTTCGGATAAGCATTTTGTTTTCGAGGGTTAGCGTTGAATTTTTGTAAGGAATCTGTTGTTTTTCGTCCGGTAATTTGGTATGCACAACCTCTTGGCGCAGTCCGTAAAAGCTAAGAACAAAGATCAAAAACAGCAACATCGAATAGTTGTAAACGTGCGGAGTAATCGGATTGAAATTGCCGACATAAACAAGCACGGTGATTAAAAAAGCCAAAATACAGTAAACGGCGTAAAAAACAGCTACCCCCAGCACCCAATTTAAATTTTCATTTGCTTCAATATTCGATTTTTCGTTTTTCAAATGCATACGGTATTTATGTACCAATACAAGACTCAAAGGATTGTAAATACACCACGAAATGATGGTTGCCGAACCAAATATCATT
>JAURYY010000251.1 GCA_030653695.1 Paludibacter sp. | reverse complement strand
ATCGGCAATATACTTTCCATGGGCAAAGGTATCGATATTCAGTTTGATAAAGAAATAACATGCAAAATAACAAATATCATAGAAACAACCACGATGAGCTACAAAAACGTGAAGATGATGAGCTTCGATGTTGAGTTTAAGTCGAATGTTTCATTACCCGACTATATTGGCATTGGTAAAGGAACAAGTATTGGATATGGAATGATTGCTCAAAAACGAGAACAAAAAAACAAATAATACGATGGAAAACAAAAGAGATCTGGTGTATTTAGCTGCCTTACTGCACGATATCGGCAAGTTTTATCAACGGGCGGATAAAGGATTCAGCGACAAGCAGGCGCAATTGTGTGAGTACTCAAAACAACTTGCAAATGATATTTGTCCAGTAAATGATGCTGGCAGATTTGGCTATCAACATGTAGTGTGGACAAATGAGTTTTTTGAAAAAGTACAATCAAAACTTAGTAAACTCAATGATTTAAAAGAGAATTTGTACGAGAAGAACAACGAAGATTGTTTAGCAAATTTGGCTTGCAATCATCATAAACCGAGAACTGAGTTACAAGCTATTGTTACGATGGCAGACTGGTGGAGTGCTGGAATTGATAGACGCGAATCAATTGAAAAAGATGAGGCCGAAGATAAAGTTACCAAAATTAATTGGGGAAAAACTAGGTATAAGCAAATCCCACTCTATTCAATTTTCAATAACATAAAAGCAAGTAACGGAAAACACGCTTTTCCACTTGAGCCAATTAACATTACTGGAAAGTCATTTCCAAAAGAAATTACAACGAAAGATGATGGGGTTTCACAAGAAAAATACAAAGTGCTGTGGGATAAATTTATTGAAGAATTTGAGAAACTACCATCTGACAGTTTGAGTGGTTTTACCGAAAGTTTGATTTATTTGTTGAAAAAATATACTTGGTGCATACCATCAAACACAATGGATATGGCAAATGTAAGTCTTTTTGACCATTTGAAAACAACAGCCGCTTTTGCTGATTGTATTTACAGTTATTACTCTCAAAATACGAATGATTTTAAATGGAACAACACTGACAAAAGACTTACTTTAAATGAAGGAAAATATCCAGTCATATTACTTGGTTGTGATATTTCGGGTATTCAAAAGTTCATTTACAATATTGCTTCTCGTAATGCGGCTACAAGTTTAAAAGGTCGTTCATTTTATTTGCAATTGATGATAGATTCTATCATTCAACGTATTATATCGCACCAAGATATACAAGCGACCATCGGACATGTTGTATATTCTTCGGGCGGAAAGTTTTACATGTTGCTGCCCAATACTGAAAAAGTAAAAGTTGCTATTAATGAGCTATATACCATGATAGAAAATGAAATTTGGAACGAGCATAAAGGAAAACTGATAGTTAATCTCGATTTCATTCCTTTCGCATACAGAAATAATACGAAAGAAATTGATTGCGAGGGAGTTGATTCTTTGAAGAAGGATTTAGGTTCGTTGTGGAAAGCATTATCCAATAAACTGACAGAACGCAAAAATCAAAAGTTTAAAAATGTTTTGAAGTCAGATTTTGAAACTTTTTTTGAACCTCAAGCATGTGGCGGAGAGGTGAAAGTCTGTGCTGTTACAGGGGAAGAGTTAAAAAAAGGAGATTATGTAAAAATTAACGGAACCGCAACTGTAATATCAAATGCTGTTTCTGAACAAATTAAACTTGGTAATGCACTCAAAAATGTTGATTATTTAATTACTTTCAAAGGAGATGAGGCTGATTCTAATTACCTTTCTAACAGGTTGAAACATAAAAGTTCAATAATTGGTGTAGCTAATTATATGTTTGATGATAGTGAACTTGCTGACAATGAAGCGGATTTTAGAAAAATAACCTCTGCGGATGTAAGTCGATTAAAAAGAATCAATAACACAGAATTTTTGGCTGCACCGTTCAAAGGACAACGAGTTAGTTACGGATTCCAGTTTTATGGCGGAAATAAACAAGCTGAATATAAACCAAAAGATAAGAAAGACCCAATAAGAGATAGAACTTTTGAAGAGCTTACCAGAAAGGTATTTGATGACGAAAAAACAGAAACCTACTTTGGTGTTTTACGTATGGATGTGGATGGGCTTGGAGAAATTTTTATCAATGGATTAAGTGATGAACATAAAACTTTTTCGGCTTATGCTACACTATCTTCTGCATTAGATTGGTTTTTCTCAGGATATCTGAATACCATTCGCGAAAAATACAAGGACAATGTTAATATTCTGTATTCTGGTGGTGATGATGTTTTTGCTGTAGGGCGGTGGGATTTACTGATAAGTTTTGCCGAAGATGTACGGTCGGAATTTAAGCGATATGTTGGACGTGACGATATTAGTATTTCTGCCGGAATAACCATTGTTGGTAATAAATATCCAATTGCTAAAGCCGCAGAATTAGCAGGAATAGCCGAACACGCAGCAAAAGAGTTTACGAGTGTAAAATTGGGTAGTAAAAATGCTATTAACTTTTTAGGGCAAACAGTTTCGTGGAAAGAAGAGTTTGATTGGGTAAAGTCGAAAAAAAATGAGTTTGTATCACTGATAAATAATTATGAAATGTCTAAGGGAATATTGCATCGTTTGATGTTATTTGCTGAAATACAAGCAAACAATAAGGAAAATGAAGGAACAATAGGTTTCGCACCAGATTTGAGCTACTATTGGAACGCGGCATACTATCTGAAACGGTTTATGGAGAAAAAACCTGATATTGTTGTATCATTTTGTGAGAATATTAAAACAATAATGTTTAAAGATCAGCGAAATTTAGAGTTAATTGCCCTTGCTGCACGCTGGGCTGAGTTAGAAATTAAAGAATTATTATAAACTATTAAAATTGAAAATTATGAGTAAGTATTGGAAAGAATTTATCCAAAAAGATTGGATTCAGAAAGAAATTGTAAAGGAAACCATTGATTTTACAGAAAAATTTGGTAAACATTTAGCAAAAAAAGATGATATTGTCTACGAAGACGAATATTTAAGAACCCCTAAAACTAAAATGCTAAAAGGAGTTTCTAAAAATATTCTACGAACAGAATTGACAACATCTCAGATACGCAAATTTTTTGGAGAAGTAAAACGGCAACAAGTAAAAGGTTACAATTCAACAGATTTTATGCTGTTAAAACCAAAATTAGCCTATGCAGTCGGTAGAGTTGGTGATAAAGATGCCAAAATAAATGATTTCAATGATGTCATTTCAAAAGCAATTGATGAAGTAACTTATAGTGATGATTTCAAGCGATTTATAAAGATTTTTGAGGCAATTGTTGCTTATCATAAGTCAGAAGAAAAATAAATTAACAAATAATACTTAAAAAGATAAATATGAAAACATTAATAAAAAAAATCAAAGTAACAACAGTTTTAGAATTGATTACGGGCTTACATGTTGGCGGTAGTAAAGATAATGTTGAGATTGGTGGTATTGATAATCCTGTAATCAAAATTGCTACTAGAAATAGTCAACCTTATATCGCGGGTAGTTCATTAAAAGGAAAAATCAGGAGTTTGCTCGAACAAATAGCTGGAGCTGCCGATGTTGGAGGTGGTACAAAGAAAGATGGTAAAGACTATAAATATGAAGAAAAGCCAGATAATATTAAAGAAATAATTAAGTTATTTGGGTTTGCAAACGATAACAAACCTTCGAAAATTATTTTCAGAGATGCATATTTATCAGAATATTCATTGAGTTTACTAAATAAAGCGGATAACTTAGATATGCCTTATACTGAAAATAAATTTGAAAATACAATTGACAGACAAACAGGAGTTACCAAGAAAGGTGGTATCCGTCAAACTGAACGTATCCCAGCCGGTGTCTCGTTTGATGTTGAAATAGTGATTAATGTATGGGATAACGACAAAGATGGCGAAAAATCTCTGGAATTACTCAAAAATGGAATTCATGCTTTAGAGAATGATTATTTAGGCGGAAGTGGTTCTCGTGGTTACGGACAAGTGAAATTTTCGCCGCTTGTTACAGTTGACATACCTTTTGATAAATACTTTGAAAATGAAAACTAAATTCAAAATTTACAAACTCCACTTCACAACACCCTTGCACATTGGCGATGAGCGCGATGATTATAGTATCAGTCTGAAAACTGTTCAGTCGGATGCTATGTATGCCGCTCTTACATCTTGTTTGGCTAAAGTTGGTAAAGAAATACCTACCGATGGTGATTTGGGTTTTACCATCAGTAGTTTATTTCCGTATTATCAAAAAAGCGAAACGGACAATCCAGTTTACTTTTTTCCTAAATTACTGAAACAAAAATTGCCAAAATTGGAAGAGATTGGTAATGCCAAGAAAATCAAGAAAGTAGGCTGGTTGGATGTGGAGTATTTTGAGAAATTGATAGCTGGAGTCACACTTTTTGAAAACGGACAAGATGTACAGCATATTAAAGGTGAATTTTTAACTTGTTCCGCTATCGAAAATGATTTCATGTCTTCGCAGGTTTCGCAGCGGGTTACTGTTTCACGTGATTTTAGCGAAGAAGCCAAACCATTTTATATGGATCGGATTTATTTTAAAGATCAATCTGGATTGTTTTTCGTAGTTCAAGGCGATACAAAACTCTTAGATGGCGCTTTGGAAGTATTAAAAGATGAAGGCATTGGAACGGATAGAAATATCGGTAACGGTTTTTTTTCATTTTCAAAAGATGAAATTGAACTTGAACTGCCTGCAAGCGATTATGTTTCAAATTTATCTATGTTTTGTCCTGAATCGGAAACGCAACTAACAGAAATGCTTGATGATAAAGACGTGACTTATGATTTTACTAAACGTGGAGGTTGGATAACAACAAGTCCACACAATAGTATTCGTAAAAACACGATACACATGTTTACCCCAGCATCAGTTTTCAAAGTTTCTGAAACTTCGGCAAAAATTGATATAAAGGGGATGATTGTTAATTTAAATCCAACGCAAAGTTATCCTGGAATAGCGCATCCGATTTGGCGAAACGGTAAATCAATTTTTATTCCTGTAAAAATTTAATACAATAGCTTATGAATGAGTTAAATAAAAAATACATATTGCAAATGGAAGTTTTAACTCCATTGCATGTGGGAGCGGGAGCCGAAAAAGACTGGGTACAAGGAAGTGATTTTGTGGTACATGAAGACAAAGTGAAGATACTCAATATAAAGAAGGCTGCTCAGTTTGTAAAGATTGACGATTTGACGAAAGCTCTGTTAGAAAAAAACAGTTCATCATTGCTTACAAAACTGGCAGGTAATTTGGATAATTGTGTAGATACTGTGTTTAACAGTACTTACTTTGGCACAAATGATATAAAATCATGTATCAAGAATGGTCTATCAAATAAACCGATTGTTCCTGGCAGTTCCTTAAAAGGTGCTATTCGGTCAATTTTGGTCGACTATTTACTCAATGATTCAAAAACATTAAATGAACAAACACTCTTTGGAAAAGCAAGCGATGGCGATGAATTTATGCGTTTCATAAAAGTTTCGGATGCAGAGTTTAAAAAAACAAATTTAGTAAATACCAAGATTTTTAATTTGAAAACAACTTCGCAAGGAGGATGGAAGTTTAGTGGCGGTCAAAATGGCAGAACTAATTCCCTTTTTCAATCGGATGGGTTTAATACTTTTTACGAAGTGATTGAGCCAAACCAAAAATCAATAATGAGCATAAGCATAGCTGACATAGCTTTTAAAAATTATGCTGAAAAGATTGCTCAATTTTCACTAAAGAAAACAAATCTTATCAACAAAGAAGTTGAATTTCTTTTTGAGATAATTAATGCCCACACAAAAAAGTATTTGGAAAAAGAAAAAGCCTTCTTCACTAAATACGCTACCGATAAAACTCCGCAAATACTCGCTGATTATAAAAAGTTAGATGTCTTCTTCACTAAATACGCTACCGATAAAACGGATAAAATTATTGAAAACATCAATTCATTAATCAATCAAATACCAGTAAATGGTGAGTATTGTATTCTAAAAATGGCTGCCGGCAGTGGTTTTCATAGTATTACAGGTGATTGGCAGTTTGATGATTACTCTATTGATAAACTTTCGTATACCGAAGAGAAATGGGGTAAAACAAAAACTGTAAGTCGTGGGATGTTGCATGATTCAAAATCAGCCAAATCCCGAAAGATTGCAATTCAAAGTGGCGATAAATTTTCACTTATGGGATTTATAAAATTAACTCCACTGACTGATGATGATATTAAAAAGGCACAAGAAGAAAGAGAAATACAGCGTATGAAAAATGAAATGGAATTGCAAGTACAACAACAAAAAAGGGTAGAGCAAGAAAGGTTAGAGCAAGAAAAGATTCAAAAAGAACAACAGTTGATTGGAGATTATAAACTTGCCATTCAACAAGCTGAAAAAATGTGCAATCAATCGAATTTTGAAGAAGCTAAGCAACTGATTGAAAAAGCAGAGAATTTGCTGCCATCAGAACTTAGTCATTATGACCTTAAACAAACGATTGAAAAACTGTATAATAACAAATTATTGCATGACAAAGTATTAGAAGCCGAAAAGGAATTGCAGGATAAACGTGAAGCTGCCAACCGTGTTTCATTGGAAGAAAAACTAAAAACTTCAACTAAAATACCAACAGTTCTTGGCAATGTGAAAACATGGATGAAATTAAATGGATTTGAAACGATTCCAATTTCTGATTTAGATGCTCTAAAAATGAAGTTACATGAGATTTACTCAGCAATGAAACCCAAGGAACAAAAGGATTGGCAAAACATTAAAAAGTGGAATGAGCTAACTCTATTGATAGGAGATGAAATGGTTCAAAAATGGTTCTTAGAAATCACAACAACAACATAATATGTATTGCGTTATCCCATCTTCACGCCCAAAAAACTTCAATTATTCCCAATTCGATTTTCCCAAATCCCGAAGAATTGATGAAGATTCGGATGTGTTGGGATTTGTAAAATTGAAGATTTAAGTTTCGTCACGCATTGCGTGACGAATCTAAATCTATTCCCATTTTCACTCTTAGTTTATTACAATAATTTAATATTTATACCCTTAGTTCATTACAAAAATAACTATTTTATACCCTTAGTTCATTACAAACTTGTATCTTTGCATGTTCGTAAATTATTAAATATATGATAAATAGGATACTATTAACTCAATTGAAGCAATGGGCAAAGGAAGATGACCGGAAACCGTTAGTTTTGCGTGGTGCACGACAGGTAGGAAAAACTACCTTGGTAAACGATTTTGCATCAGAGTTTGATGTGTATTTAAAATTAAATTTAGATATACCATCAGAGTGCCGTTTGTTTGAAGAATTTGAAGAAGTACACACTTTAGTTGATGCAATTTATATACTTAACAGTCAGCAAAAAAAGGATGGTTCTACATTGCTTTTTATCGATGAAATTCAGAATTCGGCAAAAGCAGTAGCCATGTTACGCTATTTTTATGAAGAGTTCAAGTGGTTGCACGTGATTACTGCTGGTTCACTTTTAGAAAGCCTATTGGATAGAAATATTTCATTTCCGGTTGGCAGAGTTGAATACATGGCCATACATCCTTGTTCTTTTATTGAATTTTTGAATGGCATAGGAGAAAGTTTTGATCAAAATTTGATAGAAAGTTTAAGTGTAGTGGGTGTACATGGTCGGATTATGCAACACTTTAAAAATTTTGTAGTGATTGGAGGTATGCCTGCAGTTATAAAAAAATTTGCCGAAAGGCGTGATGTACTTGCATGTGATAAAATTTACGACAGTTTGATTGCTGCATATAGCGATGATGTTGAAAAATATGCACACAATACTACCATGATGCAAATTGTTCGATTTTTAATTACAGAAGGCTGGCGGTATGCTGGTTCGCCAATATCATTTGAGCGATTTGGTGGCACAAATTATCGTTCGCGTGAGGTGGGTGAAGCATTTCGCTTGTTAGAAAAAACCATGTTATTGGAATTGGTTTATCCTACTACATCAACACATTTACCTTTGTTAGCATCCAAGACTCGAAAACCCAAGTTGATTTGGTTTGATACCGGAATTGTAAACTATGTTGCCGGAGTACGCAAAGAGGTCTTTTCGGCCACCGACATTCAAGATGTTTGGCGAGGTTCGATTGCCGAACAGATTGTTGCACAGGAGCTTATTTCGTTGGAAACAAGAGTTACAAAACACAGACAATATTGGGTTCGCGCAAAGGATCAATCCTCAGCCGAAATAGATTTTATTATTGAATACCAAGGGAGGGCGATACCTATTGAGGTAAAATCGGGGCATAATGCAAAATTAAAATCGCTGCATTTATTTATGGATCAAGCACCTCACGACATTGCAGTAAGAGTGTGGTCGCAACCCTTGAGCGTAAATATAGTTAGAACGCAGCAAGGTAAAGAGTTTCGGCTCATTAATGTGCCGTTTTATTATGTGTGTGTATTGGAAAAAGTGTTAGATAAAATCATCAATAACAAATAATGGCAAAAATTCATATCGCGCTTGTAGGTGGACAAACTGCACCGGTATATTTGGGAATAGTTGATGCAAATCCTGATAAAGTAACGTTGGGTTTTTCGGAGCAGACAGTGGACGAGCAAACCGTATTTATTCGGAAATGTAGGCTGCAAATTGAAAATGTAACATTATCTCAATTTATAGATTTTATTTGATCGATAATTTTCAATCATCCCCATGCCCAAGCTAAAAATTTTTATCAGCAGTGTGCAGTCCGAGTTTGCTTATGAGCGGGCGGAACTGTACGAGTATTTGCTTTCGGATGCGTTGCTGGGTCGGTTTTTTGATTCGTTTTTGTTCGAGTTGTTACCCGCCACCGACTTGACTGTCAGCAGTGTGTATTTGCGTGATGTAGTGCAAAGTGCC
>JAURYY010000239.1 GCA_030653695.1 Paludibacter sp. | reverse complement strand
TTTAGCGGACATTTAGAACTTTCAATTAAGCTTTGAAAGTAAATTGTTATTACAACCGCTAGTGCTGGTGAAAAATTAATTCTGTAAATGTTCAAAATCCTTCGTAGAGCAGAAGCTTTCTTTAGTTCGGTGCTTGGGCTCACCTAAGTCTTGCTAGAAGCAAGATTTCACCTTGCATATTATTTGCACAATCGGCTGTATTTCAGAAATGGAGTTCAGCCGATTGTGTTAATTGATTCAGTACTTGAAAATAATCATTCAAAAACTTGGATAATGTTACTTTAAAAGATAACTTTGCAGCATGAATAGACAGATAGTATTTTATAAAGAACACTTTTTGGATTTTTATAAGGATCTGGACACCAAAGTAAAAGATAAAATTCAATATGTTTTTGAATTAATAAAACAAGTTGAGCGGGTACCTGATAAGTTTTTATCACCAATGACTTCCTGTGAAGGACTATTTGAGATTCGGGTAGAGTATTAATCAAATATATACCGTATTTTTTGCTGTTTCGACCAAGGACAATTAGTGATATTGTTTAATGGTTTTCAGAAGAAAACACAGAAAACACCAAAAACAGAGATTGAAAAGGCAATGAGACTAAAACAGGAGTATTTTGAAAAGAAATAATTATTATGGATAAATATAAAGGAATAACCACTTTTGACGAATTAATTGAAGTGGAACATGGAAAAATTGGAACTGATAAACGTAATGTGTATGAACAAAAAGCACAAATGTTTATTGTAAGTGAAATGCTCAAAGAGGCAAGAAAAGAAGCTAATTTAACGCAAGAGGAGCTTGCAATAATGTCGGGTACAAAAAAAAGTTATATTTCAAAAATTGAAAATGCAAAAGGTAATATTCAATTATCGACCTTGATAAGGATTTTTGAACAGGGTTTACACAGAAAGGTTGGTCTTACATTTCTATAAAAACAAGTCTTGGTAAGCGCAGGTTAATGGCATTTTTGTTCGTCAAAGCGTCTTTGGCTCTATGGTGTGGTAAAAGCAGTCCGATCTTTAGCGGAATAGAACCTGCTTCCCATATTATATTTAATCGGCTGAATTTCAGAAATGAGGTTCAGCCTATTTAGTTTTTACTAATTCAATCATTTATATAGTCGCAGAAAGGATTCACACAATAAAATAGAATTATTTGCTCAAATGTTTCGTTATATGTAAACTATCATTTAGCTTTGTAGTCTAAAATCGTGTATGAATGACAAAACTATTTGAAATTGTATTTTTGGAAGAGTCATTCGATTTCCTGAAAAGTATTGACGATAAAACAATATGAAAACATACACATTAGAAGAAGTTAAAGACAGGCTGATTGGAACTATTGGAACACCCGACAGAGACCGATTTGAATATGAATTGCAATTAGAAATGATTGGTGCAGCCATTAAACAAACCCGAAAAGAAAGACATTTAACCCAAGAAGAACTCGGCAAACTTATTGGGGTAAAAAAAGCACAAATTTCACGTATCGAAAACAATGCCAGCAATGTAACTTTCGATACCATGTTCCGTGTTTTTACCGCTTTAAAAGCAAAAGTGACATTTCAAGTAGATTTACCTAACATAAATATCAGCTTGGGAAAGTAGTATATTAACACCAATCTAAAGCACAAAACTTTGCACCCAATCCGCCCACTGGTGCAGAAGCTGAAAATTCTTGCCATTAGGAAGTAAGTAAAAGGATTACCACTGGCGGATTTTTTATTGCTTTCCCTTTTGCCGAAGAAAGAAAACGGCAAAATCCTAAAAGCAAAAAAAAACGAGTGCACGTGCAATCCGGACGATTTAAAGCTATATATACATAACGCTTAGTTATGTTCGTTCCCTTGCCTGACGGCAAATCAATAGGGAAGCCCATAACCTAATTATGTATAATAGCCGCACAATATCAACGCTTTGCCCCGCTTCGCTGCCCGAAGACCAACAATATTCCCCTCCTCCCTTTCAGCGGTTGCAGTCGAAAAAAATATGTCGTGTTTTATTACATGTGCTTGCGGTAGGTTCATTCACTTCTCTCATTACGTTTCGGGGGACGCTGTTCGTACCTCACTACGCGTCCACCCTACTCTACATTCGTTCAGTTCATTTCACCCACCTCAGCACCCCACAGCATAGGTGGTTTAGTCGTTCCATTCCACAATCCACGCAGTCATTCCATTTCACTTTTCGGCAGTAATCCACGCTTTAAACCCATACACAACAGCCAGTAAAGCTCCATTTCATTCCCCAACCCATGTTACATTACATGCCTATCCCACCCATGCCCTCTTCCAACGCATTCCCAATGGTATATTTTTTCTACTGCGACGAGTCCACCCCATAAGAAACTAAGCGCCTAAAGGCAGAGCGGTAAGTTTATTACACCTTAACGGTGAGTTTTTTAGGCGTACCGCCAATATAAGAAAGCCACAAGAGCCCCACCACCCATTAGTTGTGCATAAAATAAATATATTCCGGGTTTTTTATCCATGTGCTTGCGGTATATGCGTTCCATTTCAGCTCCATTTCATTCCGGGATCAGCTGTCGTTCCCCCGCTGACCCTACACTACATTTTGCCTTCATTACAAGCATACACCTCAGCACCGCACGGCTTCGGGAAATACTCATTTCCATTTCGCAAGCTCATTCATTCCGTTTTCCCCAAGCCCTTTTCCAACGCTAACCCAATGGTATATATTTATTTCTGCGACGAGTTAGCCCCGATAAAAAAATAGTCACAACAAAATTTATTTTTTTTTAAAGAACGTGCTATTTATAAAATACCAATAAACAATTAAAAACAGAAAGGAGGTAAAAATGAGAAATATAGATTTTATATATACTGAAGAATATCGAATTCGATTCAATCAGTTAGTAAACTACAGAAGATAATACGGAGAATAGAAATCCCGATAAGAATCGGGGTTTCTATTTTATTTAATGGAGAATCAAATAGTATTTCTCCAGAAAAAAAATGAATATGCAAAGATAGCCGTTTCGCTTACCGGCAGTAAAGGTCAAGCCCTACGGGTTTTCGCCAAAATCTCCACACCTCGCTACGCTTCGGGTAGTATTTTGCCGAAAAACCTTGACAGCCGTCGCTCTCCTGGCTGTTAGGAAAGGCATATCTTTTTTTTCTTCTTTTTTTCTTTTTTCTCTTTTCTGGGGAGAAAAATTATTTGCAGGGGCAGCAGCTCATGTATTCACCCTCTAATCAGTTGGCTTATGTGTACCTTTATTTTGAAGTCTTACAACCAGAAAGAAGAAATCCGAAATCCTCATTTCTTTATCCTAAACAAAGGAAATAACAGCGGCAAACCGCTTCTGTTACCCTGTCCGAATTGCTTTATAATAATCGCAGAAAATCAGGAGCAAGCCGACCGGCTTCGCACCCTCTGTTATGCTTTGTGGCGGTGTCGTGCCTTTGAGCCGCATTTGCATGGTTCGGTCATTCCGTTTATCACCATTCGGACATTCCGCAGCGTTATGGCGTTCCACATTCCAGTCATTGAGCAACATGCCGCCGATTTTGCTCAAACTGTCCGGGCTCTCAAATTATTGGAGGAAAGGGAGCAGCAGCTAACAAAAACACTTCGAGCCGTCAGCGAATACAAGCAAGCGTTTGTTCGCCAATTCTTCAAAAATGCAGGGGTGTGAAAGCCCTTGCAAAAGCAAATAAACGCAATCGGCAGCAAGCTAAACTCATTCTGTGTCAGCTACATAATTACGATATATCTTTACATTCGGATAAGGGAAAGTCCATGTTTGAGCCGTACCAAGTCCAAGTAAACATATTTATAAATCATTTAATTTTTTAAGTTATGGGAAAGATTAATTTAGGAATCTTAGGCAGTTTCTCTGGTAAAGTAGGAAACGTAGTAGGTGGAAGTTGGAAAGGCATTAGCTATATGCGTGCAAAGGCTTCTTCTGTAAGCAATCCCCGCACTGACGGGCAAGTAGGTCAGCGCAGTAAATTCGCTTTAGTATTGGGTATCTTAAAGCCAATGACTGGCTTTATCCGTGTAGGCTACAAACGCTTCACGACCAAACAAACAGCGTTCAATGCTGCAATGTCGTACATTTTGAACAACGCAATCACGGGGACTTTCCCTGAGTTCAGCGTTGACCCTTCAAAAGTGTTGGTTTCTCGTGGTAACCTTACTGTTGCTTCCGGAGCGCAAGCCCTTGCCACAAGTGGCTCGATTGGCTTGACTTGGACTGACAACTCAGGTTCGGGTTCAGCTTTGCAAACCGACAAAGCACTGGTAATGGTGTTGAATCCTGTAAGAGCTGAAGCCGTTTACGAAACTGCCGGTAGCCAAAGATCAACTGGTGCTCATGAAATTGCAGTTCCTGCTGATTGGTTGGGAGAAAGTGTTGAAGTATTCCTGGGCTTCATTACTGAAGATGGAAAAGACGTTGCTAACAGCGTTTATTTGGGTTCTGTGACAGTTGCCTAAGCGTAGGCAATAACTGTTTTCTTGCGAGAGCCGCCCTCAATCGTGGGCGGTTTTTATTTTTTTGATTATCTTTGCTAATCAATTGAAATATAAGAATTTCAATGCTTTTGCACTTGTACCTCATTTGTACCATAGCACTTAAAAGCCCCATAAATAAAGGGTATTTGTTTTAGAAGAAGTAAAATAAAAGACCCCTAAATCCCCCGTTGGGGGACTATAAGAAAAGAACCGCCCTATCTGAATTTCTTCAGATTGGGCGGTTTTGTTTTTTAATTAAATCTGCAATGTATGAGTTAATTAAATTTTAAACAATAATTATTTGTATCGTACAACATAGCATACTATTAGCTCTTGCATAGAAACCAACCGTAGAAGTTTTTGGAAACAACAATAAATTTCTGTCACGAGATGAGAAAAATTGCGTATCTAAAAATCAAAACAAAATCTAATCAAGTCAACTGATTGTTGCAAAATGTGAAAATGATTTTGTAGTTTTGTATGTTTGAAAAAAAAATAACTGAATCCAGATCTAAAATATATCCAGGCAATTATGAAGTTCACTCCCCTTGCTCCCAAAAAATCACTCAATAAAGCCTTTTTGCGTCAGCGTCCTACACGTCAGGAAATAGACACTTTTAAACAAAATCTCATTCGGTTGTTAGGTAAAATAGATGAAATTGAGCGGGAGGAAAATCAAAAAAATCACGTACGTGATTTTCTGCGGGACACTTAGGCTTTGTGAAATAATAACTTGAACAATTCAAATAAAATCACTATCTTTGTGTCCATAAAAAATTATTATTATTATGGCTGAAGGAAATGATATTTACTGGTTAAAAATTTTCAATACA
>JAURYY010000238.1 GCA_030653695.1 Paludibacter sp. | reverse complement strand
TCAATAATATGAAGTTTTTTGATGGCGTTATTCATGCCGATACTGTTTTTCCAGTAATTTGAACTTCGTGCATATTTGCCGGCATAAGCTATGTTAATGGCTTCGTTGGTCTGCATAAACCTTTTCCAGACTGCTTGTTTTGCTCCTCTTACATCAATGCGAGCCTGATTACTCGATTTCATTCGGTTTTCAATTCCCCACGATGACAAATAGCGGGTTGTCGTACCCGGATTTCCGATAATCATGGTGTAGTCGCCCGCTTGATATCCCTGATTCGAAACCGATGCAAACCGTTTGGGTGTATAGGGAATGTTTTTTTCTGAATAGGAAGCAGGCTTTCCGGTCGAATCACAGTAAACTCTGAAAGCCGAAAAATCACCCGTATGTCGAGGCCACATCCAATTGTCGGTGTCGCCGCCAAATTTGCCGATAGAGGAGGGCGGTGCGAAAGCAAAACGAACATCGGTAAATTCATCGTAAACAAAAATATAAAATTCGTTTCCTGAATAAAAAGGTTTGACCTGCGCTTTGTGATGTGTATTGTGCTCAGCTTCTTTTTTTATTATTTTCAGAATGGAGTCTTGTTTGTCTTTTCTGGGTTTTCCGGTCAGCTCATCGGGTAGTTGCGATTGAACGCGTTCGGTAACATCCTCAATTTTCACTAAAAATTTGACGGTAAGTCCTTCACAAGGCAATTCATCTTTTTGATTTTCGGCAGTAAATCCGTTTTTTAAATAATTGTGTTCCACAGTACTGAGTTGTTGTATAGCCCCGAAACCGCAATGATGATTGGTAAAGACAAGTCCCTGATTCGATACCGCAACACCTGTACAGCCATTTCCAAACACAATGATGGCATCTTTAAGACTCACGTTTTTATCGCTGTAAATTTCTTGAGCACTTAACGCACAGCCCATGCCGTTCATTTTCTGAATGTTTAGTTTCTCAATTAATGGCAGCATCCACATGCCTTCGTCAGCTTTTATTCCTGCAAACATGACGGTTGCGAGTAACAGTAAGGTCAGTTTCTTCATCTTATTTTTCTTTGTATTTTTTTAATATTTTATTTTGTAAAGATTGCAAAATTAATAAAAAATCTTCAATTCGTAAAAAAACGAATATACATTCATTTAATGAACCAATTGTATGCATGGTGTTAAAAATAAATCCTGAAAATTTTAATGAAAATTCTCGTACTTATGATTAAAAACAAAAAATAAATTTTACATTTGTAGATCAAACATAAAGTTGAATTTTCAACCATTTGATAATCGCATGAATATTAATCATTTAAATTTATTTTTATGAAATGTCAAAACTTTATTTTAAAATCTGTGGGTGTTTTTACGCCGGTTCTGAGCGGTTTGTTGCTCGCAGCTGCAGTCCGATACTTTATTGTTCCCGCTCAATTTTTATGTTACAGAGCTACCATTTGCATTGTTGCCGCTTTTGCAGTGCTTATTTTCGGATATGCGATTTACTTTATTCTCAAAAACTCTATTAAAGCCAAGGATAAGTGAGTGATGAGTTGAATTGAGAAAAAATAATAATACATAAAAAACCGCTTCAAATTATTTGAAACGGTTTTTTTTGTATAATTCTGAGGACAAATGTGGTGAAAATTGAAAAAATAAAAACGCTAAAAAATCTATCTATAAGATTGTTAGCGTTTTACTTTGTGGTACCACCAGGAATCGAACCGGGGACACAAGGATTTTCAGTCCTTTGCTCTACCAACTGAGCTATGGTACCTTATGGGCTTAGCGGGTGCAAATATACGCCGATTTTTTGTATTTGCAAATGATTTTGCCGAAAATTAAACGAAAAACTATTTTTTCGAATTCTCTGATTTATTTTCAGGTAGTTTAAGATGCTGAATTCAATTGCAATAGCTATTTGAGTTGTGGCTATTTTAGTACTAAATTTTTTAAAACTGTACCCATTGAAGTGTCATGATGAAAGAGATTTTTTGCCAATTATTGCAGTCAATGGATAAACAATAAGTTAAACTAAACCGCCGATTCGAATTGAAGGCTGTTGATTCATAATTTTCCTCAGTTTTGACTAAAAATAATGGAACTGCAAAGAATCAGGTCAAATCTATTTGAAGTATGTGCATTTTTTTTTGTACTTTTGCGATATAGTTTAAAATTAAAAAATTACGAATGAATAGAATCCGCAATTTTTGTATTATTGCTCACATCGACCACGGAAAGAGCACTTTAGCCGATCGTTTATTAGAATATACCAATACGGTTGCAGGGAAAGAAATGCAAGCGCAAGTGCTTGACAACATGGATTTGGAGCGTGAACGCGGTATTACAATTAAAAGTCACGCTATACAAATGAGTTATCGTTTGAATGGCGAAGATTATATTTTCAATCTGATTGATACGCCCGGGCACGTTGATTTTTCGTACGAAGTATCCCGTTCGATTGCTGCTTGCGAGGGTGCTTTGCTGATTGTGGATGCTACACAAGGTATTCAAGCGCAGACCATTTCGAATCTTTACATGGCCATCGAACACGATCTTGAAATTATTCCTGTTATGAATAAAATGGACATGGATACTGCTATGCCCGAAGAGGTTGAAGATCAGATTGTAGATTTGCTCGGTTGTAAAGCAGCCGACATTATTCGTGCCAGCGGAAAAACCGGAATGGGAGTAGATGAAATTCTCGAAGCGATTGTTTCGCGTGTTCCTGCTCCCAAAGGCGACCCCGAAGCACCGTTGCAATGTTTGATTTTCGATTCGGTATTTAATTCGTTTCGCGGCATTATTGCTTATTTCAAAATTGAAAACGGCACCATTCGAAAAGGAGATTTGGTAAAATTTGTAAATACCGAAAAGGAATATTATGCCGACGAAATCGGCATTCTGAAACTCGACATGTCGCCAACTCAAATTTTGAGTGCAGGAAATGTAGGTTATATAATCTCGGGTGTCAAAACTTCGAAAGAAGTAAAAGTAGGTGATACGATTACGCATGTAAAACGTCCATGTAAAAGTGCGATTAGCGGCTTTGAAGAGGTTAAACCCATGGTATTTGCCGGTGTTTATCCAATCGAAACAGAGGATTTTGAAGATTTGCGGGCATCCATCGAAAAACTTCAACTCAACGATGCATCGCTTACCTTCGAACCTGAGTCATCGGTAGCTCTTGGTTTTGGATTTCGTTGCGGATTTTTGGGAATGCTTCACATGGAAATCATACAAGAACGGCTCGACCGCGAGTTCGATATGAGCGTTATCACCACGGTTCCGAATGTGTCCTATAAAGTTTATACCAAAAAGGATGAAATGATAGAAGTTCATAATCCGGCGGGACTGCCCGATATTATGGCGATTGACAGAATTGAAGAGCCTTACATCAGGGCTTCAATTATTACACGTACCGATTATATCGGGCAGATTATGACGCTTTGTTTGGGGAAACGTGGTGAATTGATTAAACAGGATTATATTTCGGGTAATCGCATGGAATTGATATATGATTTACCCTTGGGCGAGATAGTTTTTGATTTTTATGACCGGTTGAAAAGTATATCGAAAGGATATGCTTCGTTCGATTATCACCCCAACGGTTACCGTCCGTCAAAATTAGTAAAACTCGATATTTTGCTTAACAGTGAGCCGGTGGATGCGCTTTCGTCGCTTATTCACGTTGATAATGCTGTTCCTTTAGGCCGTCGCATGTGCGAAAAACTGAAAGAACTTATCCCGCGTCAACAATTCGATATTGCCATTCAGGGAGCTATCGGCGCAAAAATAATAGCACGCGAAACCATTAAAGCGGTACGTAAAGATGTAACTGCCAAATGTTACGGGGGCGATATCAGCCGCAAACGCAAGCTGTTGGAAAAACAGAAAAAAGGTAAAAAACGCATGAAACAAATCGGAAATGTGGAAGTTCCTCAGAAAGCTTTCCTTGCTGTTTTGAAACTTGATTAAAATATTTGAAAATATTTGAAAATATTTGAATCAATAAGGTTTCTTATTTGTTTTTTTAAACATATAAAATCTAAATATATTTCAAGTTCAACATCTTCGAAATTTAAATAATGGAAGTTCAACACGCTGAATGAATGTGTATTACCGTTAATTTGAATTTTTTTTCATAGTAACGTTATGACAGAAAAATATTTTTTAGTAATTCACTTTGATTGGTTATTTTTACAACATTGAATTTTAACCTTGATTATATTTAATTCCCAATATCAATAAATTATAATAATGTCAGATAAAATTGGACGTATTTCTCAAATCATCGGTTCGGTAGTGGATGTTTTTTTTGATTTCAACGATGAGGAGGAAATTAAATTGCCGGCAATTTACGATGCATTGAGTATTGACAGAGGTGATGGGCGCGAGTTAATTGTTGAAGTTCAGCAACATATAGGCGAGCAAACTGTACGTTGTGTGGCTATGGACTCAACTGATGGGTTGCGGCGCGGTTTGCAAGTAATGTTGCTGGGAAGCCCTATATTGATGCCAACCGGCAATCAGGTCAGGGGCAGGCTGATGAATGTGATTGGTGATTCGATTGATGGAATGAAATTGCTCGATAAACAAGGTGCTTATCCCATTCATCGGGAACCTCCTAAGTTTGAAGATTTGACAACGAGTGAAAGTATTTTGTTTACCGGAATAAAAGTAATCGATTTGCTCGAACCCTATTCAAAAGGAGGAAAGATAGGACTTTTCGGCGGTGCAGGTGTTGGTAAAACTGTGATAATCATGGAGTTGATAAACAATATTGCTAAAGGTTATAATGGTTTTTCAGTTTTTGCAGGCGTAGGTGAGCGAACGCGCGAAGGAAACGATTTGCTCCGCGAAATGATAGAATCGGGTGTGATCCGATATGGTGAAGAGTTTAAAAAGAGCATGGATGCCGGGCATTGGGATTTGTCAAAAATTGATTACGACGAAGTTGAAAAATCGCAGGCTACACTTGTCTTTGGTCAAATGAACGAGCCTCCCGGAGCACGCTCCTCAGTAGCTTTATCAGGGCTGACTGTGGCTGAATCGTTTAGGGATAACGGCAAAGAAGGCGGCAGTGACATTTTGTTTTTTATTGATAATATTTTCCGTTTTACGCAGGCAGGTTCCGAAGTTTCGGCGTTGCTTGGTCGAATGCCTTCGGCTGTGGGTTATCAACCCACCCTTGCAACCGAAATGGGGCGAATGCAGGAACGTATAACTTCAACTAAGAACGGTTCAATTACTTCGGTGCAAGCAGTTTATGTGCCTGCCGATGATTTGACGGACCCGGCACCTGCCACCACCTTCACGCATCTTGATGCCACTACGGTTTTAAGTCGCAAAATTGCCGAATTAGGTATTTTTCCGGCTGTTGATCCGCTCGAATCTACCTCACGGATTTTAAACCCCCAAATTGTAGGCGAAGAACATTACGCAACTGCTCAGCGTGTGAAACAAATATTGCAGCGCAACAAAGAATTGCAGGATTTAATTTCAATTTTGGGTATGGAAGAATTATCGGATGAAGATAAAAAAACCGTGCAACGTGCGCGTAAAGTGCAACGATTTCTTTCACAGCCATTTGCCATGGCGGCGCAGTTTACGGGTGTGCCCGGCGTAATGGTTTCGATAAAAGATACCATACAGGGATTTAAAATGATATTAGATGGACAACTTGATGAAATACCCGAAATGGCATTTCTAAATGTTGGAAAAATTGATGAAGCCATTGCCAACGGACATAAATTGCTGAAACTTGCCCGCAAAAAAACGGTATGAAATTAGAAATCATAACCCCTCAGAAAATTGTGTTTTCGGGCAATGTAAATGTCGTTACTTTGCCCGGAACAAACGGTAAATTCACTGTTTTAGAGAATCATGCCTCGTTAATTGCGTCATTAACCAAAGGAGTGATAAGGTATAAAAATAAGGATAACCCTCTGCATGAGTACCCCATTGAAAGTGGTTTATGTGAAGTGAATTTAAACGAAATCTATGTTTGTGTTGAACAAATTACCAATGAAAAATCAGATGAACCGATTAAACAATAAATTAATTTTAATATTCACAGCGATTATTCTTGTTTCGGGATGGGGTGGCTGGTGGTTGCTTAATGATATACTCCATCTGCCCCACATTGAGTTATATCCCGTAATTCCTGCCTTTTATTTTGTTTTAGGAACATCGATGATCAATGTGTTAACGCGCATCAAACGAAATGATGAACGTAAAGTGGTAAACATCTATATGATACTTAAACTTTCAAAATTTATTCTTTCGGCAATAGCTGTTATGATTCTTTTCTTTTATGCAAAGGACAACTCCAAAGTACTTTTGATTATATTTGCCTGTTTCTATCTGATCTATATATTTTGTGAAGTATTTTTTTATTCACAGGTTGAAAAAACTGAAAAAGCTAAAAAGAAAAATGAGTAATTTTTTTCGGATTTTCGGTTTGCTGTTGGCACTTTTGTTTTTACCTTCCACTTTAGTCGAAGGTAGTGCATCTTCATCTGATGTCAATCAAGAAAGCGAACTGAATGTTAAAGAATTTATTCTTCATCACGTTGCCGATGCTTACGAATGGCATATCACCCGCATTGGAACAAAACAAATTACGATACCGCTGCCTGTAATTGTTTATAGTAAATATACCGGTTGGCATGTTTTTTTATCTTCTCGTTTCCACGAAAATGTTGTTTATCAAGGATTTGCGATTTCAAAATCTGAAAAATTTACCGGAAAAATAGTTGAAATTGAACAGTCCGGAACAGAACGCCGCCCGTTTGATATATCTCTTACCAAAAATGCGTTGTCGTTAATCATCAGCAGTTCATTGTTGATTCTGGTGTTTATGTCTGTTGCAAAATCGTACAAAAAGCAAGGTTTTTATCCCAAAGGTAAATTTGTGGCATTTACCGAAATGTTCGTTATGAATATTTATGAAGAAGTGATAAAACCCTGTGTGGGGAAAGACTACAAACGGTATGCCCCCTATTTGCTCACCCTTTTCTTTTTTATTTTTATCAATAATATATTGGGGCTGATTCCGGTTTTTCCTGGTGGAGCCAATGTTACAGGCAATATTACGATTACATTTGTTTTGGCATTTATTACTTTCCTGATTGTCAATATTACAGGCACAAAAGAATATTGGAAAGAAATATTGTGGCCCGATGTTCCTGTTTGGTTAAAAGCGCCCATTCCTTTTATGCCTGTTATCGAACTGGCAGGTATTTTCATGAAACCATTTGCTTTAATGATACGTCTTTTTGCAAATATGCTGGCTGGTCATTCGATAACTTTGGCGCTTGTCAGCGTTATTTTTGTTACGGCGAAAATGGGTGCAGCCACCCATACCGGAATGACGGCGTTGTCGGTTTTTTTTAGTGTTTTTCTCGGCTTTGTCGAATTGTTGGTCGCTTATATTCAGGCGTATGTATTTACTATGCTGACCGCAGTTTTTATAGGTTTGGGTAGGGTTGAGTCGCATAAAAAGGCGAAGGTATAAGTATTTTCAACTAAATTAATTATTAAAAAAAGTTATTCTAAATATTATTAACCAAGTCATTAAAAAACCCCAAAAATTGATTCTCGAAAGTCTTTTTCCTCAATAAATTCTTTTTACAGATTACCACCAGGAGAAAGTGCCCCTAAAAATGGGGGAGTTGTGAAGATATTTCGTGGAAATTTATTGACAATAAATACAAAACCATTATGTTAATTGCAATTTTATTACAAGTTACAACCGGCGTCGGTTTAGGTGAAATTGGTGCAGGTATGGGCATTGGTCTTGCTGCTATGGCAGCTGGTTGGGGAATCGGGAAAATCGGCTCTTCGGCCATGGAAGCAATTGCCCGTCAACCTGAAGCTGCCAGCGATATTCGCATGAATATGATTATTGCTGCTGCATTTATCGATGCCGTTTCGTTATTTTCAATCGTAGTTTGCGGATTTATTTTGTAAAAAAACGACCTGAATCATCCTTGTAGCAGGCATATAAAATGATCAGATTTATTTTCTCGCGTTGAAATTTTTGATTCGATATTTTGGTTTGTTTTCATTTGAGCCACGCATTCAAAGAACTCCGCCATTTGACGAAGTTCGAGAAAACTTATTTGTATAAACGTCAAATAAACTTATACTTTGAATTTCGTGTTGAATTGACATGTTGTTGTTGTCTTTGTTCTAATGTCTAAAATTATTTTATATTTATGTCATCTTTATTAACTCCGGATACCGGTTTGCTTTTCTGGATGTTGCTTACATTCGGTGTAGTGGTGTTTGTGCTTGTTAAATTTGGTTTCCCTGTCATTCTTAAAATGGTTGAAGAGAGGAAAACATATATCGAAGAATCGTTGCTTATGGCCGAAAAAGCGCGCGAAGAACTTGAAAAAGTTAGTATCGAAAGCACTTCCATGCTCGAAAATGCACGCAAAGAGCAGTTGAAAATTATTAACGATGCATCTAAAACCAGTCAGCAAGTGATAAAAGAAGCACGCGAACTGGCTAAAAAAGAAGCAATTAAAATAATTGAAGATGCCCGCAGTGAGGTGCTTGCCGAGAAAGAAAATGCTTTGCGCGAAATTCGCCTGATAATTGCTGACTTGTCGGTTGATATAGCCGAAAAATTAATAAAAACACAGTTAGATAATCAAAAAAGCCAGGACGAAATGATTCATCGTTTGCTTGATGATATTAATATTCCCAAATCGTAAGGAAAAACGCTATGAATTCAGGATTAATAGCCACACGATATGCAAAAGCATTGCTTCGTTTTGCATATAATAATAAGTCCTCTGCAAACGTTTACCGGGAAATGAAAGTGATGTCCGGTAGTTTTGAAAACACCCACTTGTTAATGCTAATGCTCGAAGATCCTGTCATCAATTCTGAAATTAAAAAGAAAGTTTTACTTACTTCAGCAGGGAAAAATGTAAGTCAAACCACATCGAGGTTTATCGATTTGGTGTTGAAAAATAAAAGAGAAGTTTTTTTGCAGTCAATGGCTCTCAGCTATATCGATATTTACAGGAAAAAAAATAATATCCATAAAACAATTATTACCACCGCTTCAGCTATTGACCATACCACAGAAATGAGACTAATTGCTTTAATTGAATCAGAAATAAAAGGCACAGTCGAGTTCGAAAAGAAAATTGATAAATCAATATTGGGCGGATTTGTTATTGAAGTTGATTTTAAAAGATGGGACGGAAGTTTATCAAATCAGTTGAAAAGCATTAAAGAAAAATTAAATCAGTGGAATTAAGGTTGGCAGCATAACTGTATTTTTTGACATGGAGTGGCTTGATTTCCGCTTTGTCGGGCAGATGCACACTAACGGTCAGAATATATAAAAAAAAATAGAAAATTGGGTGTAAGGATAAGTGGAAGTTTAACACTATTTTATTATAAAAAAACGGTTTTACGTCGTGAAAGATAAGAGAAAAAATGACAGATAAAATTAATGTCAGCGAAGTGTCGGATGTACTGCGAATGCAGCTACAAGAAATTGATTCAAATGTAAAGTTTGACGAAATAGGTCGGGTTTTGCAGGTGAGCGATGGAGTAGTACGGATTTACGGATTGAACAATGCCGAAGCCAACGAATTGCTTGAGTTTGAAAATGGGATGAAAGCCATTGTAATGAATCTTGAAGAAGATAATGTAGGAGCAGTGCTATTGGGACCTACCAATATGATAAAAGAAGGTTCTGTTGCAAAACGAACCAATCGAGTGGCATCAATTATGGTGGGCGAAAGTCTGTTGGGGCGTGTGATTAATCCGCTCGGCGAACCTATCGATGGCAAAGGCAATTTAGCAGGCGAAATGATTGAATTGCCGCTCGAACGTAAAGCTCCCGGAGTTATTTACCGGCAACCGGTAACCGAACCACTGCAAACCGGATTGAAAGCCATTGATGCCATGATTCCGATCGGTCGCGGTCAAAGGGAATTGATAATTGGTGACCGTCAGACAGGGAAAACAAGTATTGCCATTGATGCCATCATAAATCAGCGTAAAAATTTTGAAGAAGGAAATCCGGTTTATTGTATTTATGTAGCCATTGGTCAGAAAGGTTCTACGGTAGTATCCTTGGTCGAAACACTCCGCAAACACGGAGCAATGGACTATACAATAATTGTTGCTGCCAATGCTTCCGACCCGGCTGCGATTCAATATTACGCTCCCTTTGCCGGAGCTGCCATAGGCGAATTTTTCCGCGATACCGGACGCCATGCGCTGATTGTGTACGATGATTTATCGAAACAGGCAGTAGCCTATCGCGAAGTTTCGCTGATACTACGCCGTCCATCAGGGCGTGAAGCTTACCCGGGCGATATTTTTTATCTTCATTCGCGATTGCTCGAACGTGCCGCCAAAATTATCAATCAACAGGAGGTAGCCGAAAAAATGAATGATTTGCCTGAAAGTTTGAAAGGTAAAGTAAAAGGAGGAGGTTCTCTGACTGCACTTCCGATAATTGAAACGCAAGCAGGTGATGTTTCGGCTTATATCCCAACCAACGTTATTTCAATTACCGATGGACAGATTTTTCTTGATACCGATTTGTTTAATCAAGGAATTCGCCCTGCCATCAATGTTGGTGTTTCTGTGTCGCGCGTGGGAGGTACAGCTCAGATCAAAGCCATGAAAAAAGTGGCAGGTACGCTGAAAATTGACCAGGCGCAATATCGCGAACTCGAAGCATTTAGTAAATTTGGCAGTAATCTCGATCCGGTAACCATGATGACTATTGATAAAGGTCAGAAAAATAAACTATTATTAGTGCAACCATTAAATGAGCCTATGCCTGTCGAAAAACAGATCGCCATTCTTTATTGCGGCGTACAGGGCTTACTTAAAAAGGTGCCGCTGAATAAAGTGAAAGAATTTGAAAAAGATTTTTTGATGATGCTCGAAACAGCGCATAAAAACGATGTGCTTGACGTTATAAAAAGCGGAGTCATTGATGAAAAGGTAACTTTGATCATCGAAAAAATTGCTTCGGATGTTGCGAAAAATTTACAGGGTTGATATTTGTTCATATAGCGGTTTCATTAACGCATAAAAATTTGAAGAAGCATTTTTAAAATAATATAAACGTAAATTGTAACCTGCACTTTGAATCGCGTATAAATTTGACAAGCTCTGTCATTGTTTTTTCTCTTGGCTCTAATGTCATTTATTATAGTAGTTAATTACAGCATAAATTGGGCTCATTAAAAGAAATAAAATCACGTGTTCAGTCGGTGAAATCAACGCAGAAGATCACTTCTGCAATGAAAATGGTTTCGGCGGCAAAGCTGCATAAAGCTGAAAAAGCTGTAAATAGTTTTTTGCCTTATATGCATCGAATGAACGAAATATTGGTCAATTATTTAAGCGCCGAAGAAGAAATACATTCAGTTTATACTAAAATAAGGGATGTACATCGGGTTGGGATTTTAGTTTTTGCATCGAACTCATCATTGTGCGGCAGTTATAATTCCATTTTGATTAAAAGGTTGAAACAATCCATCAATACGCATCGTGATGTTCGAAAAGAGGATGTAATTGTTTTTCCTGTAGGACGAAAAGTGTATCAGGCTTGTATTGATATGGATATCAGAGTTGCCGGAGAGTTCGAAGAGCTTTCCAATGCACCTGCCTTCGAACAGGCACAGCAATTGGCTAACACCATGATGGAAATGTTTGTAAAACAAAGACTTGACAGAATAAAGGTCATTTATTTTCATTTCGAGAGCAAAAGTGTGCAGAAACTGACTGTTGATACATTCCTGCCGTTTGAGTTATCATACTATCAAAAAGGGGATATAAAAGCCGATTATTTAATTGAACCGTCGAAAGAAGAAGTGATAACAACACTCATTCCACAAGTACTCCATTTGCGTATTTATGCAGCTGCGCTGGATGCTTATGCTTCGGAAAATGCCGCCCGCACCGTAGCCATGCAAGTTGCCACCGACAATGCCGACGATTTGTTACAGGAATTATCGGTACAATACAACAAGTTACGGCAGCAGGCAATCACCAACGAATTGTTAGATATAATCGGAGGGTCTTTTCAATAGAGTTTCAAAAAAAATCTATTGAAAAAGCGAGCTGTTATCACAACACCACGTTTTATTTATTTTAAAATAACTATACACTTTTATGAGAAACCTATTTTGTCAATGCAATTTTCATCATTCCGTTTTCAGCTTTTACAATATAAATGCCTTTTGCCTGAGTGCTCATGTTGATATCAGCTTTGGATGAAACTACCAAACGTCCGGCTGTATCGAATACTCTTAATGCTTGGCGATCGGCATTGCGGATGGTTTTTCCATCGAAAGTAACTCCGTTCATTAAGTTATTAACCACTGAGGTTCCCAAATCGGTAGTACCCGTTACAAAGGGCGAGAACGATGAGAAAGTAGCAGTGTATGCATTGCCTGATTTTACGGCTACTTTATTTACATAAACTCCCCCGCTGTAATTTCCAATAACATCAGATATAATTGTTGACATAGCTACCGAAGGTGTTAATGTTATCACAGTTGCTGAAGGTGATTCAGGCGTAATATCCCATACTTTTTCGTTATAAAAATAATTCGATGGTACAGCGGCCGGTAAAGTTGTTCCTACATTTACTGCAATTAACGAAGCATCGGTAGGTGTCAATAATGCCGGATCGTAACTGCTTGATGAAGACCCAACCGGAAAAAGTTTGGGTGCTCCGGCAGCAACACTCTGAATTAATTTCCCTGCTCCGGTAACAATATAGCTCGATGCAGACCCACCGGAAATGGAACCTGCTGCACCGATTGTTAAATCGTAGGCGCCAATATTCAATGTGCCATTTTGCAAACCCAATGCAGTTGTTACGGTAAGCGTTGCGCCCGGCGAAACACCTGCAGTATTATTAATGGTAAGGTTATTTACAATTGCCGGCATTAAAGCTCCGGATACCTGTGCACTTGAGCCGTTAAACGTATAATTAGCGGCTGTGTTAAGTGTTTTTGCACCCGTATTGGTTAAGTTTCCGTTCAGTCCTGAAACATGTGAAGTCATTATTCCGGCTCCTGGGTTTAAAGTAAAGAAACCGCTGCTCGGGGTTAACGTACTGTTGCCAATATTCAAGTTCGAACCACTTAATACATCAATGTTAAAAGGTGCTGCCGTACTATTAATATTGGATAATGCCAGCGTTTGTGTTCCGCTTTTTGCAAAAACCCATTTACCCAATCCTCCACTGGTTGTGGTGGTTGAGTTTTGAATTTGCGCATCGGAGACACTTACGTTACCGTAAAAATTCCATGTGCTGGTACCCGAACCACCCTGACTGCCTCTCGAAATGGAGAAATTGGTCCATGCATTATTAGCTGGATTACCTGTTACAATAGTATTTCCTTGTATGTTTACAACTATATGCGTGTTAGCATTACTTGTTCCGTTTGATGTAACAGACACTAAGGCAGTTGCAGATGAAGCACTTCCATCTATCACTAAATTACCTCCAATATTTACAGTTACCGAAGCACTGGCTGCGGGTCCACCAAACTGCCATCTGCCTGAACCGGTATTTTTTACTGTTACATCTCCTCTGATTGTAATAATAGGGGTAATAGACAAAAATGATGCTGGAAATTGCTGTAACCCTTATTAATACTACCTTTGAGGCATTTGAAAGCCTATGAATAAAAAATTTGCTTTTTCTGTGGTTCAAAAATCACGAAAAAGAATGGACATGTAAATGGTG